>JASGCE010000115.1 GCA_030054295.1 Minisyncoccota bacterium
GTCCCTTGTGGAGGAAGATCACGCGATCCGAAACCTCGCGGGCAAAGCCCATTTCGTGGGTCACGACCAACATGGTGCGACCCTCGAGGGCGAGGTCTTTCATTACCTTCAGCACCTCTCCGACCAGTTCGGGGTCGAGGGCGGAGGTTGGCTCGTCAAACAGCATGACCCTCGGCTCCATCGCCAGGGTGCGGGCTATCGCCACCCGCTGCTGCTGCCCGCCGGATAATTGGCTGGGGTAGTAATTGCGCCGTTCGGCAATACCGACTCGCTCCATCAGGGCCTCGGCGCGTTCCTCGGCCTGTTTCTTGGGCAGTTTGAGGACGCGAATCGGCCCCTCGATAATATTCTCCAGCACTGTCATATGCGACCAGAGATTGAAATTCTGGAAGACAAAACCCAGCCGCGCCCTCATGGCCCTAAGTTTATTCTGATCGGTAATTTGCCTTTTGCTGCCTTCGCCGGCCAAGGGCATCTTGACCCCCTCGAGGCTGATCTCCCCATATTCGGGAATCTCGAGCAGATTTATACAGCGCAGAAATGTCGATTTACCCGAACCCGAGGCCCCGATTAAGGATATAACCTCATGCTCCTTGGCATTGAGGCTGACCCCCTTGATGACCTCCACCGGGCCATAGGATTTATGGAGATCGGTCACAGCCAGAAAATCGTTCTTAACGACCCCGTTAGCCCTTGCCTTGGTTGCAGCCATTGTCATCTCTCCCTGAACGAGGTGCTGATTCTTGGATTCGCGCTATTGTTCCTCAACCTATTATTTATTATGGATTATATTTCTCCAACTCTCTCTACGATATGCAATTTAGCCATAACTGCAAGGGTTTTTTTACAAATTTTCTTGTCGTAGTGACTATTCTTTGTCTAGACTGGCGAAATTATTTTTTACACGGGGGAAATCATGTCAAAAACCGCGCCATCTCACCCTTCGGTCGGCACTGCCCTGCCGATCATCCTCGAGGCCTATGGCGTCGATACCATCTTTGGTATTCCCGGAGTCCATACGGTGGAACTATACCGCGGCCTGCCCGAAACCAAAATTCGCCACATTACCCCGCGCCACGAACAGGGGGCTGGCTTTATGGCCGATGGCTATGCCCGCATGACCGGCAAACCAGGAGTCACCTGCCTGATTACCGGCCCGGGATTGACCAACTGTTTGACCGCCATGGCTCAGGCCGCCGCCGATTCGATTCCGATGCTGATCCTATCGGGAGTCAATCGCGTCAATTCACTCGGCCATGGCCATGGTCTGCTGCACGAACTGGCCGATCAGGCGGCGGTGATCAAGTCGGTGGTGCGCTGGAGTCACACCCTCCTCAACCCCAATGATCTGGGAGAGGTCATAGCCCGCGCCTTCGCCATCATGGCCAGCGAGAGGCCCGGCCCGGTTCATATCGAGATTCCCACCGATGTCATGAAGCTCGACTATCGCGGCAGTTTAAAACCCAGGGTGGTCAATTTCTCTCCCGCCACCCCAGCGGCAGCGGAATTGGCGGAGGCGGTGCGATTATTAACGGCAGCAAAACGGCCCCTGATCCTGGCCGGCGGTGGCGCGGTGTGGGGGCAGCAAACCCCTGATTTAATTAGAAAAATCGCCGAGCATCTGGATGCCCCGGTCGTGACCACCATCAATGGCCGCGGGATTATGGCCGGACATAGGCTGGGGATTCCGGCCAGCCCTTCCCTGCCCGCGGTGCGCGAATTGATGGTTGCGGCCGATGTGATTCTCGCCCTGGGAACCGAATTTGGCCAGACCGACTATGATTTTTATGAAGATGATGGAATGCCGAGTTTGCCGCAGGTGATTCAGGTCGATGTTTCGGCGGCGCAGCTGATGCGGACTCCCGCCGCGACGGTGGCTCTCTTGGGGGGAGTCGAACCAACGGTCGCGCAGCTTTTGCCGCTGCTTACCCCCGCGGTAAAGAAACCCGACTGGAGCAACCGCGCTTCGGTCGTTCGGTCGGAGGTAGAGGCCTGGCTCTCGCCAAAACTGCGCAGCGAGATCGCCGTGCTGCAAACCATCCAAAGGGCCCTGCCGCGAGTCATTATCGTCGGGGATTCGACCCAGCCGGTCTATTCCGGCAATATCTATTTTGATGTCGAGCGGGTACGGGGCTGGTTCAATGCCGCGACGGGCTATGGCACGCTCGGCTATGCTCCGGGGGCGGCGATTGGCGCGGCGATTGGCGCGGCGGTGATGGGGGATAGGGCCCCGGTGGTCTGTCTGGTGGGGGACGGCGGCTTGCAATTCAGCCTAGGCGAACTTGGCTCGGCGGTCGATGCTGGCACACCGGTCATCTTTATCGTTTGGAACAGCGAGGGGTTTTTGGAGATTGAGAATTTTATGATCGCCAAACAGATTCACCCCGAGGGGGTCAGGCCTGTTCCGCCCGATTTTATGAAACTGGCCGAGGCCTATCGTATTCCGTCGGAACGGGTGCTGCGGCTGGCTGACTTAACTCCCGCCCTGGCCCGGGCGGCGGGTCGGGATACCCCGAGTTTGATCGAGATTGTCGCGTCAGAGACGGTTTTTGGCTGAGGGTTGTTATTTTTAAAAAAAGGAATGAGGGGTTTTGGGAAGTATAAACCTACCCGACTCCTCATTGCGTTCTGCCCCGCCGACGAATGTCGGCATTCGCCTACAGGGCAGAAGGCAATCCAGCGGGGGGAATCGAGCGAAGCGAGACGGGGGGCATCCGCCCCCCACTATAAAAATGCAAAATTGATAGGGGGCTGACGCCCCCTCGACTTGCTAAAGCAAGTCTCACCCCCGCTGGATCGCCTTGCTTCGCAACGCGATGAGGGGTATCGAAAGGTTAAAAACTCCCCTAACCCCTCATAGCGTCGAGCGAAGCGAGAGGCTATCCAGCGGGGGGAGTCGAACGAAGTGAGACGGGGGGCATCCGCCCCCCTATTATAATGCAAATTTGATAAGGAGCTGAAACCCCTCGACTTGCTAAAACAACTCATCATAAAGATCACGCCATTCTGGGTTCATCGTCTCGATCAGATTCACTTTCCAAATTCTTTCAAAATCCTTTATATGTTTTTCCCGTGCGACGGCATTCATGACTAGTTCATGCACTTCATACCAAACCAATTTTTTGCATTTATAGCGCGAGGTAAATCCCTTTACGAGACTGTTGCGATGTTCATAGGTTCGTCGCACTAAGTCTCGGGTAACGCCAGTATAGAGGGTGCCATTCCGAGAATTAGTCATGATATAGACAGCAATAATCGGTCGATTGATTCGGTTCATTTTGAATAGTCCCAAAACTTGACGAGTCACAGAAACTTCAAACCAGAAATTATTCGTTTATAGTGGGGGGCGGATCCCCCCCGTCTCACTTCGTTCGACTCCCCCCGCTGGATCGCCTTGCTTCGCAACGCGATGAGGAGTCTGGAAGGATTATAACCTAGTACAGATCTCATAGCCTTACATTTCACTACCCATTCCCCACCATTGCCTCAGCGCGGTTTGTGACATCATTGATTCGCCGTTCCAACTCTTCCGTCGCGGTGGCAATATCGGCATCGGCTGCGACTCGCATAGGCTCGCCGCAGATCAGGACTCCGCGGGCGAAGGGTTTGGGAATCACCATCCGATCCCACGACCGCAAACGGATACAGCGACTCATGGCAAAGGCGACCGGCAGAATCGGCGCCCCCGTCACCATCGCGGCGTGAATAATTCCCGGCTTGACCCTGGCCAGAGGCCCCTTGGGGCCATCGGGGGTAATGGCGGTAGCAGCCCCCTCGAGGATGCTCAGTTCAACCCGCCGCAGTGCCGTCACTCCGCCGCGTTTTGACGAGCCGTGAATCGCTTCAAAGCGCAAATAATAGCCAATCCGCGCAATCATCTGACCATCGCGGTGCGACGAAATCATGACCCTGATTCTCTGGCGCGAATATTGCCGCCACAAAAAGGCAATCATGGTCAAGCGGTTGTGCCAAAAGCTGGCGATCATCCCACCCCCCGCAACACAGTCCCGCATATAGTTCCCATCGACAATCCGCCAGCGGCTCGTGAGGTAGCAAAACCACAGATAGGCCGCGAGCAAAAAGGCCAGAACTCGCTGAACTATCCCATTATCGATCAGATAGTTCATGCCACTTCGCCCTCCTCATATTGCCGATAGAGGGCATAGTATTTTTGCTGCCTCGCCAGTAATTCACTGTGACTGCCCGATTCGACAATCTTCCCACCCTCGATGACACAGATGAGATCCGCATCGATAATGGTCGAGAGGCGGTGGGCAATCACCACTACGGTGCGCCCAACCATCAAACGGTCCATGGCCTGCTGCACCAGCCTTTCGGATTGATTATCGAGGGCACTGGTCGCCTCGTCGAGCAGCAGAATCGGCGCGTCGCGCAACATGGCGCGGGCAATGGCGATTCGCTGCCGCTGGCCACCCGAGAGTTTGGCGCCAAACTCCCCGACCTCGGTATCATAGCCCTGCGGCAGGGCTTGGATAAATTCATGGGCGGCGGCATTCTCCGCGGCCTGTTCGATCTCGGCCTGGCTGCGAGTCATGTCGCCATAGGCAATATTGGCGCGAATCGTATCGTCGAACAGCACCACCTCTTGACTCACCAATGCCAGGGAACGCCGCAGCGAGCGCAGTTCCACCGAACGAATATCGATCCCATCAATCAGGATTCGCCCCTCCTGCGGGTCATAGAATCGCGGAATCATATTGAGCAATGTCGATTTGCCGCCGCCCGACTTACCGACCAATGCCACCCGCTGGCCAGGGGCGATGGTCAGGCTGAAATGATCCAGGGCGCGCCGCGGCGCACCAGAAGGTGCAGGCTGATCAGAGAGCAGGTCAGCGGGCGGAATAACGAGCGGTTCCGCGGCGGCCCCCACCAATGTCGCTGCCGGGGCCGCATCGTAACTAAAACAAAGATTCTCGATCCTGATCTCGCCGCGCTGCACCACCAGGGGCTGCGCCCCGGCAGCCGAGGTAATATGGGGCTGGAGATCAAGCACCGAAAAAACCCGCTGGGCGGCAGCCAAGGCCTCCTGCAAACTATTGTTGAGATTGGCCAGCCTTTTGACCGGCTCGTAAGCCAATAACAATGCCGTGATGAAGGAGAAGAATGTCCCCGTCGTGCGGGTTCCCTCGATGACCTGAAGCCCGCCAATCACCACCACCGTGACAATGGCAATGCCGCCGAGGGTCTCCATGATTGGGCTCGATAGGGCGCGAACCCGCGCCGCCCGCTTTATCTGTTTGAGAATCCGCCCCAACAGATCATTGACGCTGCGAGTCTCATAGGCCTCCATACCATAGGCCTTGACCAGCCGATTGCCCTGAAAAACCTGTTCCAACCGCACCACCAACTCGCCCTGACGCGACTGGGTCTGGCCCGAGACCTTGCGCATCTTGCGACCCTGCCGCGCAATCGGCAAAATAGCCGCCGGAAAAACCACCAGAGCCACCAAGGAGAGTTTCCAATCCTGCATAAACATGACCGTGACCAAAAACACCACGCTCAGAAAATCCTTGCCCATACCGGTCAGGCTGTTGGTCACCACGGTGCGCAGAAGATTAACATCGTTGGTCAAACGGGCAATCAAGAGACCGGTCGCCGTACGGTTAAAAAAGGCCATATCGGCATAGACCAGGGTTCTAAACATGGCCGACTGCATGGTCGAGACTATGGTCTGACCAAGGCTGTTCATCAAGACCTCCTCGATATAGGAGGCAATCCCCTTGGCCAGGAACAGGATAAAGATCGTGACCGCCACCACCACCAGCTGCTCGCGGTTGCGACCAATAAAGACATCATTGAGCAGGGGCTGCACCGTCTTGGCCAGCAATGCCGTCGTGCCGGCAATAATCACCATCATCAGCAAAGCCAGCAACAATCGCCGCCAATGGGGACGGACAAAATCACGATAGAGGCGACGGACCAGAATCCCGGTCGCCAAGGGCTGGTGATCAAGCTCTGGTTGATCGTGTGGCAGGTCTGTCAAGTTCGCTTGTTCAGCCACCGGTCAATTCCCTGCAATGGTCAGGCTGTCGGTGCGGGCGGTGGGGGAGTCGATCCCGCTGCGGAATTCCAAATCATCGGCCAGGGTGAGGTCGCGGAACATATCCTTGAGATTACCGGCAATGGTCACGCCACTGACCGGATAGGTAATCTCGCCATTCTCGATCCAAAAACCTGAGGCCCCTTGGCTATAGTCGCCGGTCACGCCATTGACGCCAAAACCCATGAGGCCAGTGACAAAAAACCCCTGTTTAATATCGGCGATCAAATCGGCCCGACTGACCGCACCCGGGGCAAAATAGAGATTGCTTGGCGAAGGACTGGGCGGAGAGGCCGTACTCCGACTGGCATGGCCGGTCGAGCTAAAGCCAAGCTGTTTGGCCGAACGAAGGTCCATCATCCAGCTGGTCAAGACACCATTGTCGATGAATTTTCGCGCCTCGGTCTTCAAGCCATCGCCGTCAAAGAGCCGCGAGCGGAATCCGCGAATCCGCAGCGGGTCATCGATGATCGTAATCTCGGGGTTAAAGACCAACTCGCCCAGCTGATCCTTTAAAAACGAAGTGCCACGGGCAATCGAATTGCCGTTGATCGCCCCGATAAAACTGCGCAACAAAAAATTGGCAATGTGATTCTCGAAGACCACCGGAGCCTTGAGGGTCATGACCGTCTGGGGATTGAGTTTGGCCACCGCCCGCTCCCCGGCCGTGCGGCCGATGGTCTTGGGATCCCCAATGTCTCGACCATAGATCGATACCGAATAGTCATAGTCGCTCTCCATCGCTGTGCCGCTGCCAGCCAGAACCGAGACCGAAAGCGAATGGCGCGTCGCTTCCTGCGAGCCTTGGAAACCGTTGGAGGAGACCATATGGGCCTTGGTGCGACTCCAACCGGCATTGGCCCCGTCGGAATTGCTGATTTTTGGCACTTTGCGAGCGGCCTCCTCGGCCTCCTCGGCCAATGAACTCAGCCATTCCACCGTCGGTTCAACCGGATCGATCAGATCGAGTCGCCGCACATCCGAAGCCGTAATGTCGGTATTGACCGCCAGATAGTCGGCAATCCCCTGATATTCATCGCGCGGGGCCAGTTTGGCCATGGCCACGGCCCGCTCGACCAGGGCCTCGAGACTCTTGGAACTCAAGTCGGTCGAGGAAACAATCGCTTGCTGCTTGCCAACCAATACGCGCAGGCCAAGGTCGCGCGACTCAGACCGTTCCAGCCCCTCGCGTTCGTTAAGCCGCTGCGAGACCCCCAGCACCACCGAATCGGTTATCAATGCATCGGCATCGCTGGCCCCTGACTTGATCGCCATCTCGACAAGCTGCTGCAAAACGGTAAGGGGATCAATTGTTTGAACGGGTGAATTCATGTGATTTCTCGGATAGTGGTTAATATATCATGGTTCGGACGGTAAAGCCGAACCATCATAGTGCTTGAAGGATAGGAATACTAGAGAGGAATGTTGAATTCTCAATTCCCTAGACGATGAGGGGTATCGAAAGGATTAAACCTCCCCTAACCCCTCATAGTGTCGAACGAAGCGAGACGGGGGCCAGACTGTCTCAAAATGCTTGTAAGGGGTCAACACAGACCAAAAATTGT
>JASGCE010000328.1 GCA_030054295.1 Minisyncoccota bacterium
AGGCTATCCAGCGGGGGGAATCGAACGAAGTGAGATGGGGGGCATCCGCCCCCCACAAATTTTAGTTTAATTTATACTCAATTCACTTAAGAATTCAAAATTATGTTTAGATGCCTATAACTATCCATATTCGTCATTGCGAGGTAGCGATAGCGACCGTGGCAACGAGCCCGAACCGATGGCGTTGGTTGGTTTGTTAGAGCGCGTTCTTATGAATTATTTATCCTTACTCGCCTTTTTGCTCACTTCGTTCGCAAGCGAGAAAGGATAAATAATTCATTTGGAGTAAACGAACGCGCAATTAAGCATTCTATAAATTTTTTGATCGTGTCGGGCGGGGAAGTACCTGCGGTGCTTCAAATTGTAGAAGGGTCTGTGACTCCCTAACTTGGGCTTCGCCCATTGGCTTGCAGCCAAACCGCTTTTCTTTTTCTTTTTTTAAAATAAAAAGGGGGAGCCGCAGCCCCCCCTCTCACAAAACCATGGCTGGTTTAGTTTGCCGGCGCAACCCGCATCAATAGACGGGCTACATTGCCCAGCGACACCAGATGCGCACTGATCCAAAATAGTTCAGCCGTCGGGAACAGGTCAAAAACCTCCTCCTGCTTCATTTCCATCAGCTTCTTTTCGTTAACAATCTTGAGGCCCTGGAATTTAAAACCTTCGCCATTGGGGGCGACGGCCTGAATGTCCCAATCTTGCAACAGATCATATTTAGCCAGCTTGGCCATCAAAGCGCGGGTGCGACCCACTTCGATCTGGAATTCAGTCAGGAACTTCAAGGCGTTCTCGAGCGCCGGGCTGTTCTTGCCCTCAGCGTCAAAAAAAGCCTCGCCCGTACCCTTGGTGCCAACATAGTCAGTATCAATGGCGACCACACCATCATCATTGGTGATAAAGGGATAGCGGCGAATAAAGGCCGGAATATATTGCTGCGGATCCCAGGTCTTGCCGGTGACAAAAAGATTCTCGTCGGTGCGCAGACCAAGCAGAGCAATCGGATAAATGGTCTTCTGGGCATCCTCGGCGAAGAGAATCGGATAGCAGCGCGCGGTCTCGGCAAATTCGACACTGAGCAATGGCACTGAATGAATCTTGGCGGCAAATGCAAAGGAGGCAGTCTCACCAGGCAGACGCGACTTGGCATGTTTTTCACGATCAAGTGCTTCAACGGTTTTGTACATATTAAAATCCTCGAGGTTTGAATTGATATTTAACGATTAATTCCTAATCGTAAGCGGTTTAATCCTAGCACTACGCCATAAAGAAAAAGAACAGAAGTACCAGAATCATAAAATAGGGATTGCAAAGCCAACCATCAAGGGTTGGGATGCAAAAATATTGAAAAAAAACAGAAATTTATACTCCGTTCACCTGAAAATTCAAAATTTAGGTTAGATTTCAATAACTCGTCTCGTTCGTCATTGCCGCCGCTCGCTTTGAGCGGCTGGCAATCCAGCGGGGAGTT
>JASGCE010000116.1 GCA_030054295.1 Minisyncoccota bacterium
AACAGTTTGCCGAGCTAAAGCTCGGACTGTTCTAAGTTCAGAATGACAAGTTTGGAGTTTTTCTGGGTTTCCTTTAGAATTCTTGAAGTTTCAACCCAATAATCGTCACTGCGAGCCTCGGCGGCGCGAGCGAAGCTCGCATAACCGCCGACGGCGTGGCAGCAAGCCCGCGAAGCGGTCAGATTTCTTTAAGCAATAACTATCTGATTTTAATAGATTATTTTGACCGCTTCGCGGGTTTATTGCCACGGCTAAATCGCTTGTGCTGCTTCGCAGCGGCGATTTGCCTCGCAATGACGAATATGGATGGTTATTGAAATCCAAACAAATTTTGAATTCTCAAGTGAACGGAGTATAGATTAATTTTTCCTTGCCAAACGATACAGTTAGGATAGAGTTATCTGACTTGATTCAAAAAACCTATCGGAGGAAGTCATGAACCATTCAAAAACCCTCATCCTATCTTTAATGGCCGCACTGGGTCTGTTGGTGGTGTCTCGGGTCGAGGCGGCGGAACTGACCCTGCTTAGTATGAATATGAAGGGTGCTGGTGCCAATGAACAAAAACCAATTGACGAGACCGTCGCGGTCATGAAGGCCAGCAAGGCCGATATTATCGCCGCCCAGGAAACCGTGCCTGAACCGGAACCCTGCGAAGCGGGCTATGGCGGCTGTATTGCCGAAGGTATGGACAGGTCGCGCGGTAAGGAGATTGCCGCCGCCCTCGGCTATTACTACCACGAGTTTAAACATAACCAACCCCATCATTGGGCCGATATTCTCTTCAGCAAATATCCGATTGGTAAGGAGACTCCCAATGGCTCGGGAGTCGAGATTATGGTGGGGGGCGATAAGATCGTGGTTTACAGTATGAATCTCAACGATGCCCCCTATCAGCCCTATCAGATCATGAAGATTGAATATGGCGATTTCCCCTTTGTCACCACAGCCGCCGAGGCGATTAAATATGCCAAGCTGGCTCGCGGCAAGGCCTTTGAACTGGTCGCCGCCGATGTCAAGGCCGTGTCCGATGCCCGCGCTCATTTTGTTATGGGGGATTTTAACGAACCTTCGCACCTTGATTGGAATGGGGCAGCGGTGGCGGCGAAGCTCCAGCCGATGGTGGTGGAGTTTCCCTTCAGCAAGGGTCTGGCCGATTTGGGTTTTGTCGATAGTTACCGTTCTGTCTATCCCAATGTGGTGGCTAAACCGGGCTTTACCTGGACCACGACGACCGAGCCAAGCGACCCGACCGATCACCATGATCGGATCGATTTTATCATGGTCGGCGGTAAGAATATTAAAATCACCCATGCCGCCATAGTCGGGGAGAAGTCCCCTGAGGCCGATCTGGTGGTGACTCCCTGGCCGAGCGACCACCGCGCCACCATGGCCAAGGTCAGCTGGTGATTTGATAATCACAGAGTTGGTTTGATTTAAGAATGTCCCCCCTCCCTTTAGGGAGCGGGGGAAAGAGGTTCTTTGTTTTTAGCAAACGAAGTGCAGCTGAAAACTTAGAACCTCTTGGGGGGTAGGCAGGCACGGCCTGAGCGATTCTTTATTCTTTGGTTTTTAACTCTGCACTTGAAAACCAAAGAATACAAAATGGCACCGCGACCATCGCGGCCTACCCCCCCTGTCTCACTCTGCAAAGCAGAGCGAGCCTTCCCCCCGCTCCCTAAAGGGAGGGGGGGCAGTTTTTCTATGCCTACAGCTTTTACTTGTTGCTAGTCCGCAAACCAGAGACTCCTTGACGCTGCATCGGATTCATTCTATCAGTTGGCATTATTCAATCACCCAACCAAAGCAGAGAATTATATATGAAAAACCCTTGGACTCCGCAATCTTGGCGCAACCGGCCGATTCAACAGGTGCCGACCTATCCCGATGCCAGTGCTGTGTCGCGGGTGGAGGGGATGCTTGGCAAGCTTCCGCCGCTGGTTTTTGCCGGGGAGGCGCGAACTCTAAAGGCCACTTTGGCCGAGGTTGCTGCGGGTCGGGCCTTTTTGCTTCAGGGTGGCGATTGCGCTGAATCCTTTAACGAACTGACCGCCGATATTATCCGCGATAATTTCCGTGTCATGTTGCAGATGGCGGTGGTCTTGACCTTTGGCTCGGCATTGCCGGTGGTCAAGGTTGGGCGAGTCGCGGGGCAGTTTGCCAAGCCGCGCTCATCGGATACCGAGAGCCGCGACGGTGTGACCCTGCCATCCTATCGCGGCGACATTGTTAATGGCTTTGAGTTTAACGAATCGGCGCGGATTCCCGATCCGCAGAGATTGCTGACGGCCTATTCGCAGTCGGCATCGACGCTTAATCTGCTGCGGGCCTTTGCTACCGGTGGCTATGCCGACCTGCACGAGGTTCACCGCTGGACTCAGTCCTTTGTCGCCAAGTCGCCGGCGGGAGCAAGGTACGAGGAACTGGCCGAGCGGATTGGTGAATCCCTCTCCTTTATGGCCGCCTGCGGAGTCGATTCAGTTACTACGCCGCAGTTCCGCGAAACCCAATTCTTTACGAGTCACGAGGCCCTGCTGCTCGGCTATGAGCAGGCCTTGACCCGAGTCGATTCCTTGACCGGGGACTGGTACGACTGTTCGGCCCATATGGTCTGGATCGGCGACCGCACCCGCCAGTTGGATGGTGCCCATGTCGAGTTCATGAGCGGCATCAAAAACCCGATTGGCTTAAAGGCGGGCCCGAGTCTGCCAGCCGATGATCTGCTGCGCTTGATCGACCGTTTGAACCCGAATAACGAAGCGGGTCGTTTGACCATCATTGCCCGCATGGGTTCGGACAAGGTCGCCAAACACCTGCCCGAACTGCTCCGCCGCGTCAAGGCCGAGGGCAGAGAGGTGGTTTGGGCCTGCGACCCGATGCATGGCAATACCATCACCGCCTCGACCGGCCATAAGACAAGACCCTTCGACCGTATCTATTCCGAGATCGAACAGTTCTTCGCCATTCACCGCGCGGAGGGAACCTATGCGGGCGGGATTCACCTTGAACTGACAGGCCGCGATGTCACCGAATGCCTGGGCGGGGCGATTGACATTGCCGAGTCCGATCTCGCTTCGCGCTACGATACCCAATGCGACCCGCGCCTGAATGGCGGTCAATCGCTTGAGATCGCCTTCATGGTCGCTCAATCGCTCAAGAAACTGCGGTCACGGGGTTAGAGCGATTCCAAAGGGTATAATCGATGACCAGAAGATCGCAAGATAGGATTATAATCTCCATCATGATGGTTCTGACCCTGTGGGGCGGAACCCTATTTTGGGATCATTGGAATCTGTTGCACAAACGCGACCCCAGTTCGGGCTGGCAATCGACCGATATCATGATTGCGCAGTCGGGCTGTGCGGCTGCCAAGAAAACTATTTTGGTCGCCTGTGATAGCAATGGTAATTTGGCAGCCTATAACCAGGTTATCCCCACCGATGATATTGGCCAAGGGGTTTTGATCAATCTCCGCGCCAGCCTGCAGGGCCGAGCGGTGACCATGCCCGAGGTCGCGCAGAATAGTTTCTATCTGTCCATGCTGGCGTTGTTTATCCTGGGCGGGGTGGTCTATGGGCTGGCGGGATTGGTGGGGTTTTTGGTCCTTTATCCGGCCCTTGGTTTAATCCCGGTTTTGAATCTCTTTTACTATGGCGCCGTGACTCACGGCACTCATATTGCTACGGCGATTTTTGCCATAGCCCCGGCCTTGTTTTTAATCAAGGCCGGTTCTAAAGGCTGGAAGGCTTGGAAATGGGCGAGTTTGTTCGGTCTGTCGCTGATCGGTTTTTTAATCGCAGTCTTGAATCGTCAGGCCATCGCGGTGATGGGGCTGGTCGCGCTGGTCGCAGTTGCTGCGATCATCCTGAGATATAACTCAAGTCGAATCAATTGGCTGATGACCGGGGCTATGGTTTTGGCAATGGGGATTATCTTGCAAAGCCAGCTTGGGGTAAATCTTCTTGGCAACAGCCTGAACCATTTGCCGGCCGCAACTACCATTGTCGGTCATGGTTTCTCCCACAATCTCTATATTGGCCTTGGTGAGGTTCCAAACAGTTTGGGCATAGTCTGGGATGATCACAATGGCTTTGCGGCGGTTAAGAGCCGTGATCCCGAGATCAAGATTCTCTCGGTGCAGTATTATGATATGATTAGGGAAATATTTATCCAGACTCTGCGCGACAATCCGACCGAGGTTTTGCGAATTTATGGCGAAAAGTTTTTTAAGATTTTAAAGGCCCATAGCAACCTTGTCTTGATCTTGGTAAGTTTTGTCGTCTTTGGTTACGGCTGGTGGCGGTCACGGTCAGACCTTTCAGATGGTCTGTCCAAAAATCTCGATTGTTTTTCGCTTGGAATTGTATCGCTTGTAATGATTGTTATTTTTGTGATACAGGCTGTGCTGGTCAATACTGATGTTGGTTATTTTGCTCCGGCCTATGTTTTTATGCTCCTGGTCTTTGCAATAGGGGTGAGTCGCATTTTTCGACCCTTGCATCAGTAAAAATTCAGTAACCCGCTCTTAACCGAATATGGCATAGTATTAGGGTCGAATGGCAGTCGTTCAAAATAGCAAAGATCACCATGTCTCGAATTTCGGTCAGATTCTCCACCTATGTCATTGGTCATTTTTTCAAATGGTTCCTGGTGATTTTTTTTGGTCTGGCGGTGATCATGGCCCTGGGCGATCTGTTGGAATTTATGCGACAGGGTACGGCGGAGAAGATCGGCATTACCCAGCTTATGGGATTGGCTCTGTTAAAGCTGCCCTCGGGTGTGCAGCGGCTGCTTCCCTTTGTGGTTTTTTTTGCGACCATCGTTAGTCTCTGGCGGATGAGTCGCAGTTCTGAATTGATTGCGGCCCGGTCGCTGGGTATCAGTGCCAAACAGTTTATTCAGCCGATTATTCTTGTGGCGATTGCTATTGCGGTGGTCAAGGTCGCGGTATTCA
Organism: Minisyncoccota bacterium; assembly: GCA_030054295.1. GTDB lineage: Bacteria > Pseudomonadota > Alphaproteobacteria > Elsterales > Elsteraceae > JASGCE01. The sequence continues at coordinate 4,955 of JASGCE010000116.1, forward strand.
ATCCCATTGCGGCCAGTACCTATAAGAAATTCATTACGCGGGAGGCGGAGTTATTTCCCTTCCACCATACCACCGGTCAGATCAATGCCAATCGGCTGTGGCTGCGGGAGGCCAGTAATTCCTCGCCGGGGGACCATTCGGCGACCATCATTCATGCCCATTCGACCACGCCTGATCTGGCGGAGTTAAGGCTGGTAACGGTGATGCAATTTGACCGCGAGGGTAATTTTACCTCTCGGCTGGATGCCCAGCGGGCCATATTGCAGGATGGCAGGTGGCATTTTTCCGAAGTATCTCGCACCCTGACCGGTCAGGTTCCTCAGCCTTCGCCAGACTTTATCTTACCGACCGAGTTTACGCCGGAGAAGATCTCCCTCAGCCTGTCGATCCCCGAGACCCTGTCCTTTTGGGAGTTACCGACCATGATTGGCCTGAACGAGAATGCCGGCCTGCCCGCCCTGCCGCAGCGCATGGCTTGGCAGAATGAATGGGCGACGCCGGTTCTCTTTACCGCGATGATTTTGATCGGCACCATCTTCAGCCTGCGACTACCGCGGCGCGGGAAGGTGGGGATGACCATAGGAATCGGAATCGGGATTGGCTTTATTTTTTACTTTATCATCAATTTGATTCAAGCCTTTGGCCTATCGGGGCGGATTCCGGTGGTTTTGGCAGTCTGGTCTTTTCCGGTTGCGACCTGTATGGTGGGAATTGCTTTGCTGCTGCATCTTGAAGACGGTTAGAGACCGGGTTAGAGTTTTGGGGTCATGTCAAGTACGATTAAAATTGGAGTCGGTCAATTTAATCCGCGGCTGGGGGATTTTGCCAAGAATCTGGATCAGCTGCTCGCCGCTCACCGAACGGCGAGCGCGGCCGGTTGCGAGGTTTTGGTGCTGTCGGAGCTATTTTTATGTGGCTATCCGCCCGAGGATTTGATTCTCCAGCAGGGATTTGTCGCTGCCATGGCCGAGCAGGGACGGGCGATTCAAATTGCGGTCGATCAGGGCGGGGCGGCCATTTTGGTGGGTCTGGCGGTCAATCTTGACGAGCCATGGCCGGGGGGAATTCGGGCCCGAGACTATTGCATCAATCCCCCTTTGACGGGTGGCATCATCAATGCGGCGGCCTTGTTTATTGCCCATCGGCCGGTGCAGCTGGTGGCCAAGTCCAACCTGCCAAACTATGGAGTTTTTGACGAGAAGCGCATTTTTGCCGCGGGAGCCAGGCCGCTGCCGCTCGATTTTGGCGGTCATAGGCTGGGGGTCTTGATCTGCGAAGACCTGTGGCAGGATGGGGCAGCGCGGTATTTAGCAGATCATGGCAGCGAGATATTGATCTGTATCAATGGCTCCCCTTACGAACTTGGCAAGGGGCGGCAGAGGCTGGCATTGGCGCAGCAAAGGGTGACCGAGACGGGGCTCGATCTTCTCTATGTCAATCAATGGGGGGGGCAGGACGAACTGGTTTTTGACGGGGTAAGTTTCTTCACCACGCATCAGGGCGAGTCAAGAATCCTCTCGCCGGCCTTTGCCGATTCGCTGGTGGTTCTTGACTGGAGTCATGGTCGGTCGGAAGCGATTCAATCCTTGATTGGGGATTTAGAATCGGCCGATGATCTGGCTGATGATCTGGCCCTTGATTATCGTGCGATTGTGGTGGGTCTCAGTGACTATCTGGGCAAAAATGGTTTTAGTCGTTTGACTCTGGGCCTGTCGGGCGGGGTCGATTCGGCATTGGTTGCGGCGATAGCGGTCGATGCGGTCGGGGCGGATCGTGTTGCGGTGGTGATGATGCCTTCGCCCTATACCTCGGCTCAATCGCTGCGGGATGCCGAGCAGGTTGCCGAGATGCTGGGTTTAGAGCTTGAATCGATTGATATTTTGGCGATGATGCAGACCATGGCTGCGGGTCTCTCGCCGCATCTGCCCACCGAGTCGCGGGATTTCGGATTGGGCGTGGTGGGGGTTGCCGGGGAGAATCTCCAGAGTCGGTTGCGTGGGATGATTCTGATGGCCCTTAGTAATGGTGACGGTAGTCTGGTCTTGACTACGGGGAATAAGTCGGAATTGGCGACGGGCTATTCGACTCTTTATGGCGATAGTTGTGGTGCCTTTGCCCCTTTGCGCGATGTTTATAAGATGCGGGTTTTTGCCCTGTCTCATTGGCGCAATCAGGGTTTTTGCCCGAGTTTTAAGGGGCGGGCTGGGCCGGTCATGCCGCGTTCGGTGATTGACAAGCCGCCTTCGGCGGAACTTCGTCCGAATCAAACCGATCAGGATAGTTTGCCGGACTATCGGCTGCTGGATGCGATATTGTACTTGATGATCGAGGGGAGGCGCAGCAATGAGGCCATTTGTGATTTGGGTTATGATTCTGTATTGGTGGCGCGGATTCGCGGCCTGTTGGATCGTGCGGAATATAAGCGGCGGCAGGGGGCGATTGGGGTCAAGCTGACCAGCTGTAGCTTTGGCCGCGACAGAAGGATGCCGATGACGGGGGGTTGAGGATTTTAAGGGGCTGTAGGAGATTATTATATAAAAATTACATGAATAGTGCATTTGCTAATTTAATAGAGGCAATATATGAAACCTCCCCTTCTTTAGAAGGGGAGGATAGTCGCAG
>JASGCE010000006.1 GCA_030054295.1 Minisyncoccota bacterium
TTTTTGTGACGGCGGCGGAATCGATTACTCTGGCCAATCAAACCCTGTCCTTGCCAGGCCTTGGTTCCTATATTGGTACTGCCATATTGGCGCAGAATAAGACGGCGATTCTCTATGCCATTGTGACGATGTTTTTGGTGATTCTGCTTTACGACCAGCTGCTCTTTAGGCCCCTGGTGGTCTGGTCGCAGAAATTCAAGATCGAGGAGATTCAGGGCGAGACTGTCGCCAAGTCGCTGGTCTGGGATCTGTTTAGACGGACTCTATTGTTTAAAAGGTTGGAATTTCCGCTCGAGGCTGGGCTTCGACGAATTCGTCAGATCTTTCCGCACCGCATTGTCCAGCCAGCCATAAAAAGCCCGCTCTGGCGAAGATTAACGCCAAAAATCAAGGGCTGGAATCAAGACCTATTGGACTGGCTCTGGTATGGACTCCTGTCGCTTTTGGCGATCTATCTGCTTTACCGCTGCTATGTTTTTGCCCATACCACCATTGGTCTTGGCGATATTGGCCAGATCATTTTACTGGGCAGCTATACCGCGCTCAGGGTCGTCGCAATGATTATCTTGATACTGTTGATTTGGGTGCCGCTGGGGGTGGCGATTGGCCTGCGCCCGCGATTGGCGCAGTTTATTCAGCCCCTGGCCCAGATATTGGCGGCCTTTCCGGCTAACCTTTATTTTCCGTGGATAACGGTGATGATTATCTATTATCACCTTCAGCCCAATATTTGGGTCAGCTTTTTGATGATTCTCGGTTCGCAATGGTATCTGCTCTTTAATGTGATTGCTGGCACCATGGCCTTTCCGCAAGACCTGCGGGATGCTGCCAAATGTTTTAAGATCAAAGGGTTTTTATGGTGGCGCAAGGTGATTTTGCCCGGCATCCTGCCCTATATTCTTACGGGAGTAATTACCGCTGCGGGCGGGGCCTGGAACGCGGCGATTATTGCCGAACTGTCGGATTGGGGTGCGAGTAAGGTCTCGGCCGATGGTCTCGGGGCCTATATTGCCAAGGCGACCAAGGACGGTAATTTGGCGGCAGTCTTGGTTGGAACCATCGTCATGTCTTGCTTTGTCATCGCCTTTAACCGCTTGATTTGGCGACCACTCTATGACCTTACCGCCAAGAAGATGCGATTAGGCTAGGCGCATCCGATAGCTGAGAAGCGTATTTTGCAACAGGCAGGCAATGGTCATGGGGCCAACCCCGCCCGGCACCGGGGTGATGGCCCCCGCCACCTGTTGGCAGGATTCATAATCACAATCGCCGGTCAGCCGAGCCTTACCCTCCGCCGTAACCAGCCGATTAATCCCAACATCAATGACAATGGCCCCCGGTTTCAGCCAATCACCCTTGACCATATCGGCCTTACCCACTGCGGCAATCACAATGTCGCCGCGCTTGACCAGACTGGGCAGGTTTTGCGACCTGGAATGGACGACCGATACCGAACAGTTGGCCGCCAGCAATAGGGCCGCCATCGGCTTACCAACAATATTCGAACGGCCAATCACCACCGCCTCCGCCCCCGACAGGTCGGGCAGGACCGAGCGAAGCAATATCATCGAGCCCGAAGGGGTACAGGGAACCAGAGCGCGGGGATCGCCGGTCCATAGCCGGCCGACATTAACGGCATGGAATCCATCGACATCCTTGTCCGGGGCAATGGCCGTCAAGACCTTGGCGGAATCAATATGGCTGGGCAGGGGCAGCTGCACCAGAATTCCGTCAATCATCGGGTCACGGTTATAGGATTCGACCAGGGATAGAAGCTCCGCCTCGCTGGTCGTGACCGGCAAACGATTCTCGATCGAATTCATCCCGACTTCGTCGGTTTGCTTGGCCTTGTTGGCGACATAGACCTTGCTGGCTGGGTCATCCCCGACCAGAATCACCACCAGGCCGGGCTTGCGACCATTCTTGGCGACCAACTGCGCGACTTCGGCGGCAATTCCTTGTCTTAGTTTCTCGGCAGCCAGTTTTCCATCGATAGTTTTGGCGGTCATATTCAAACCTCTGTCGGGTTAAGTAAGTTTAGAACTCTACCAGAAGGACTCCCGATAGGCCAAAAACAGCAGGTCGCGCAGCAGATAGAGTAACAGTATCAAGATCATTGGCGAAAAGTCCAAACCGCCAAAATAGGGCAAAATCCTGCGGATCGGTCGCAGCAAAGGATTGGTCAAACGATAAAGAATCATCGTCGTCGTCGAAACAAAACGACTATAGGGATTGATGATGTTAAAGACCAACAGCCAACTCAAGACCGCTTGAATGACCAATATCCAGATAAAGACCGTGATGATCGGGATGACTAAATTGATAAGGACAAGGCCAAAAACTTCATTCATGATGCACTCTTACTGTTAATTAATGCCGATTACTACAGAGAAGCGATATGTTGAAGCTTCCCGAGGTCAAAACTGGGTTGAGGCACTGCCCCTGGTGATCTTTGAACTGCATCCTCGGCCTTTTTAACATATTCGGCAAGATATTCAACCAACCTTGGATCAACCTTCTTGACTCCGGCCAGGATATTCTGCGCCTCCTCGACCGATAGTTTATTGGCCTTTATATCAACGCTCAGTTTAGCATGGGCCCTCTGCACCGACATGAGATCAATCAGGGTTAAGTTCAGCCGATTGGGAATCTTACCAATAATGGCGGCAATATCAATCACCGACAAACCGACCATCAGTTTGCGAATACAGTCTTCGCGCCCACCCATGACCGCCAGGTGATAGGCAGTATTGCCGCGAGCATCCTGCATCAGCAACAGCGACATGACCGGGTTGGATGGGGAGGCCGATAGTCGATTTAAAATCACCGGAATCCGCTCGGGCTGCCCCTTGACCCCGCGATTGGGATTGATCTGCCAAATATTCTCGTTCTGGATCAGGGAGAATATCTTGGGGATATAGTTCGCCCGATCGGCAATGACCATTCGGTGCAGAATCCCGGTGCCGCTTTTGTTGGTCTTGGCCAGATGGTTATAGATATAGACCTGTTTTTCCTGCCGCGCGGTTTGCGAATCGACGGCCGCCTTTTGCCGCGTTGCATCCTCTGACCCCAGTTCGAGCAGCCTCAGCATCCTATCGACAATTTCGCGCAGATCCGATTCGACGGCATACATAAATACTGTCTCGGCCAAGACCCCGCCAACATAGTTAAAGATGGCGCGGAGCAAGGGGGCGCGGTTGATCTTCTCGGCCTTGGGGCTCAGGGCAAAATCGAGCAACTGAGTCAGAAGCACGCCACGGTTTTTGCGAATATCCGATAACAATATCGAATTGATAATCTCCGCCATCACCGCTTCGTTCTGGCTGATGGTGTCAGAGAAGGATTCCTCAATCTCCTCGATACTCAACCGTCGCACCTTGATCATGGCGTTGATCGAGGCCCATTTGACTTCAGGAATCAAGAGATGGGCGAGGGGCGATTGATCCTGATCATTTTTACGACAAAAGTCGATCTCCAGCTGAATCAGAATCTGGGCAATCTGCAGGGCATCGTCGCCTTCGCGGTCAGCAAGATTCTCGGCCAAATAGTGCCAGACATCATTACCATTGAGATCAATATGTTTTAGAAAGGCCACGACTCCGGCCGAATTGGTGCTGCGGGCAAATTCATTACACATCTGCACCACTGCCTGTGCAATGGTTAAGTCCTTAATCGACAGAAGGTAATGGAGGTAATTCTCCCCGCGCAGACCACGGGCGTTAAAAAAAAGCCTTTGGCTCGGTTCCAATAGAATCCATTGCTGTAAAAAAGCCACCAATGAACCGGTGCGCCGTTCAAACCTCGACCTGATGTCCTTATCCAGTTCGAGAATCTGAGTACTTGGGGTGACCGGTCTTACGATAGATGATTTGATTGATGGTAGTGCCATAAAACTATTCTCACCGAAGATACAGATTACAAAAACCAGCCGTTGAATGACATTTGGTTTCTAGCCAGCAATTATAGCACAACCATAAGGGATTAAAAAAAATTTCCAAATTTAAAAATTATTCCTATGCCAGGCCTTGCCCAGTTTTACGACGGTTGACACTGATCGATGCTAGGGCCGCGATAAAACAGGCCAGGCCGCTGATTAAAAAGGCGAAGAAATAGCTTTTATACTGGGTGTGGATGAGGCCCGCCCCCGCCGCCGCTACCCCGGCCCCCAGTTGGTGTCCGGCTGAGATCCAGCCAAAGACCATCCCGACCCGCTCCCGCCCTAAAATACCGGTGGCCAGCTTGACGGTGGGGGGAACGGTCGCTACCCAGTCCAGTCCATAAAAGACGGCAAAGACCGACAGCCAAATGACCGAGGCATTCTCGGTCAAGATAAAGGGCAGGGCCATCAAGGACAGACCCCTAAATCCATAATAGGCAAAAAGCAATTTGCGACTGTCAAAGCGATCAGTTAGGTATCCCGAGCCAACCGTCCCCACCAGATCAAACAGTCCCATGGTCGCCAATAACCAGGCACCATTACGGCTCGAGATTCCGACATCTTCACAGGCGGCAATCAAATGGGTACCAATCAAACCATTGGTCGAGAGACCACAGATAAAAAAGGTCAAGAAGAGCAGCCAAAAGTTAAGATTTTTCGCCGATTGCCGCAGAACCTGCAGGGGCAATAAAAAAACATTGGCATCCGCCACAGTCGCGCCAGTTTTTCGTGGGTTGGCGGACAAAAAAGCCCGTCCTTCAGGATGGTCGAAACCATAGGGCTCGACTCCGCGGTCGCGCGGAAAGTTACGGATAAATATCGCCACCACCGGAATCACCAACATGCCAAAACCAGCCATAAAGGCAATGGCCCAGCGCCAGCCAAAGGATAGGGCGAGATGCTCGAGCAGCGGCAAAAATACCAAGGCTCCGGTGGCAAAACTCGCGGTCAATATGCCCTGCACCAGTCCGCGATGGCGCAAAAACCAGCGATCAACAATAATCGCACTGACCGACAGACCCGCCATACCGGTGCCAAGGCCAATCAAGACTCCCCACAGCAGAGTCAAATGCCAAATTTGGCTTATCTGTGTCGCCCCCAAAACCCCCAAAACAACCATGACCAGGGCGATAATCATAATCCGCCTGATGCCAAACCGCGCCACCAACGAAGCCGAAAAGGGCCCGGCCAATCCATATAGAATCAGACTGATGGAGATCGATGATGATATTGCCGCGCGGCTCCAACCAAATTCGGCCTCCAAGGGCAGCAGCAAAACCCCATTGGCCGAGCGAATTCCAGTTGCCGTAATCAGCAACAAAAAACTGGCCATCAAGACCCACCAGGCAGGGTGAATTTTATTTCTTGGCTGCGACAATCTGACCATCATGGCGGTTCCAGGGGTATGGTTCTTCAGAGGAAAATTCAAGTCTATAGGGAATAGGGATGATTGACCATGGTTAACTCTTAATGAAGGTCTGAAAAACACTAATTCATTTTAGCAACCCCCCTTAGTCTCACTAAGCAGCAAGCTGCTAAGTGAGACTATTCCCCCCTTCTGAAGAAGGGGGGATAAAGAGTAACGATTTCAATCTATTATACCTCCCCTTCTTTAGAAGGGGAGGATAGAAAACCTTAGCGAAGCCGAAGGCGAGCGTTAGGTTTTCTTGGTGGGGTTGCATAAAAAAAATTTCCCTAGTTTTTGAGACCTTCCTTTACAAACTGCACAAAGCTAAATTTTAACCTGCCGGTGACAATATCAACCTCGTCGAGGCGCAGCAGCAAGCGATCCCCGAGGCGGAAGATTTTTTTACTCTTGTCGCCGACCAACCTTTGGGTTTTTGGGTCATGTTTGTAATAGTCGCTTGGCAGGGCACTCATCGGCACCAGACCATCGGCCCCGGTTTCGTCCAGAGTCACAAAGAGTCCGAACTTGGTGACGCTGCTCACTCGCGCGGTAAATTCCGCCCCCTCCAGGGTCGCCATAAAGGCTGCCAGCAAGCGATCCTTGACCCCCCGTTCGGCATTGACGGCACGGCGTTCCATCCCCGAAATATGCTGTGCTATCGCGGCATGGTTACCAACCCTCTCCCCCCCTTGACCCGACAGGCTGGGATGGTCTTCAATCTTCAGGGCCTGTTTTAAAAACCGATGAACCATCAAATCGGCATAGCGACGAATGGGGGAGGTAAAATGGGCATAACGGCGCAGGGACAGGCCAAAATGGCCAATATTATCGGGCGAATAGACCGCGAGGGCGAGGCTGCGCAAAATCAGACCATGAATCAAATCATGCTCGGGCTTGCCGGCGGATTTTTGCAAAATCCGCACCAGCAATTCGGGTCGCAGCACCTGTCCCTTGGCGAGTTTATAGCCAAAAGCCGCCAGAGACTGCGACAGGGCCAGGAACTTCTCCGGGCTCGGGCTATCGTGAATGCGATAGATACAGGGGCTCAGCCTCTGTTCCAAAACCTCGGCGGCGGCGACATTGGCGAGAATCATCAACTCCTCGATCAGCCGATGGGCATTCAATCTTTGTCGGTTGGCAATGGCCACCACCGCTTGACCGGTTGGGTCGAGAATCACCTCCCGCTCGGGCAGTTCGAGATCCAGGGCATGGCGCAGTTCGCGGGCGGCCAATAGAATCTTAAAGGCGGCCTCGAGCGGGCTAACCAAGTCCTTGATTTGCGGTTCTTGCCCCCCTGCCCCCTCCCCATCCATAACCCCCTGCACCTGTTCATAGGTCAGGCGAGCGCGGGAATTGATGACCCCCGATTTAAACTCCCGCGAGATCAATTGTCCTTCGGCATTAATCCGCATCACCGCCACCATCACAGCCCGATCCTGATGCGGCAGCAGGGAACAGGCCCCGTTAGACAGGGCCTCCGGCAACATCGGGATCACCCGATCGGGCAGATAGACCGAATTGCCGCGCTCCCGCGCCTCGAGGTCGAGCGGCGACTCGGCAGTGACAAAAAATGAGACATCGGCAATCGCTACCCACAGGCAAAATCCACCGGGATTATTTGGGTCACTATCGGCCAGAGCAACCACCGCATCGTCAAAGTCGCGGGCATCAATCCCATCAATGGTGACAAAGGGCAGGTGGCGGAAATCGGTGCGATTATTAAGATCAATCGGTTTGGCTGCCGCCTGCACTGCCGACTGTTCGATATCAAGGTTAAATTCCAAAGGAATTTCCAGCGACCGCAGCACCGCTACCGAGATCGAGGCGACCGAACCATAGGGCCCGAGTCGCTCGACGACCTTTGCCCCTTCCTCCTCATGGTGCTGTGATAATGGCGCATAGACCACCAACTCCCCGGACTGGGCCGACATGCAATCCTCCGCCGCGACCAGCCAAACCATCTGGGTTGATTTCTCGAGCGCGCGAATCTTGCCCCCCAGCGGAGTCTTGTCGAATATGCCGATTGAATTGGCGGCGGTCTGGGGTAGGATCCGCATAATCTCGAACTCATGGCGCGATTTTTGATTAACAAAAACCCGATCCCCAATCGAGACCGCAGCATTGTTTTTGGGCGAAGGGCCAGCCGTCGGAGAAATCTCGATAAATTCCGGCAGGCGCGAAAGGGATTTTTTGGCCCCGCTTAAAATCTGCGCCTGAATATAGCCATCATGGTTAATCGACAGAATCTGGGCGACGAGGAACCGCGATTGCGACTCGCGACTGTCCAACCGATGATGGTTCCTTGGCCCATTTCTTCGACTGTCGGGCTGCCGATGCGAAGCCGAGCGATTCTTACCCTTCATGGCCGTGCCAGTTAGACATCAAGTCAGTTTCTTTTTTAACAGGTCATTGAGCATGGCCGGATTGGCCTTGCCCGCGGTGGCCTTCATGGCTTGACCGACAAAAAAACCGAACAGCTTATCCTTACCGGATTTAAACTCCGCGACCTTGTCGGGATTGGCGGCGAGAATCGAGTCAATCGCCGCCTCAATCGCGCCGCTGTCGCTGACCTGCCGCAGTCCGCGCGATTCGACGATCTCCCTCGGGGAGCCTTCGCCGTCGATCACCGCCTGAAAAACCTCCTTGGCGATTTTGCCCGAGATAGTTCCATCACTGATCAAATCGACCAGTTCCCCCAAATGGGCGGCCGAGATTGGCGATTGGCTAATCTCGAGGTTCAAACGGTTGAGAACGGCAAAAACCTCGCTGGTCATCCAGTTGGCGACAATCTTGGGGTCGCGCTGGACGGTGGCACCGCTCGTCAATGCCGCCTCGTAATAGGCCGAGAACTCCTGCTCCGCCGCCAAGACCCGAGCATCATAGGGGGAGAGTCCATAGTCATGCACATAGCGATCACTGCGGGCATCAGGCAATTCCGGCAGGGCTGATTTAAGGGACTCAATCCAGCCTGGCTCCAGTTCGAGCGGCAGCAGATCCGGGTCGTTAAAATAACGATAGTCGTGGGCATCCTCCTTACTGCGCATGGCCCGGGTTTCACCGCGCGCGGAATCATAGAGTCGCGTCTCCTGATTGATCGTACCACCCGCTTCCAGAATCTCGATCTGCCGCCGCGCCTCATATTGAATGGCCTGAGAGACAAAACGGATCGAATTGACATTCTTAATCTCGCAGCGGGTGCCAAATTCCCCGCCCGGTTTGCGCACCGAAACATTAGCGTCGCAGCGCAAGGAACCCTCCTCCATATTGCCATCACAGGTGCCAAGATAGCGCAATATGGAACGGAGTTTGCGCAGGTAAGCCGCTGCCTCCTCCGGCGAACGCAATTCTGGCTCCGACACAATCTCCATCAGGGCAATCCCCGAACGGTTGAGATCGACGAAGGTTTTGGTGGCATGAAGATCATGCGACGACTTGCCCGCATCCTGTTCCAGGTGCAGCCTTGTCACGCCAATGGTCTTGCTCTGGCCTTCGGGCAGGTCGAGGATAATCTCCCCCCCCGTCACAATCGGCTGGGTAAATTGCGAAATCTGGTAACCCTGCGGCAGGTCGGCATAAAAGTAATTCTTGCGGTCAAAAACCGAAACCGGATTGACCTTACCCTTGATCCCAAGACCCGTTCGCGCTGCCTGTTCGACACAAAAACGGTTAATCACCGGCAACATTCCCGGAAAGGCCGCATCGACCAGACTGACCTGACTATTGGGTTCAGCCCCAAAGGCCGTTGCCGAGGCGGAGAAGAGCTTCGACTGTGACAATACCTGGGCATGAACCTCGAGCCCAATCACAATTTCCCACTTGCCGGTGGCTCCTTCAATCAAATCCTGTGGCTCGGCGGCAATCGCCATGGCTGATTCTAGGCTCATGATACTATCCTGCAATCGAGTGGGGGCGGTGGGTAAAACCCGCCGATTTTTCTAGCACTGCCGCGCCGCGAATCACCATGGCATCGTCAAAGGCACGACCAATCAGCTGTAACCCCAGCGGCAAGCCAGCCGAATCGAGTTTGGCCGGAATCGATATGGCGGGCAGACCCGCCAGACTCGCGGGAACCGTAAAGACATCGTTAAGATACATGGTCACCGCATCCATGGTCTTATCGCCTATGGCAAAGGCCGAACTGGGGGCGGTGGGGGTGAGCAACAGATCGACCTTGGTAAAGGCCTCGGTAAAGTCGCGGGTAATCAGATTCCGCACCTGCTGCGCCTTGCGGTAATAGGCATCATAATATCCGGCCGACAGCACATAGGTACCAATCAAGATGCGCCTTTTGACCTCGGCACCAAAACCAGCAGCCCGTGTCGCTTCATACTGTTCGTCAAGGCTGGCAGCCGGAACTCGCAGGCCATAACGAACCCCGTCGTAACGCGCCAGATTGGCCGAGGCCTCGGCGGGGGCAATAACATAATAGGTTGGCAAGGCATATTTAGTGTGAGGCAGAGTAACCTCGAGAATCTTGGCACCGGCAGCCTTGGCCCAGCGCACCCCCTCCTCCCACATTGCGATAATCTCGGGGTTGGTGCCATCGATCCGATATTCCTTTGGCACGCCGATTTTAACCCCCTTTAAATCGGTGGAGGCTACCGCTGCGCGAGTATCGGGAACCGGCAAATTGGCCGATGTCGAATCGAGCGGGTCAAACCCGGCCATGACTTCAAACATCAGGGCAGCATCGGCGACGCTGCGGGTCATGGGCCCCGCCTGATCGAGCGAAGAGGCAAAGGCCACCACGCCCCACCGCGAACAGCGACCATAGCTCGGCTTAAAACCAACCAGTCCGCAAAAGGCGGCTGGTTGTCTGATTGAACCGCCAGTATCGGTACCGGTCGCCCCCATCACCATCTCAGCGGTTACCGCCGATGCCGACCCCCCCGATGAGCCGCCGGGAACCAAGGGGGTATTGGGATCAGACCTGCGTCGCCACGGGTTGGTAACCGCATTGTAAAAACTGGTCTCGTTCGACGAACCCATGGCAAATTCATCGAGGTTGAGCTTGCCCATCATGACACTGCCCGCCGCATCCAGCCGCGCCGTCACGGTCGAATCATAGGGGGGTTTAAATCCATCCAGAATATGACTGGCGGCGGTGGTCAAGACTCCCTTGGTGCAAAAAAGGTCCTTGTAGCCGAGGGGGATTCCTTCCAAGACTCCTGCCGTGCCAGCGGCATATTTCTGGTCGCTAATCTTGGCGCGTTCAGCGGCACTATCCAGAGTCTCGGTGATAAAGGCATTGAGACTGCGCGAGGCGATAATGGCCGCACTATGGTCGGCGACCAGTTCAGCAGCCGAGAATTGCTTGGTCTTTAGACCCAGCAGGGCCGCGGTAATGGTAAGTTCGGTAAGTTTAGTCATGACTATTCCACCACCTTTGGCACAACAAAATAGCGACCGCGGTTGCCCGCAATATCCGCCTCCTGCGCATTGGACAGAACTTCGCGCTGCAGATTGGGATAGTCAACCCGATCATCGCGCATCGGCAAGGGCATGGTCACCACCCGCACCATCGGCTCGACTCCCTTGGTATCAACCTCCTGCAGCTGCTCGACGAATTTTATGATACCGTTGAGTTCGGTAATCATAGCGGGTATGGCTTCAGCGGGCAGTTTTATCCGCGCCAGCCGAGCGACTTTTTTGACATCATCCTGATTGAGTGACATGAGATTCTCAGTAGTTTAATCAAGTTTTGACCATTTTAAAGCTTCTGTACAAGGAACGATCCCGTGACCAGTCCATCCATAGCCGATTTAGAACCCATAATTCCAGTATCTTCCGACCTGGATATTATTCGCAATTGCCGAATCGCGCAACGGCGGATGCTGGGGCTGGATGTGGGGGGCAAGACCATTGGTCTAGCCCTGTCTGATCCCATGGGGCGAGTCGCCACTGCCCTCCACACCATTAACCGTAAAAAAATCGCCGTCGATGCTGCGGAACTGTTTAAGGTCATTGGTGACTATAGAATTGGTGCGCTGGTGATTGGCTTGCCGCTCGAGATGAGTGGGACCGAGGGTCGCCGTTGCCAATCGGTGCGGCAATTTGCCCGCAACCTTAAAAAAATTCCCGAATTTGCGACCCTGCCCATGGCCTTTATCGATGAGCGACTCTCGACCGCGGTGGTCGAGAGGGCGATGATCGCCGCCGACCTCTCGCGCCGCAAAAGAGACGAGCGAATCGATGCCGCCGCCGCCGCCTATATTTTGCAAAATGCATTGGAGAGGGTGAGGGAATGAGTTAATCTATACTCCGTTCACTTGAGAATAGAAAATTTTGTTTAGGTTTTAAAAACTATCCATTTTCGTCATTGCGAGGGAGTGCCCCGTCGGCGTAGGCCGACATTCGTCGGCGGGTGCAGCAAGCCCGCGAAGCGGTCAGATTTCTTTTTACATTAACTAATTGATTTTATAGATTATTTTGACCGCTACGCGGGTTCATTGCCACGGCCTCCTCGCTTATGCGCCTTGCACGCGCGGCGATTTGCCTCGCAATGACGAATATGGATAGTTATTGAAATCAAAACGAAATTTTGAATTCTCAAGGCAACATCGTATGATAAAATGGTTTAAGTTTTAGTAATAGAATCTGTGCTATACTAACTTACCTCTGCATATTTATTTCACCAAAAAGGGTGTTGATTATGAAAAGTTTAAATAACGAGCCAAACAAACATTCGGGTCGAGCAGCAACCGAACCGCAGAATTTCCCCAAGGCCGACGGTTATTTTCCGATGACCAATTTAAGAATCGAAGATCTGTTGGAAACGCAAAAAATTTTGGCACCACAAATGTATAATGATGAATTCTGGGAAAACATTGAAAAGGATCCCACCCTTGTAACTAAGAGGTAAAGATGCAGGATAAAAGCGATGGGTCTTCCCTACGAAAACTAAACTGGATTGAGCTTCTTCATTTCATTCGGAATATTTATATCTCAAAAGGATATGAAATCGAAGAAATAGATGCAGACCTAGTTAATGAAATTTCAGACTGCCTCTATCGCACCTTGGCTGGATATGATGATCTCAATCCTGCAAAAACTGCTGGACATGTATGTTTTTGGGTCAGAAGGTTAAAACCTCTCCACCAGGAATCGACATCAGCTAAGAGGATGAAAGCATTAAATGAATTCATCGCAATCGACCTCGCTCTCTTAATCTGTATTCAAAGAATATTAATTTACAATAAAACCGACTTGACATCCACCAAGGGTATTCAGTTTGCAAAGACTACTGTGGAACAAATTCTCCCCTATCCCATCCGGAAAGACCTTGCCATTAGTATGAGGCATTACTCCCACTCTCCCCATGGTTTGGCGATGATTTTCGAGATTCTGTTTCGAGACTACATAAATGAACTTCGTGGTCGGTCTTAAACCCATCCAACTCAATAAAACCCTTGTCGCATCTGGCTAATGGGTTAATAATGGCTGGCTATGAAATCAATCAACCGGCGCGATACCCCTTCGGCTTCTTCTCGGCATTTGCTGGGCATAGGGTCTATGGCGGCGAGCGAGATCATCAAACTGATGGATCGGTCTGAATATTATTTGGATTCGCCGCCCACAACCGACCATAAAAAGACCTTGCAGGGTAAAACCGTCATTAATCTGTTCTACGAGAATTCGACCCGCACCCGCACTTCATTTGAATTGGCGAGTCTCAAACTCGGGGCCAATGTGATTAACATGACCGTCGATAGTTCCTCGGTCAAAAAGGGCGAGACCTTGATTGATACGGCCATGACCCTGAATGCCATGCACCCCGACCTGTTGGTGGCGCGGCATGGGGATTCGGGGGCGGTTCATCTGCTGGCCGATAAGGTTGATTGCTCGGTCATCAATGCGGGGGACGGTCGGAACGAACATCCGACCCAGGCCCTGCTCGATGCCTTGACCATTCGTCGTTATAAAAAAAATCTGGCGGGCTTGACCATCGCCATCTGTGGCGACATAGCCCATAGTCGGGTGGCGCGGTCGAATATCTACCTGCTGACCAAGATGGGGGCACGGATTCGCGCTGTCGCCCCCGCTACCCTGCTGCCAAGTCAGATACAAAAATTGGGTGTCGAGGTTTACCACACCATGGCCGAGGGAATTGCCGACTGCGACATCATCATGATGCTGCGCCTGCAATCGGAGCGGATGGATTCGGCACTGGTACCATCAAAACGCGAATATTTTCATTTTTTTGGGCTGGATAGTCGGTTCTTGGCCCTTGCCAAGCCCGATGCTCTGGTCATGCATCCGGGGCCGATGAATCGCGGGGTGGAGATTGACTCGGTCATTGCCGACGATATTCGCCGCAGCCTGATTCGTCCGCAGGTCGAGGCAGGGGTAGCAGTCCGCATGGCGGTGATGGAAAGCCTGGTGGCATAGAATGACACAAAAACCGCAATCCAGATTAATCCGTGGTGCAAGGCTGGTCGATTCCATTCAGACCAGCGACTCCCCCCAAGACCTACTGATTATCGATGGCAAGATTGCCGAGATCGGGGAGACTATCTCTGCCCCACCGCAGACCGAAACCATCGATGCGGCGGGATTATATATTGCCCCCGGCCTCATCGACATCAGGGTTCAAACCCGCGAGCCGGGTGGCGAGCATGAGGAGACTCTGGAATCGGCGGTCGAATCGGCGGTGGCGGGTGGCATTACCCAGCTGATCTGTCTGCCCAATACCGACCCGCCGCTCGATGAGCCAGCCTTGATTGCCTGGATTCGCCAGCGCGGTCAATCCCTCGGCAAGACCCGAATTCACGCCTATGGCAGTCTGACCAAAGGTCGTCGCGGCGAGCAGCTGGCCGAGATGGGTCTGTTGCAAGAATCGGGTGCCATTGGCTTTACCGATTCGCCGCAAGCGATTGGTTCAGCGCGGTTGATGGTTCAGGCCCTTAAATATGCGCGGGGATTTAACAGTCTGGTTCTCAGCCACCCTGAGGAGCCAAGCCTGGCCAGCGGTATGATGAATGAAGGGGAACTGGCGACCCGTTTAGGTCTGGCCGGTCGCTCATCTCTCGCCGAGACCCTGCTGGTGGAGCGCGACTGCCTTATCAGCGAAGCCACCGGCAGTCGGCTCCATATTGGGCCCGTAACCTCGGCTGCGGCGATTGATGCCATTCGCCGCGCCAAAGCCCGCGGGGCTCGGGTGTCCTGCGACACGGCAGCCCATTACTTTACCCTGACCGAAATGGCGGTGGGCAATTGGCGCAGCTTTGCCAAGGTCGCTCCCCCATTGCGGTCGGAATCTGACCGTCTGGCGGTGATTGCGGGATTAAAGGATGGCACCATCGATGCCGTCAGTTCTGACCATTCACCGCGAGCCCCCGACAGTAAAAGACTCCCCTTTGCTCAGGCGTCATTTGGCATGGTTGGACTCGAGACTCTGTTTCCTCTCACCCTTGATCTGTTTCATCATCATGGCTTTACCCTGGCTCAGGCACTATCCTTGGTGACTGCAAAACCAGCGGCAATTGTTGATATCAAGGGTGGAACAATAGACAAGGGGGAACCAGCCGATTTAATCATTTTTGATCCGAACCAAGACTGGAAAATCGACCCGGAACAGTTTAAATCCCGTTCCAAAAACAGCCCGTTGCTGGAATATCCGGTAAAGGGTAGAATTCACCAGACCCTGATCGCGGGTAGGGTTGTTTATCAGCACCAACCATAATCACAACCAAGGATAGACCATGACCGAAGTTACGATTCCCATGCAGATTGTTTTTATAGTCCTCGCCTATCTATTGGGCTCCATTCCTTTCGGCTTGATTTTGACGCGGCTGGCGGGGCTTGGCGATATTCGCCAGATTGGCTCGGGCAATATTGGCGCGACCAATGTGCTGCGCACCGGTAATCGCGGCCTGGCAGCCCTGACCCTGATATTGGATGCGGTCAAGGGGGCGGCGGCGATTTTGCTGGTTCGGCTGATCTATCCCAATGCCGATCCGACCCTGGCCTATGCGGTCGCCATGGCGGTGATTATCGGGCATATTTTTCCGCTTTGGCTGGGCTTCAAGGGTGGTAAGGGGGTTGCGACAGTGTTGGGGATTTGGCTCGCCCTGTGCTGGCCGATTGGGGTCATTGGCGCCTTGGTTTGGGTCTTGATGCTGCTGGCCTTCCGTTATTCTTCGCTCTCGGCATTGGTGGCGGTGATTATATCGGTTCCGCTGGCCTGGGTTTTTGACCTTGGCTTTGCCGGAGTCTATCTGGCCCTGATCTTGACGGCCTTAATCTGGTGGCGGCACCGTGACAATATTGTTCGATTGCTCAAGGGAACTGAATCCAGGGTCGGCAAGAAATGAATGCAAAGGCCGCGCTCAAACCCTTGACCGATGAGGAAAGGTTGGATTGGCTCCAGCTTTACCGTAGCGAAAATGTCGGCCCCATTACCTTTAACCAGCTTTTGGATCGCTTTGGTTCAGCGCGGGCGGCCTTACGGTCGCTTCCAGACCTTGGCAAAAAAGGCGGGCGGGTTTTAAAGATTGCCAGCCGCGACGATGTTACCCGCGAACTGGAGCGAAGTTACAAATTCGGCGCCAAGATCATTGCCAGCTGCGAGC
Source organism: Minisyncoccota bacterium (assembly GCA_030054295.1). GTDB lineage: Bacteria > Pseudomonadota > Alphaproteobacteria > Elsterales > Elsteraceae > JASGCE01. The sequence goes on from JASGCE010000006.1 coordinate 15,917, forward strand.
CAAACTATCCGCAGCTGCTGGCTGAACTCGAGGATGCTCCCCCCATCATCATCGTCAAGGGTTTTGAACATCTGCTCACCCGCCCCGAACTGAACCGCGCGATTGGCGTGGTTGGGGCACGCAATGCCTCGATTAACGGCTTGAATATGGCGGAGGCTATTGCCTTTGACCTCGCCAGTGCTGGTTGGATTATTGCCTCTGGTCTGGCCCGCGGCATTGATGCCGCTGCCCATCGGGGGGCCTTGCGGGCGGGTTCGGGTGGCACCATCGCCTTTATCGCCGGTGGCATTGATACTATCTATCCGCCCGAGAACGAGAGTCTGTACGAGGAGATTAGCGACCGTGGGCTGTTGGTCACCGAAGTGCCCTTTGGCGTCCAACCCATCGCCCGCCATTTTCCGCGGCGCAATCGGTTAATATCAGGCCTGTCATTGGGGCTGTTGGTGGTGGAGGCTACCGTCAATTCCGGCTCTCTGATTACCGCGCGGTTGGCGGCGGAACAGGGGCGCGAGGTTTTTGCCATCCCCGGCTCCCCCCTCGACCCGCGCTGTCGCGGCAGTAACAGTTTGCTGCGGGATGGGGCCATATTGACCGAATCGGCGGGGGATATTCTCGAGGCCTTTGAACAGAGGGAACTCCCCTATCGCAACAGCAAAACCGGTCTGAGTGATGTTCGGCTGACAAGGGCTCCGAATAGATCGGTCAAGTCATCTGCCCAGGTTACGACCGAGGCCGAGATTGAACTGGCCCGCAGCAGAATTCCCGAACTGCTGAGTGCAACCCCGACCGAGATTGATCGCTTGATCGAGGTTGCCAATATCGGTCGCGGTGCCGTCCAGATGGTTCTGCTGGAATTGGAACTGGCGGGGAAAGTGCAAAGACAGATTGGTAACTCGGTTTCCCTTACCTTCTAAACCCAAACCACAGAAATTCTTCACTAAGCTTTAGGTTTTTGGTACTATAGTCTGTTCATTTGTGAATTCAAAACTTTGTTCAGATTTCAATAACTCTCCACATTCGTCATTGCGAGGCAAATCGCCGCGCGTGCAACGCGCATATGCGATTTGGCCGTGGCAATGAACCCGCGTAGCGGTCAAAATAATCTTTTAAAATCAAATAGTTATTTTCTTTAAAAATTCTGACCGCTTCGCGGGCTTGCTGCCACGCCTTCGGCGGTTGTGCGAGCTTCGCTCGCGCCGCCGAGGCTCGCAGTGACGATTATTAGGTTGAAACTTCTAGAATTCTTAAAGAAACTCAGTATATCTGATGATTCCACTATATTTTAATCTGATTTCTGCTATAGCATCGGACTCTTTGATAAGGTACTCTGGATTTAAAAAATGAAAGTAGTTGTCGTCGAATCGCCGGCCAAGGCAAAAACCATCAATAAATATCTTGGAAAGAACTATATTGTTTTGGCGAGCTATGGCCATGTGCGCGACCTGCCGCCGCACGATGGTTCGGTGCGCCCAGACGAGAATTTTGCCATGGACTGGGAGATGGAGAGCCGTGGGCTCCAGCGGGTTTCGGAGATTGCCAAGGCGGTCAAGGGTGCCGATGAACTGATCCTCGCTACCGATCCGGACAGAGAGGGTGAGGCAATTTCGTGGCATGTTCTCGAGGCCCTTAAAGAAAAAAAGACCCTGTTAAAATCGGTCGCCGTATCCCGCGTGGTCTTTAACGAGGTCACCAAGGCCGCCGTTGACAAGGCCTTTGCCAATCCGCGCCAGATTAATCAGGAACTGGTCGATGCCTATTTGGCGAGAAGGGCCCTTGACTATTTGGTGGGATTTACTCTGTCGCCCATTCTGTGGCGCAAATTACCCGGCAGCAAATCGGCGGGGCGCGTCCAGTCGGTGGCTCTGCGCCTCATCTGTGACCGAGAGGACGAGATTGAATCCTTTAAGACCACCGAATATTGGACGGTGGGGGTGGAGCTGGCAACCCTGCGCAAAGAAAAATTTACCGCACGCCTGACCCAGCTTGGCGGGCAGAAGCTCGATAAATTCTCCCTTAAGACCGCAGCGGAGGCGGAGGCGGCAAAAATCGCCATCGAGGCCCAGACCTATTCTGTGGCTGCGGTTGAACCCAAACAGACCAAAAAGAACCCCTATCCGCCCTTTATGACATCGACCCTGCAACAGGAGGCAAGCCGCAAACTCGGCTATACCGCCAGTCGCACCATGCAGATTGCTCAAAAACTCTATGAAGGGATCGAACTGAGCGGCGAAACCGTCGGATTAATCACCTATATGCGAACCGATGGACTCTATATGGCCCCGGAAGCCATAGAACAGGCGCGGCAGACCATTGTTACCGAATTTGGTCGGGAATATCTGCCCGCTTCGCCGCGACTCTATAAATCCAAACAGAAAAATGCTCAGGAGGCGCATGAGGCGATTCGCCCTACCGACTTTAGCAAAAAACCCGAGATGGTCGCCAAATACCTCAGTCAAGAACAGGCCAGACTCTATGAATTGATTTGGAAACGCAGCCTCGCCTGTCAAATGGAATCGGCGATTCTCGATCAGGTCGCCGTCGATATTGACAGTAAGGATGGTTTGATTCGCCTTCGCGCCAATGGCTCGGTGGTCAAGTTCGCGGGCTTTATGGCGGTGTACCGCGAAGATAGTGATGATCAGGCGGGGTCTAAAAACAATTCCGCAAGCGATGGTGACAGTGACGATGATCAGGGGCGGATTCTCCCGGCCATGGCGAAGGGCGAGGCGATTGAACGGAAGCTGGTCACGCCCGAACAGCATTTTACCCAGCCGCCGCCGCGATTTACCGAAGCCAGTCTGGTCAAACAGATGGAGGAGCTGGGGATCGGTCGCCCATCAACCTATGCTTCGATCATCGATGTTTTGCAAAATCGAAACTATGTTCGCCTCGATAATAAACGCTTTATTCCCGAAGACCGTGGGCGGGTGGTTACGGTGTTTTTGACCGAATATTTTGGCAAATATATCGATAGTGGCTTTACCGCTGGGCTGGAGGAGGAACTGGATGATGTCTCGGGCGGTCGGCTCGACTGGCACGAGGTTCTGCGCAAATTCTGGAATGATTTCTCGGTACAGATTGGCGAGACCAAGAATCTGACCATCACCCAGGTGATTGATCGACTCGACGAGGTTCTCGCCCCGCATTTTTTTCCAGCGCGCGAAGATGGCACCGATGCCAGGCTCTGTCCATCCTGCAAGGCTGGCAGGCTGGGGTTGAAACTCGGCAAGACTGGCGGATTTATTGGCTGTTCGACCTATCCCGAGTGCCGCTATACCCGCGCCTTCAGCGACCATAGTGACGATGGGGAGCCGGGTTCTGCCGGTGGCGTTTTTGAACCCAAGAACCTCGGCAGCGACCCCAAGACCGGTATGGAGGTCACCCTGCGCAAGGGCCCCTTTGGCATCTATGTCCAGCTGGGGGAGGGCGATAAGACCAACAAACCCAAGCGGGCATCGCTGCTCAAGACTCAGGAACCGGGACAGATCGATCTGGTCGCCGCCTTGAATCTTCTCGCCCTGCCGCGAGAGATTGGCAAACACCCCGAGACTGGGGAGATGATTCTGGCCGGATTGGGTCGCTTTGGCCCCTATCTCAAACACGGCAGCAGCTACACTTCCCTGCCCGCCGGTGAAGATCTCATGACTATCGGGATGAATCGCGCAGTTGATATTTTGGCCCAACCCAAAACCGGCCGAGCCAAGGCGGTTGCGCTGCGCCAACTCGGGCCCCACCCCAGTGACCAAAAACCCGTCGAGGTCTTTAACGGCAGGTACGGCCCCTATATTGCCTGGAATAAGGTTTTTGCGACCCTGCCAAAGTCTGTAAGCCCAGAAGAGGTGACGATTGAGGAGGCCTTGCCCCTGCTCGAGGCCAAGCTGGCGGCGGGAGGCGGAGGCAAAAGCAAATTCAGCGGTCGTAAATCCACCAAAACCAGCCCGGTTAAAAAAACCGCCGCCAAGGGTACTAAACTCGGGCAGAAGGCCAGTGCTGCGAAAAAAGCCAGCACCAAAAAGGTTGCGGGAGTGGTGGAGTAGAATCTGCTATTTCTTGCTTCGATTCAATTCCAGTGTCTGCAACAGACTGCGGGCCAGCTCGGCCATCTCCCCTTGATCCTGAACCGCCAGGGCGGCAAGCCAGGCCCTTCTCGCGCCATTGACATTGCCGGTCGCGCTAAAAAGATTGCCGCTCTCGATCAAGGCCCCCTGATGCTGTGGCGATGCCGACAGAATCTGGTCAATCCCCTGACGAGCCGCTGCAAATTCACCAAGATGGCGCAGGGCCGTTGCCCGCAACAACAGAGCATCATTCAAGGATGGCGAGGCTAAATTCCGTGGCATTTTTTGCACCGCCAGATCAAGATCGCTCAAGGCCCCGCGCCAATTCGACTGTTTGCCCAGGATAATGGCGCGGTCAATCAAAAGTTCAGGATCATCCGAATTGAGTTTAATCGCGCGGGTCAGCTCGGTGACCGCACTGCCTCCGTCCCCGCCAAGATCATAAAGCACCCCGGCCTGATCCAGGATCAAACTGCGCAGTTTGACGGTTGATTTTGAACTGGTCTCCCCCTCGAGCGGCGACATGTCCTGGGCCAGATTATGCAGGGTGGAGGCAGCCGCAATAATGTGACCCTGGTGGTAAAGGGCCAGGGCGAGGCAATGGATAGCAGCAAAACCTCCCCCCTCCTCCTGCCAGCCCCTGGCATATTCAACCGCAAAAACCGGGTCGGGTTTAAGGGCAGCCAAACAGGCCCGGTATCGCGCCTCTGATTCTGGATCAAAGGGCAGCCCCACTTCTAACTGGCGGTCAATCCGAACTGTCGAACCGGACAATGGGGCAGCGGTAAGATCCTTTGCCATATGGCAAAAAATCAGCCCACTGCTAATGGCTAAAATCAAAAATGGTTTTTGATTAAGCCACGGCAAACTATTTACAATCCTTGACCCAAACATCATAGACCGGATGTTCCAATGCATTTAAAGCGGGGGATTCGGCAAACATCCAACCGGTGAACCATTTGATTCGGGTTAAATCCGTCTTGACTTCAAAAACCTGGACAAAGGCCGCTGTATCAGGGGTTTCCTCGGGCGGTTGTTTGCGGCATTTCAGGGCGATGATCCTTAAGGTGCCGAAACGAATCTCCTTACCAATCGGGGCCTCGAGATTGCTGATACGGGCGGTTACCTTATCGAGGGCCTGCAGAATGACCGTCGATTCTGCGGCAGCATTGCCCGTCCAAAAACTGACCATCAGAGCCACCGCAAGGGCAATAACAACCTGGACTCTGCGGCAAATAAAATATCCCGCCATCAAACTATTTCTTGCCCGAATCTTTTGCATCATTGCCATTTTTTCCCGCCGAGACATTGGTTCCTGCCGACATAAAGACCTTACCGAGCAGATCCGATAGATCAACCGCGCCTTGGCTATATTGGAAACGGTCGCCGTTTTTTAAAACCCCATCAGAGCCACCCACCAACAGGCGAATATAGTTTCCACCCAGCAATCCTTCCGAGCCGATGGTCACGATGGAATCGTCGGGAATCTTAACCTCGTCATTAATCGTCAGTTCGACCATGGCCAAAAAGCTGGTTGGGTCGAGCTTGACCGACCTTACCGTACCGACCTTAATCCCGCTAATCTTTACCGCCGTACCAATACCCACCCCCTGCACCGATTGAAACTGGGCGAGAAGACTATAGCTGTTGCGGCTGGTCGAATTGGTAGTGCTAAAGGTATAAAATGCGAATAGTACTGCCACCAACAGTACGCCAGTCCCGACCAGGGTTTCGACAAGATTTTTATGCATTATTAAACTCACGATTGTGGCAAGAGAAAACAGAATTATGAATTGGGATTCCAGGGTTCGTAGTCGCGGGCTGGTGTCCTATCCGAAGCTGTAGCGGATGATCGCGCGGAAGGTTTGCGAGCATAGAGGGTTCCAGTCAAGTTTGGCAAAAATGACTTTTGCCAGAAGCGTCTTTTGGGTTGGGAATTACCCACCGGGGCCAAGCCACTATAATGAAGCCAGCCATGCCATTCGGCCGGAACCTTAGAGGCCTCCACCATACCGCGATAAAGGACCCAACGGCGCTGACCCGAACCACGACCGGTGCCATGACCCAAACGAGTCTCCTTCCGCGCAAATCTTTGACAATAGTATCGGTTGCCGAATTCATCGGTACCGACCTTTTTGCCCACCAGCACTGTCGCCAAAACCGTTCCAAGATCCGCCATAAATCAGCCTCGATAGACTATTGATACACCATAGATTCAGGCGAACTATGGCAGAATTGCGACCATGATTCAATCAAATGTCAGATTCCGCTGGTAAGTTCTTGATTTTTTATAATATCGGATAGATATTCGAGGCATTGAGCGCGATTGGGTTGGCAGTTTTTAGCCTCCCACCAAACCTCGACCAGCCTAAAGACCTCCCCCACTCTTTTACCGGGGGGGATTCCGTGGGCCAGAATATCCTCTCCACTGATGGGGAGATCAACCTCCTCCCACTGGCTGGTCAGTTCGGTCAGGGCAATGATTTGAGCGGGGTTGATCTTTTGGCTGTGAATATCGGCCCGGGCCAGGGTTATGATACTGGCATCCCTGACCCGTTCCGACCCATAGTGCCGTAAATAATGACAGGGATTAACCAAAACCTGACCAAATTCAGTGGAGATCAGATCGCATTCCGCCATAAATTTTTGATCGGCCTTAGATAGTTTAAATTTTTTTGCAAGTTCCTCGCCAGTATTTGGCGGCAGCAGGGCCATAATGCGCCGCCGCGCCGATGGGGGCAATTCGAGTTTTTCCTCCATCTCGATCAACCGTGCCAATACCGCCACGGCCCCCAGTTTGATCTCGGGGATGAAGGTTTTAAGAATGCCACGGCTGACCATCAAGACCAGAACCGCGCAGGGTTCAGGGGCGAGCAGCAGTTTTTTAAACTCGTTCCATAGTCTCTCGACCGACAAACGAGTCAAAAGCTTTGAATTTTCCACCGCCGCGGCCAGATCAATCGACAGGGGCGGAACCTTGCCATACCAGGCCAGAAACCTAAAATAGCGCAGAATCCGCAGGTGATCTTCGATAATTCTTTGTTGTGGATTGCCGATAAAGCGAATCAATCCGGCCTGTAGATCATCAATCCCGCCCAAGGGGTCGTAAAGATTGCCCTGACAATCGCAATAGATAGCATTCATGGTCAGGTCGCGACGGGCTGCATCCTCCGCCCAGCTATCCAGCCAGCTTACGGTGGCGTGGCGACCATCGGTGGCATCATCGCGGCGCAGAGTGGTAATCTCGACGCGCCAGCCCCCCTCCTTGGCCTTGCCGACCAAGACCGTGACCGTGCCATAGGCAATGCCACTCGGGATGACGACAAAACCCACCGCCTCCGCCCTTTGCGTCACCTGGTCGGGAGTCCATTGCGTCGCCAAGTCAATATCGTGACCAAAGGGCAATTGCAGCAGCCAATCGCGGACACAGCCGCCCACAAACCGCGTTGTCCCCTGCGGCTGGTCGAGTGCCGCCAGCAAGGGTTGCAACAGCGGGTCGGTAAGCCATGAAGGCTGGCTTAAATGATTCAAGGGCTGGGTCGCGGCAGCCGAGGACAGGTTAAAAAAACTAGCCATTAGCCAATAACCGCGAATAGTCTTCGATTCTTTGGCGGAACTGGGCGATGATCATGGCGGTCGCGCCCCAAATCCTAAATTGATTAAAATGAATCGTCTCGCAATTCCTGAGTCCAACCGAGGTTTGAATCATCTCGGTGCGATAGTTTTGCGCGGTTAACAAAAAAGCCAAGGGTACTTCAAAAATCTCGTGAACCTCGGCGGGATTGGCGACCATTGCAACCCGCGAATCGACCAGAGCCACCACCGGATGAATGACAAAACCAGTTCCAGTATAGACTTCGGGCAGGGTGGTGATAACCTCGACCTGATGATGAATAATGCCAATCTCTTCAAAGGCTTCGCGCTTGGCGGTAGCGACCAGATCGGCATCGAGCCCATCGACACAGCCGCCGGGAAAACTGATTTGACCAGGATGGTCGGTCAGGTCGGGGCTGCGTTTGGTAAAGACGACACTATAGCCATCGCTTCTCTCGACAAAGGGCACCAGCACCGCAGCGGTCCTGATTTTGCGAGATGTTACGGATTTAGCCGTTACCCGCCCGGCCGTGTGGTGCGGGGTCTGTAGTGCGCGAATTAAATTTTCTCTCTGACTAATGATTTTTTCCATGGTTCTAGTCTAGTGGATTTTGTTGTTTTGTCGAATCGTAAAGAGGAATCTATCACCTTCCATATTTGTCATTACCCGCCGCTGCTCTTCCACCGATTGTCATTCCCCGCGCGAAGCGTCGGGGAATCCAGAGTCACAGAACAAAACTATGGTGCAGACCCGCTGGATTCCCCGTCTGCGGTTGCCCCTTGCGGGTCAACCTGGCGGGGAATGACAATAAAAAGGGACACCGCCTACCCACCCTTGTCATTACCCGCCGTTACGATAGCAGCGAGACGGGTAATCTCGCTTTGCTATCAGAGAGTACAAAAGAAAAGCGAGATTCCCCGTCTGCGGTTGCCCCTTGCGGGTCAACCTGGCGGGGAATGACAATAAAAAGGGGCGGTTGCACCTGACGGTTAAGCTTGCGGGGAATGATAATGAGGAGTTGCAATGCCAGCGCTCAGTCCACACCGTCAAATGCAAAAAACTCGCCACAGCTCCATAGTCCGAGCTTCGAGCCATCATCCCCTTGGGCCAGAGCCAAATCGACCAACTGATAAAATACCGGCCGGTTTATCAAGCCCATCAGATTATCACGGACGAGAATGTAGGGTCTTGGCTCGCCATCGGCTTTAAACCGAATCGACAGGGGATGATCAGAATCAAGTCTGACCTCCTCCCCCAAACTGGTCGTAAAAAAAATCTGCTGGTCTTGACCCGCGCCAAGGCTGCGCATCGCCACCACGACAAAGGGGGCATCATCAACGATAATCCGGCCCCGCTCCGCCGGAGTGACCAGAAAATACTCATCCCCCTCCCGCCGCAACACCGAAGCAAATAACTTGACCAGAGCCATCCGCCCAATCGGCGAATTCTGATAGTACCAGGTGCCATCGACGCCAATCCGCATCGACAGGTCGCCACAGTCAAAGGGCAATCGCCGCGGTGGCAAGGATTGGTCCGGGGATGATTTAAAAAGATTATCCATCATCCCCTATTGATAGTCGGTATTGACTATCTTGCCAAGGGTTTGAAGCGAATTCGGTGCGGTTGATCGGCTGCTGCCCCCAGCCGCGACTTGCGATCCTCCTCGTAGGCTGCATAGTTACCCTCGAACCAGACCACCCTACTCTCCCCTTCAAAGGCGAGAATATGGGTAGCAATACGGTCGAGAAACCAACGGTCGTGGCTGATAATCACCGCACAGCCGGCAAAATCCATCAAGGCCTCCTCGAGGGCCCGCAGAGTCTCCACATCGAGATCATTGGTCGGTTCATCGAGCAAAATCAAATTGGAGCTTTTTTTAAGCATCTTGGCCAGATGAACGCGGTTGCGCTCGCCCCCCGAAAGAATACCAACCTTCTTCTGTTGGTCACTGCCCCTAAAGTTAAACTGCGCACAATAGGCGCGGCTGGGGATGGTTCTGCGCCCAAGGTCGATAATCTCCGCCCCGTCAGAGATTTCCTCGAACACGGTTTTATTGTCATTGAGCGAATCGCGGCTCTGATCGACAAAACCGAGGCTGACCGTCTCTCCCAGTTTAAAACTCCCCGAATCGGGTTTCTCTACCCCGGTAATCATCTTGAACAATGTAGTCTTGCCCGCGCCATTGGGGCCAATCACCCCGACTATCCCCCCCGGCGGTAGCCTGAAGGAGAGATTATCAATCAGTAGTTTATCGCCAAAACCCTTGACCAGCTCCTTGGCCTCGATCACCACCCCGCCGAGCCTTGGCCCTTGCGGGATGATAATCTGCACTGTATCTGGAGCCTTCTCCTTGGACCTGGCCAGAAGCTCCTCATAGCTGGCAATGCGGGCCTTGGACTTGGCCTGCCGCGCCTTGGGGCTAGCGCGAACCCACTCCAGCTCCTCTGCCAGAGATTTTTGCCGCGCCACCTCCTGCTTGCCCTCGAGTTCCAAGCGTTTTTGTTTATCCTCCAGCCAGGCGGTGTAATTGCCTTCAAAGGGCAGGGCCTTGCCGCGGTCAACCTCGAGAATCCACTGCGCCACCTCGTCAAGAAAATAGCGGTCATGGGTCACAGCGACCACCGTTCCCGTATAGTCATGGAGGAATCGTTCCAACCAGGTCACCGATTCGGCATCAAGGTGGTTGGTCGGCTCGTCGAGCAGCAAAAGGTCGGGTTTTTCCAGCAAGAGACGACAGAGGGCAACCCGTCTCTTCTCTCCCCCCGACAGGGTTTCGACCCGGGCATCGGCGGGCGGGCAGCGAAGCGCATCCATGGCAATGTCAATCCGTCGGTCGAGGTCCCAACCATCAACCGCATCGATTTTTTCCTGCAATGTCGATTGTTCAGCGATGAGGTCATTCATAGCCTCGTCGGTAAGGTCTTCGCCGAATCTGGCGCTGACCTCCTCAAACCTTGTCACCAGATCGGTAATGGATTTAAGCCCAAGGCGAATATTCTCAACCACGGTTTTGCTATTATCGAGCTGCGGCTCCTGCGGCAAATAGCCGACCTTGATCCCTTCGGCCGCCCAGGCCTCCCCGCCAAACTCCTTTTCGAGCCCGGCCATGATCTTCATCAGAGTCGATTTACCGGCGCCATTGGGGCCAATCACCCCGATCTTGGCTCCGGGTAAAAAACTCAGCCAGACATCCTCGATAACCTTTTTACCGCCGGGATAGGCCTTCGACAGGCCCTTCATGACATAGATATATTGATAAGCAGCCATATTATTCTCTTAGGTATTCATTGCATCAAAGAAGTCGGAATTGGTCTTGGACTGTTTGAGTTTATCAATCAGGAACTCGATTCCATCGACCACCCCCATCGGCATCAGAACGCGGCGCAGCACCCACATCTTGGACAGGCTGGCCTTATCGACCAGCAGTTCTTCCTTACGGGTTCCCGACTTGGTAATGTCGATGGCCGGGAAGGTGCGTTTGTCGGATATTTTGCGATCGAGGATAATTTCGCTGTTACCAGTGCCTTTGAACTCTTCAAAGATAACCTCGTCCATACGGCTGCCGGTATCAATCAGGGCGGTGGCGATGATGGTCAGGGATCCGCCCTCCTCGATATTCCGCGCCGCGCCAAAAAACCGCTTGGGTTTTTGCAGGGCATTGGCATCAACACCACCGGTCAAGACCTTGCCCGATGATGGCACCACGGTATTATAGGCCCGCGCCAGACGGGTAATGGAATCGAGCAATATGACCACATCGCGTTTATGTTCAACCAGTCGCTTGGCCTTTTCAATGACCATTTCGGCAACCTGAACATGGCGCGTCGCCGGCTCGTCGAAGGTCGAACTGACCACCTCTCCCTTGACCGAACGGGCCATGTCGGTGACCTCCTCCGGTCGCTCGTCGATCAGCAAAACGATGAGATAGGCGTCTGGATGATTTTCCGAAATGGCATGGGCGATATTCTGCAACATCACCGTCTTGCCAGTGCGCGGCGGCGCGACAATCAGGGCGCGCTGTCCCATCCCGAGGGGGGCAATCAGGTCGATAATCCGCGTCGTCGTATCCTTGATGGTGGGATTGGGAATCTCGAGCTTCAACCGCCGGTCGGGATAGAGCGGCGTCAGATTGTCAAAATTAATCCGATGGCGAACCTTTTCCGGGGCTTCAAAATTAATCATATTGATTTTATTCAGGGCGAAATAGCGTTCGCCATCCTTGGGGGCGCGAATCTCCCCTTCGACCGTATCGCCGGTGCGCAGGCTGAAACGACGAACCTGCTGCGGGTTGATATAGATATCGTCGGGCCCCGGTAAGTAATTGGATTGCGGCGAGCGCAAAAATCCAAAACCATCGGCCAATATCTCGAGGACTCCATCGCCAAAAATTGTAATTTCATTTTCGGCGAGTTTTTTTAGGATCGCAAACATCATATCCTGCTTGCGCAAAATACTGGCATTTTCAATTTCTAATTCCTCGGCAAAGGCAAGCAGCTCCGCCGGGGTTTTGCGTTTTAATTTTTCAAGATGCATAGAAGATCACTTGGTTGAATCGCAACAACAGAGACTCTGTTGCACGATCGATTATTGAAAGAAGGGGGAGAAGAGAGAAAAGAAAGAATGACAAGAAAAAATTATAAAACCATCTTGCAGAACCGTCTCAAAGCTTCACGCACAGTGGTTTTAAATCACCCTTGTCTGGGAACCCTAAACAATTCAAAACAGACTGTCAAGCTGGTGCGTAAGCGATCTTGAATAATTCCTCTACCAGGGTTTAAAAACCACCAGGATCAAAATCAACAATAACAAGACCGTCGGAGCCTCGTTCAAGATTCTAAAAAACCTTGGGCTATGGGGATTGCGATGGGCGATAAAGCCATGGCGGTAATGGTTTAATCTCAGATGATATAGAAGAAGCAATAGAACAAAAACCAACTTGATCAGGATCCAATTCTCGCCATTTAACAGCGGCGAATTGGGAAGACTCAGCAGGATTCCGCCCGACAAAAGCGACAGCACCATCGCCGGCGTGGCGATAAATAAATAAAGCCGCCGCTCCATGGTCTGAAAAACCATATCCTGCGAAGGGGTCAAATCAGCATCACTATGATAGACAAATAATCGCGGCAGATAGAGCAAACCCGCCATCCAGGAAATCACCGCCAGCAGATGAAGGGTCTTAATCGATAGATAGAAATTAACCATGGTTTTTATAGGGGCATTGGTTAAAATTCGGGGGACAGAATCGCTTTTCACAGTGGTTGAGAATCGCCTGGTCGCTGGCTTCGGCGCGGTTGATTAATTCGCATAGGGCATTGATAAAATATTCGCCACTGCCGACGGTTGGCACCCGCCGATAATGGGGAACACCAAATTCCTTCGCCACCGCGCGATATTCAATATCGAGCTCGACCAGGGTTTCCGAATGTTCCGAAACAAAGGCAATCGGACAGATGACCAGATTGATTCTTTGGCTGCCGGCGAGTTTAATTTCATCCTCGGTCGAGGGGCCAATCCATTCCAAGGGGCCAACCCGACTTTGATAGGTGACCTTCCAATCGAGATTAGGAATATTCAAGGCCTTGACCACCGCTGCCGAAGTCTGTTCGATTTGATTTTGATAGGGATCGCCCTTTTGGATGATCTGTTTGGGCAGACCATGGGCCGAAAACAATATCCGCGTCTTGCCCAGTTCCTTGACCGCACCATAATGGTTTGAAACCAGTTTCGCCACCTCCTGAATGAAGCTATCGGCGGTGGGATAGCAGCAGATGGTTTTGGTCGGCACCGCAAGATTGAATTTCTTTGCCGCCGCCAACCAGGCCTTGACCGAAGACCCGGTCGTGGTCATTGAATATTGGGGATAGAGCGGCAAAAGAATCACCTGATCCGGCATGAATTTAATCACATTCTTGATCGTCTCGGTCGTCATCGGATGCCAATAGCGCATGGCGATAAAGAATTGAGTGTTAGACTTGGTTTGCAGGCTCTGGCTGAGGGCCTCGAGCTGGGTTTGGGTATTGATCAAGATGGGCGAAAATCCCCCCAAATGATTATAGATCTCGACCGCGGTTTTGGTGCGGCGATAGGCAATCAACCGCGCCAAGAATTTCCTGACCAGGCTTGGAATTTGCAAAATCGCCGGGTCGCTGAAAAGATTAATCAAAAAAGGGCGAACTGCCTTGGGACTATCGGGGCCACCAAGGTTGAAAAGGATTACTGCTGTTTTTTTTTGGGTCATGGTCTTTAAATCGATTTCAATAGCTGGACAAGAAAAGCGACATTTTCAACGGGACTGTTGGGCAGGATTCCATGTCCCAGGTTGAAAATATAGCGACTATTATTTTTCGAGTCGAGTCGTACGGACTCGATCATTCTTCGGGTTGCCGCCTCGATGGTTTTCGGGTCGGTTAAGAGATAGATTGGATCCAAATAACCCTGAATCACATAGTGTTTCTGCAACTGCCGCGCCGTGTTCTGAGTCACTGTTGAATCCAAACCAATGGCTTGAATATTCAAGATTTTACCCGATTGGATCAGGGTTTCGCTGGCATTTTTTGGAAACCAAATAATCGGTATCTCGGGGTGACTAGCCCTTAATCTGTTAACCAAGATTTCGGTGGGGTCAAGAATAAACTTGTTAAAATGAAACTCATCCATCTGCCCAGCCCAGGATTCAAAAATCTGAATCACTTGACAGCCCGCTTCGATTTGCCCGACCAGATAATGGTAACTGGCCTCGATTAAAATCGCAAAGAGTCGATTTATGAATTCCGAATTCTGGTAACAGTGCTGTTTGATAGTTTCGTAATTTTTCGAAGATTGCCCCTCGATCATGTACGAAGCTACGGTCCAAATTCCGCCGCAGAATCCAATCATGGTCTTATTGGCGGGCAGGCCTTGGCAGGTCAGTTTTACGGTTTGGTAAATCGGGTCAAAACCATGGGCAACAGATTCAAGATTCAAAATTTTAAGATCTTCGAGGCTGCGCAGCGGTTTCAATCTGGGGCCAATCGATTCGATAAACTCGACCCTTTGCCCCAAGACATGGGGAACAATCAAAATATCCGAAAATAATATCGCCCCATCCATGTCAAAGCGACGAATCGGTTGCAGGGTTATTTCGCTCGCCAAATCGGGGTTTAGGCAAAGCTGGATGAAGTTTTTTTCTTGGCTGCGAATCGCGCGATATTCGGGAAGATAGCGACCGGCCTGGCGCATAAACCAAAAGGGAATCTTATCTCCCGCAAAACCATTTAAACAGTCAAGCAAGGGTCTGTTTTGCCGAATCGGGTTTTTTAAAGACTCTTCATTTTTTTCCATCGTGCTTATAGTTACCATATAGAATTTAAATTTAAAAGATATTAGGGGATAGTAGAGTCGTGAATTATGTGGATAAGTTCTGTTAAAATTCTATCCACAGGATTATCCACTTAAAATTGTCAAGCAAGCCATTCATTTGATAGTATAATTTGATTTATCCCGATGAGTTATTAAATCCAATTATGGTTAATCTGAATAGCTTGTTTGTGACTCCTATCCCCGCTTTTAGCAGCAAAATGGACTATTGCCAAAAAAGCGGTTTTTATCCACAGGGTGGTTTTTTTACCAAAGCAATGCTATGGATTGAAGATAATTTTCGAATCGCGGAAGGAATTCTAACTTGTCGGTCTTTACATTAGTGCGACGATCCTGGTTAGCCCTTTTTCACGATGCGGTTTCTGCCGGTTTAATCTTCACCCTTGGGCTCTATCTGCGCTGGCAATTTGAACCTGAACAGTTCGAATTTTCGCGATTCTTTGGTGGGGTTATAGGTTGGCAAATCACTTTATTTTTGCTCATCTCGACCCTGGTATTTTGGTTTACCGGCATGTATCGCGGGGTTTGGCGTTATGCTTCCTTGGAAGATCTGCTGGCGATTTTCCGCGGCGTAACCCTGTCGGTTTTGCTCTTTACTCTGGTGCTGTTTCTGGTCAGTCGTGGAGATAATTTTCCCCGTACGGCAATTGTCGTGACCTGGCTGCTCTTGATGGTTTACCTGCCCTTGCCGCGAATTCTCTATCGATTATGGCGCGATGGCGGGATTGAAAATATATTTCTGCCCAAACAGGATCGGATTCCGGTTCTGCTGATTGGCGCGGGTGACGAGGCTGATATTTTCATTCATGCCATGAGACGAAGCAAGGGGGCCTACCGCGCGGTTGCGATTATCGATGTGACGGGAAAGAGAACCGGACAGTCGATTCGCCGCGTGCCGATTATCGGTTCCTTGGCGGTGTTGCAAACCTATCCTTCGCATGAATCCATCCGCAATCGTCCACAAAGAATCATTATCAGTAAAAACTATTCCCCTGAGCGAATGAACGAGATTTTGCAGATTGCCGAAAAACTCGCTTTGCCAGTTTCGCGTTTGCCGCCGCTGGGTAATTTTTCGACCGGCTCGGTGGGGGAGATCGAAATTAAACCCATCAATATTGAAGACCTGCTCAATCGCGCGCAAAAACCCTTGGATAAGGCTCCGGTTGAATCCCTGATTAGCGGTCGGCGGATCCTGGTCACTGGCGCCGGGGGTTCGATTGGTTCGGAACTGGTCAGGCAGCTGGCGCGTTTTAACCCGCAATCGATTGTCCTGCTGGATAGTTCGGAATATGGCCTATATTTAATTGATCTCGAGATTGGCGAATCCTTCCCTAGTTTGAATCGCATTCCACGGCTTGCCGATATTCGCAATCTCGGCGGGGTCGAGACGATTTTTAAACAGTTTAAACCCGAACTTGTTTTCCATGCGGCGGCCTTGAAACATGTGCCATTGGTCGAATTGAACCCGCTGGAGGCGATTGAAACCAATGTTCTTGGCACCAAAAACATTGCCGACCTGTGTAAAAACTATGGCGTCTTGGCGATGGTCATGATTTCGTCCGACAAGGCGGTCAATCCCACCAATATTATGGGTGCGACCAAGAGACTGGCCGAATCCTGGTGCCAGGCTCTGGATCGTTTGCTGGCGCAAAATTCAAACCAGAGTGATTGCCATTATATTACGGTCAGGTTTGGTAATGTCCTTGGTTCGACCGGTTCGGTGGTGCCGCTTTTTGAACGGCAATTGGCGCAGGGGGGCCCCTTGACGGTTACTGACCCGGCCATGACCCGCTATTTTATGACCATTCGCGAGGCCGTATCCTTGGTTTTGCAAGCAGCCGCCTTTGGCGCCGCTCATCGGCAAGATGCTGGCAAGATCTTTATTCTCGATATGGGCAAGCCGGTGAAGATTCTCGATCTGGCCAAGAGAATGATTCAACTCAGTTCCTCGAGTCAGACGAAGAAAATCGAGATTAAAATTACCGGCATTCGCCCGGGAGAAAAACTCCACGAGGAGTTAATGCATCAGGGGGAGGAATTGATTCCAACCCCCACCGAAGGTCTGTTGCTGGTCGCGCCGCGCCTGAGTGACTATGAGGAATTAAGGCTCGAGCTCGAACAGTTGGCGGAAGTGATAGACCAGCAGAATTTACCGGCGGCGATGAAGCTTCTGGCCAAACTGGTACCCGAATATCAACCATAGTAAGGGTGGTGATTAAGACTATGACTCAAAGAATAATGCCAAGAAGGGCCCTGATTTCGGTTTCTGACAAGACCGGGGTGGTTGAATTTGCCAAGAAATTAACGACAGATTTTGGTCTCGAGATTATCTCGACCGGCGGTACGGCAAAAACTCTATTGGAGGCGGGAATCGCGGTCTTGACGGTTGAATCTGTGACTGGCTTCCCCGAGATTCTCGAGGGGCGGGTCAAGACTCTCCATCCGATGATTCACGGGGGGATTCTCCACCGTCGCGACCAGGCCGATGACCTGGCGGCGATCCAGAACCATGGGATTGAAGCGATTGACCTGGTGGTGGTCAACCTCTATCCCTTTGTCGAGACCGTGCAGTCGGGTCAGGATTTCAACCAGGCGATTGAAAATATCGATATTGGTGGGCCCTCGATGATTCGCGCGGCGGCAAAGAACTTTCCCTTTGTGGCTGTCTTGACCCAGACCAATCTTTATGCCGATTTCTGCCAGGCCTTGGCACAGGGGGGTTCCACCCTTGAGCAAAGGCGAGAATGGGCAATGGCGGCCTTTAACCAGTGCGGAGCCTATGATGGGATGATTGCCAGCTGGCTGCAGCAGCAGCTGAAT
Organism: Minisyncoccota bacterium; assembly: GCA_030054295.1. Taxonomy (GTDB): domain Bacteria; phylum Pseudomonadota; class Alphaproteobacteria; order Elsterales; family Elsteraceae; genus JASGCE01. Next base: position 33,749 of record JASGCE010000006.1, read on the forward strand.
CAGCCGCCCCCGCGCCAGTTGAGTCTGGGTTCGCCCGAGGGTACGCACCTTCGGTATGGCGAGAACCCGCATCAGTCGGCAATCTTCTACCCCAATTTTTTGGCGGCAAGGGGCGTGGGTCTGGCGCAGCAACTTCAGGGCAAGGAACTGTCCTATAATAATCTGGTCGATGGCGATGCGGCCTGGCAGTTGGTGCAGGAAATTGCTGAGCCAGCCGTCGTGATTATCAAACATGCGACCCCCTGTGGCGTGGCCATGGCAGCGGATCTGCTTCAGGCCTGGCATCTGGCCTTGGCTGCCGATCCGGTCAGTGCCTTTGGCGGCATCATTGCCTGTAATCGGCTGGTCGATGGCGATACGGCGGCAGAGATTGCGAAGATCTTTAGCGAGGTGATTATTGCCCCAGACTTTACCGAGCCAGCGCGGGAAATTTTTGCCGCCAAGAAAAATCTTCGTCTGCTGGCGGTTGGCAATCACCTCACAGCTAATCCGTCACAAAGCAATTGGCAGGTTAAATCGATTGGCGATGGTTATTTGGTGCAGTCGCAGGACTGGGGGACGGTTCCCTGTCGCGATTGGAAAATTGTTTCACAGAAACATCCAAGTTCGGCGGAATTACGCGATCTAAACCTCGCCTGGATCATCGTCAAACATGCCAAGTCGAACGCGATTGTTCTCGTAAAAAATGGCATGGCGGTGGGGATCGGTTCGGGTCAGACTTCGCGGCTGGCGGCGGCGCAGCAGGCCATCGACATGGCCGGGCAATTTGCCGAAGCGGCGGGGGAGCCATCCAGCCGCGCGATGGGGGCAGTGGTCGCTTCGGATGGATTCTTCCCCTTTGCCGATGGCTTGGAAACCTGTCTGAAGGCGGGGGTCATTGCCGCGGTCGAGCCGGGCGGGGCCTTGAAGGACGAAGAAGTCATTGCCTGCGCCAACCGCCATTCCGCGACCCTAGCCTTTACGGGCAAGCGGCATTTTCGCCATGGCTAGGCTGGGGGAAATCGACTTGGAACTGTTGGTCAGCATATTCAGGGCGGCGAGGGATTCGCTCTTGAATCGCGCCTTTAAGGATTTCTGCACCTCGGGCGAGCAGCTTGGAAAATGCACCAATATCCCCTTGTCATTGACCCGGCCTCGCTCGGTATAGATGGCGGTAATCCAGGCCGTATCGCGACTGAGTGGGTCGCTGTTCTGCACCTCGATTGGCAGATTCATCCAGCAGCTCATGGGCAGGGTCGAACGACCGCCATGCTGCACCGCGCAGGACCAGATGACATTTTGAAGGGCGAAGGAACAGTCGTTAAGATCAATGGCGCAGCGATTCAGAATTGATTTCACCATCGGCAGATAGTGATTATCGCGAATAAACTGATGTTGAGCCCTTTCGAACCGTGCGTCCTTTTCGGCAATCTCCCTCCAGACCGCGGCAAATTCGGGACTGCCAATCGGATAGGCCTTCAGGCGACTGGCCCAGGGAAAATTCGGCTGAGAAATAAATTTAATCACCGTCCCGCCATTGGGCTGGCTTGACATTTGATAGAGACCATAGGAGATTCCCCCACGGTCGCCGACCCCTGATGAAACCGTGCCAGCGCCAGATTTACCCGATTCATATTTTGCCGACAGGGTGCCCAGAAAATTCGCAATTTGTTTTTCAGCTTGTTTTTCAGCCTCCAGTTCAACCGATTGTTTTAATTTTGGCGAAGCCTGTAGATTTGATTTCATCATGGTGTCTTTCCCGTTCTTAATGGACTGATTTTGGATTGAAGGATAACTTGAATTAAAGTTGATTTGGTCATTATAAAGTACATATTAATAAATTGCAAAATTTGCGGCTAGTTTTTTTTGCGGCAGAAATTTTCTTGCACTGTGGTTTGTAAAATCGCTATAGAATTAAGACTAGCCTTTACGGTTTGGTTTGGAGTTTGGTTTGTATATAAGTTTTTTTGATCTCTTTAAAATTGGCTTGGGCCCTTCGAGTTCTCATACCACTGGGCCGATGCGGGCGGCGGCGCGCTTTGTTCATGGTTTGGCGGAGGCTCCGCAGCCGGTTAAAATCACCCGTCTGGTGGTTGAACTCTATGGCTCGCTTGCCTTGACCGGTCGCGGACATTCGACCGATTTAGCGGTACTGCTGGGGATCAGCGGCTATTTGCCCGAGAATCTTGACCCCGAACAGGCGCAGGCAATTGTCGCCAAGATTCGCACCGACCATCGTTTGACTCTCCCCCATGATAGGGTCATTGAATTCAAGGAAGACCGCGATCTGCTCTTCCATATGGCCGAATCCTTACCCGGTCATCCCAATGGCATGAGGCTGACAGCCTATAGCAGCGATGGTACTCTGCTGCACCGTGAAGTCTATTATTCCATCGGCGGCGGTTTTATCGTTACCGAGGCGGAACTCCATTCCAACAATCCCGATGCCGATGCGGTCGAGGTTCCCTATCCCTTTACCAGCGGCGATGAACTGCTGGCCCTGTGCAAAACCCATGGCCTGTCCATCGAGGAAATTGTGCGCGCCAATGAATATAAACTGCGCAGCCAAAAACAACTCGAGGAGGGGATGGACAGAATCTGGGCAACCATGCAGGCCTGTGTCCAGCGCGGCTTGACCCAGGATGGAATTTTGCCGGGGGGTCTCGGGGTGACTCGTCGCGCGCCCCTGCTCTATCAGGCATTGGTTTCCAAGCCCGAAGCCAGTCTGCGCGATCCCTTGACGGTGATGGATTGGGTCAATATCTACGCCATGGCGGTCAATGAAGAAAATGCGGTGGGCGGTAAGGTGGTGACTGCCCCCACCAATGGCGCGGCGGGAATTATTCCGGCGGTGCTGCATTATTATGAAAGATTCTGTATTGGCGCCGACCGCGCGGGAATCCATCGGTTTTTGCTGACGGCGACAGCGATTGGCAGTTTATATAAGCAAAATGCCTCGATTTCCGGGGCCGAGGTCGGATGCCAAGGCGAGGTCGGGGTCGCCTGTTCGATGGCCGCGGCGGGTCTGGTCGCTGCTCTGGGCGGCAGTGTCGGACAGGCCGAAAATGCCGCCGAGATTGGCATGGAACATAATCTCGGGCTGACCTGCGACCCCGTCAAGGGTCTGGTGCAGATCCCCTGTATCGAACGAAATGCCATGGGGGCGATTAAGGCCATCAATGCCGCGCGGCTGGCGATGCGCGGTGATGGTTCGCATCAGGTCAGCCTGGATCGAGTCATCGAAACCATGCGCCAAACCGGTGCCGATATGGATCATCGGTACAAGGAAACCTCGATGGGCGGTCTGGCGGTCAATTTCGTCGAATGTTAGAGCAATTTTACAGTTAATAAGCAGTAATATAAATTTAAGGTGCTTTCCTGCTGTTGTCTCCCCCTAGCAGGGGGAGATAGGCTTGCTTGATTTTCGCCACTTTGCGAAAATCTTTAGCAAGCCTTGTGGGGGTAGGAGTCAAATTCAAGTCATCAACCTCTACCCCCACCAAGAAACTCTAAGGCTTGAACTTCGTTCATCGCCAAGAGTTTC
>JASGCE010000117.1 GCA_030054295.1 Minisyncoccota bacterium
ACCTCCGACATCCTGCTCCCAAAGCAGGCGCTCTACCGGGCTGAGCCACGCCCCGACACAGGATTGACTATCACGAAACGGGGCAGAAATCTAGGGCAGTTTCTATATTTGTCGCACAAAATCACTTAGTTATTTTAAAGAATGTCCCCCCTCCCTTCAGGGAGCGGGGGAAAGTCGAACTTAGCCGTTTACGGCTTAGTGAGACTTGGGGGGTAGGTCTAAGTTATTGTAAAATTTACTAAAACATACCCCCCAAGTAACTCTAAGGCTCGCCTACGGCTTCGCCAAGAGTTACTATCCCCCGCTTTCTAAAGAGCGAACGGGGACATTCTTTTCTTAATCCCAACCATCATTGGTAATGCAAAACCGCAAAATGCTCTAGGGTGTTGTTCGTCAATGGTGTTTGTGCAACCAGCCCTAATACTCCACCCGGTCGCCGATCTTCAGGCCCTTGCGTTTTGCCGTACCGGCGGTGAATTCGATCACGGCTATGACCTCTCCGTTGCTGGGAATAGTCGTGGTAGAGAAGGGTTTGGCATCATGAACAATATGGCTGATTCGGTGATGGGAATTGATAAAGACCATATCGAGGGCCAGGGGCGTATCCTTCATCCACATTTCGACCGACATGGGTCGAGAATACAGAAACAACATACCATGATTGGGTGCCAGGGATCTGCGCCCCATCAAACCCTTTTGTCGAGTCTCATTGTCATCGGCGATCTCGACGGTAAATTTTTGGCTCTGGATAGTTATGACCTTGGCGGAGGCTGCCAACAGAGGCTGCGGGAGGAACAGTCCGCCAACAAGACTCATAACCAGGGCCAGAGCCATGAACCGACGGCTAGGGTAAAAAACTGTGCAGGGCTTCATTGGGAATCTCCAGCCATTCGGGTGTCTCGGTCCACAGGAATCCGCACCGGATGCGATGGGTGGGATAGAGTTTAGCAATGACCGCGCGGTAGGCCGCCATCTGCCGCAGATAGGCCGGATTGACCTGCTGTAAATTCTGCGCGGGTTGGCGATCGGTCTTATAGTCCACCAATAGAACCTCTTCCGTTGTCACCACCAGTCGATCGATTCGGCCATTGACCTGCCAGTCGCCGATTCGGCCGGTGATGGGAACCTCGGCTAGGCCTTCGGCGGCAAAGACCTCGGCGAATTTGGGTTCATTTAAAATGGCGATGATCTGGCGGTGGAGACTGGCCTGCTCATCAAGGGGCAAACCATGGCGCGGCTGGGCGAGGTAATCTTGGGTCAGACTCGGCCATTGGTCGCGCGGCCTCGCGGGCAGATATTGCAAAATACTATGGACGATGATGCCGCGCTGGCGACCACCCAGAGGTCGTGACAGGGGCTCGCGGGAGGTCGCCAAAATGGTTGCGGCACTGTGCGGGGGGGAGGCTATTACCTCCTCCCAACTTGGTCGCAGCGAGTCGGGGAACAGAGACTTGACCACCTCGGGTGGTGGGCGGTCAATCCAGCGGGGCAGGGGTTCGGCTGGAGCATCGGTTTTAATCTGTGGTGCAGCTGTCTCGGGCAGGGGGGCAAGCACCTGATAGACTCGGCCGCTGGTTTCGGTTGGGGCCAGCTCTCGCGCCGCCGCGGCCAGGGCGGGATCATCGGCAAAACTCCATTCTGCGCCAAGATCAAACCATGATTTTTGCATCAGGTCATACCAATTATTGTCTGATTTTCTGCCCCCTTGATGGCCACATATAATCAGCCATTCCTCGGCGCGAGTCAGGGCGACATAGAGCAGCCTTTGATATTCCTCCGCCTGCAATTCTATGTGTTTAGCCCGTAGTTGGGAGACCGCTTGCGAATCCGCTCCCGCGCTGGGCGAGAACAAGGCCCCAAATCGAGGATGCCAAAACAATGATTTGCGATTCTGCGGCAGGCTGGTGGTGTCGGGAAGGATCACAATCGGGGCCTGTAGGCCCTTTGCTCCATGAACCGTCATGATGCGAATCTCGTCGCGCTGAGAGTCATTTTTGCGGACGATTTGCGAACTGCCGGCGGCAAACCAGGACAGGAATCCTTGCAGGGTCGGGGTCTCGGTCTCCTCGTAACTCTGCACCAGTTGCAGCAGGGCGTCGATGGGCTCCTCCATCTCGGTGCCGAGGCGGGCGAGCAGCCTTTTGCGCCCCTCTCCCTTGCTCAGGCATTCAGACAGGAACTCCAGGGGCGGGACAAAATCAGCCCGTGCCAACCAGCCGCTGAGTCTCTCCGATGCCAAGGCAAATTCGCGGCGGGAATCCTGTTTTTGCCGCAGCGAGTCCCACAGACTCTGGCCCTTGGCACGATCATAGGCAAGGTCAAACAGCCCCTCCTCGGACACCCCGACCAGGGGCGATTTGAGCAGTGCCGCCAGAGTCAGGTCGTCACTCGGCAAGACGACAAACTGCATCAAGGCCAACAGGTCCTGCACCGCCAAAACCACCGCCAACTCCTGACGATCAGCCCCGGCCACCGCGATCCCCGCCTGTTTGAGTTCGCGCAGAATAATCCGATCGAGCCGACTGCGATGGCGCACCAGAATCATAATATCTCCCGCCCTTATCGGCCGACCCTTGGTGGGCAGAATGGTTTTTTGGTCGAGCCAGGATTTAATCCGCATGACCAGCAACCTGGCCAAAATGGTATCGGCGCGAATCTTGCTCCGCCGCTCGGGCGGCATTTCCAAGGCTTGCAGTTCTGGGCTTGGCTCGACGGTAATCAGCGGCCAGAGTTCGACCCGACCCGCCGTAATGGCCTCCCCGTCGGGACTCTTGCGTTGGCTGCGATGAAGCAGAGTCTGATCCGCCAGCAGGACTCCGTTGGGCGCAGTCAGGCCGTTAAAGACCCGATCGACGGCCTGTAAAATCGGCGGAGTCGAACGGAAGGAAAAATCAAAACTCTTCGAGACCCACGGAATTTGATAGTCCGCCGCCAGCCGTTTAAATTCGCTTTCGGTACTGTCAAAGGCCGCCACCTCGGCCCCTTGAAAGGAATAGATCGACTGTTTGCGATCACCCACGACAAAGATACTGCGGTTTTTACGGGAGGGATCGCTGGTGTCGATACTGGTAAAGAAGGACTCGACCAGTTTGGCAATGATCGCCCATTGCGAGGGGTTGGAATCCTGAGCCTCGTCAACCAGCAGATGATCAATCCCGGCATCCAGTTTATACATGACCCACGACACGCCATTGTCCCGTTCGAGCAGTTTACGGGTGGCCAGAATCAAGTCATCAAAATCTAACCTGAGTTGCTGCTGTTTAAGCCTATGATAGGATTGTAATATCTCCCCCCCAATCCGCATAATCGCCACCGAATTATGATAGGATTCCAGCCGCGCCAGTTTTTGGTTGAGGGCCACCAACCTTTGCTTCTCAAATTCCAAAAACTCGGCCATTTTGGGATAGGATTCCGACAGTTTTTTAGTGGGAACCTTCTTTTTTGGCTCGCCCTTTTGGGTCAGGAGAGCAGCGGCATAGAGATCGTAACTGCCCATGGTTTCTTGCGGAGTCTGTTCGAGAATGGCTATTAATTCTTGTCTCAAACCTTGATCAAGAATGGGCGTACCAAACTCCAAAATCGGCAGAATTTTCCGCAATTGCTGGGCCGGAAAATGGGTTTCCGACATGGCCTGTCTTTTAAGCGAATCGACCGAATCACTTGGGTCAATCTCGAGTTCAGCAGCAAGATTAAGCCGAGAGGCCTCGAGATCACCCCCTTCAACCAATGTAAAATACTCTTCGCGGTAATCAAAAAACTGTTTGAATGGCGAGTTCCTATTGTCAAAACTAAAGCCCCATTCCCCCAGGCTGATAATCAGCCGCGCCAGGTCTGGTTTAAGCGGGTGGTTTGGGCTCGTCTCAATCTGACTGATCAAATCGCGTTTGGCGCGGTTCAGCAACAGGGAGGCGGTAAGCTCGTCGAGAATTTGGAACGAAGGCGGGATATTGCTCTCGAGTGGAAAGCGCCCCAGCAGTGATTCGCAAAAACTATGGATGGTTTGAATCTTCAAACCGCTGGCAGCATTGAGCAGTTGGCCATAGAGTCTTTTTCCACGCAGCAGAATCGCTTGCTCGGCTTCAACCCCGATTAATTCGTTGATATTGATTTTTAACTTGGCCTCATCCCAGTCGCTCCAATCGCGCAGGCGAGTCATGACCCGCTCCAGCATCTCGGCGGCGGCGATCTTGGTATAGGTCAGACAGACAATCCGCTGCGGCTGGACTCCGGTCAGCAGCAGCCGCAGGACTCGGTCGGTCAAGACCTTGGTCTTGCCCGAGCCAGCCGAGGCCGAAACCCAGGCCGAGCTATGGGGGTCAGAGGCCCGGCCCTGAATTTGGCCCGGCTGCTTGTCTAATGCATCGCTCATTCCACTACCCCCCATTCGCCCTGCCGCGCCAGGTGGTGGTAATCGTCGTAGCGACCAGCCTCGCCATGGGGTTCGACCAGATAGGGGAAATCGGGAGTCATGAATTTTTCAAACAGGGCGACCAGACCTGTCTCGATCTCGGCTATGGCCTGGCTGGTGGAGATGGATTTTTGGTCGCGGTCGGAAGGGATGGATTTGATCTCGTTATTATCCTTGCCGCCCTTGATCTGCCAATATTCCAGCCTGATCTCGCCCTTGGCGGTCAGGCCGGCAAAACCATCGGGGGCCTTGGCGATGATGGCCTCGAGCAGCAGTTGCGGTTCAAAGCCCTTGATCACCTCATGGCTGGAGGGGGCATTGCCAGTCTTGTAATCGATGATGGTGACCGAGCCATCCTTGGCAACCTCTATCCGATCCGCCGTCGCCGTCAGGGTCAGTTCGCCCTTATTTGTGGCGAGCTTTACGCTGCCAGTGATTTCGGTAAAGATCTTTTCGATAGCCTCCCGTCTTTGGTTTTCGGCGGCCATGATAAACTCCGCCGCATTGGTAAATCGCGCCTGCCAAAAAACCGCAATCTCGGGGTGAGACATCAAAATGGCATCAAACTCGGCCTTGCCAATGGCGGCCAAATGGCTGGCGGCATCGGGCGGCAACTGGGCTGGAAATCGATCGACAAACTGCTTGAGAATCGCATGGAACAGGGTGCCGCGATCACTTTGATCGGGTTCGGCATCGAGCCTATCCAGCGGCGATAGTTTCAAGATGTTTTTGGCATAAAAACCATAGGGATTATTATACCAGAGCCGCACCCCGGATGGCGAAACCGCCTTGGGTCGCGCTTCCAAGGGAGGGGTCGGGCGAGGTTCAAACTGGCTGGGCTCGGGAGTCTCAACCGACTTGTCGCGCTGGCCAATCCAACCGAGCCGACCCTGCCCCGGCCATTCGGTAAATTCTCGGTCGAGCAGTCGCAGCCAGCGCGAAGGTTCATGGACTTCGCGCAGGGCCGCGGTACTGCGGGTCAGAATCACTTCCGGCGCGCCATAGCAGCCCAAAAAATCATGGGCCGATTCGCCAATCCTTTGATCAAAGGTCTCGAGCCCAAGTTTTTGCCGCATCGGCTGCGACAGCCAGGGATCGGCTGACAGGGCATTGGGCCAGGACCCTTCATTCAACCCGCCGAGAATCATGCGGTCGCAATGAATGAGCCGAGCCTCGGCCGGGCCAAAGATAAAGATGCGGCGGTGACTGGGGTGAAGGCGATAGACCGAAACCCCCGAGGCCAGTTGGGCGATGGAATCGGGCAGGCTCTGGCCTTCAAAGCGGCTGACCTCGGTTGAGGCAGCGGCGAGATCGCGGCAGAATCGCGCCAGACTATCGCCCGCCTCCTCCCGCCACAGGTCATCGGCGCGGCCAGTACTGTCGGCGGCCAGGGCCTCCCCGGCCCTTACCCATTCGGCGATGGCCGCCGTCATGCTGGTTGCGCTGCTGGCCATGATTCTGGTCAAGGGCGAGAGGATCGCCTCGATCTTTTGCAGCCAGTCTTTAAGCTCTAGCCTTTGTAAATCCGATAGACCCTTGACCTGTCCGGTCAGGCCATTGATCATCCCTTGGATGCCGCGCCCAGGGCGGGTGCCGCGGAGCAGGTATTTTTCCAACCTTCGCACCCGCTCCAAAAACAAAATCCGCGGGTCGCCCGCCCGCGCCAAAGGGTGTTTAAGCAGGGCCAGCAGTTCCGATGGCGAAACCTCTGGCGCCGCTCCCCGCAGCACCAACATCATAAAGACCCCGGGGGGAGTCCGCAGCAATTGCGTCCCGCCACTGTCATCGACTCCCAGCCCTAACCTTTGCAGCTCCACCGTGACCCGCCGCGCCAAGGTGCGGTCGCGGGTGACCAGAGCAGCGGTAGTGTGATCGGCGGATTCGATGGTTTCGCGCAGATGGAGGGCGATCATCTCGGCCTCTCCCCCCAGATTGGGACAGTCAAAACGACGAACCCGCAGATCGACTGGGGCGGGTACGGGGCGATCATCGACCAGCACCCGGGCAAAACCCTTGACCCGGGACTCGGCAGCGGTTGAATGGCCGCGCAGCAGGTCAGCTGGCCAGGGAGTCACTGCATCGACGCCAAGCTTCAACCGCTTTAACAGGGCCTCCGCCGCGGCCTGCGGGTGGGTCGCAGCAAGGCTTGATTCAGGGTTCCACGCCAGAACTTCGCAATCGACCGACGGCAAGATCACCCGCCCCTGTGGCAATTGCAGAACCGCCGCCATCAACTCGGTCATGATGCCGCTCGGTGGAATGATGCCCGCCAACACAATCGGATGGGGTGGCGGCGCACGAAGCCATTCATCGATCCTTTTGCCCAGGCTGATTTGGCTCGCCGTGACCGCTTCCAGACTGTCGTTTTTATCGAGATAGGCCAGCCAGCCTTGCAAAACCGGGTACAGAATATCGAGCGAAACCTGCCAATGTTCGGCCAATTCACTCGGCACCAAATCCTTCAGTCTAGTCGGTTCGACAGCAGCCGCCAGCATCTCGTCGCGCAGGCGTGACAGGGCGATGGCCTGGGCTAATGAATGGGAGAAACTCTGTTCCGAACCTGTCGCGCGATGAATCAATTCGGCAAAAACCATAACCCGCTGCAAGGGCGAGACGATACTCTTGCTGAGTTCGGGGTCTTGGGACTGATCTTGGGCAAAATCCTCCCCCTCTTCCGCCGCCCCCGCCGTCACCAGCACCGCCATGCGCGGCAGGATGAGGGCCTGGGGCTGCTGCGCCGCCTTAAAAAATGCCAGGGCCAGGTTGCGACAGGCACGACGATTGGGCAGATAGATCTGATAGTGCCGAAGCTGCTCAGGGTTCTTTACCGTTTCGGCCAAGAGTCCCGCCGCCAGACTCTCCAAAAAATGAGCCGAAGCGGGAAGACTATAGAGTTTTTTATCGAGTGATTGATTCATAGGCAATGGTTATTATAGTCTGATTCTTTGAAAATCCAAAACTTTTCGTTTTTAGCGGGGGGCGGATGCCCCCCGTCAAGCTTCGCTTGACTCCCCCCGCTGGATCGCCTTGCCCTTAGCAGGGCAGGGCAACGCGATGAGGGCTATCGAAAGATTAAAACCTCCCCTAACCCCTCATAGCGTCGTGCGTAAGCACGAGGCTATCCAGCGGGGGGGAAT
>JASGCE010000007.1 GCA_030054295.1 Minisyncoccota bacterium
ACTCTTGGTGAGACGAAGTCGAACCTTAGAGTTTCTTGGAGGGGTTGCACTTTAACTTCGAGTTTTTCAGACCTCCCTAAAGGGAGGGGGGACAGTATAGGTCTGAACCAACTAGTTCGTAATCTCGACCCATTCGCCCTTGGTGAATTTATAGATCGAATAGTCGGGGCGAGTCACATCGCCCTTGGCATCAAAGCTGATCTTCCCAATGACGGTATCGAACTTGTGACCGCTGTGGATGGTCTTTTGAATGTCAGCCGACTTGAGCGAATTGGCCTTCTTGGCGGCCTGTTGCAGAACCTGGAACGAGGCATAGGAATAGAGCGTATAACCCTCTGGCACAATATTCTTGGCCGCAAAGCGAGCCACCAGTTCCTTGGCATCCTTCCGCTTCGAATAGTCAGGGCCAAAGGTAAAGAGAGTCCCTTCGCCAGCATCACCCGAGATCGACCAGAATTCCTTGGTCTGCAATGCGTCACCCGACATCAAAACCGCCTTCAGGCCCTGCTCCTTGGCTTGACGAACGATGAGCGCGGCTTCGGGATGGTAACCGCCAAGATAGATCACATCGACCTTGGCTGCCTTCATTTGGGAAACCACGGCCGAGTAATCCTTCTCCTTCGGGGTGATGGCTTCAAACATCACTTCCTTGCCGCCCGCGGCGTTCAGGCTCTTTTTAGTCTCCTCCGCCAGACCCTGACCATAGGCGGTCTTGTCATGGAGAATCGCTACATTCTTGCCCTTGAAATTCTTCATAATATACTGGGCAGCGACCAGACCCTGCTTGTCGTCACGACCACAGACACGGAAGGTATTGGCATAGCCGCGCTCGGTAAAGGTTGGATTGGTCGAGGCCGGAGAGATCTGAACGATATTCTCCTCCTTGTAAACATCCGAAGCCGGAATCGAAGAACCCGAACAGAAGTGACCAACCACCATCGTCACCTTCTCCGAGACAAATTTATTGGCAACGCTGACCGCCTGTTTGGGGTCACAGGCATCATCACCCTCGACAACCATAATCTGATTGCCCAGAATACCACCCGACTTGTTAATATCCTCGATGGCCAGCGAAGCACCATTCTTAAACTGTGTGCCGAACTGAGCAAGATCACCGGTAAAGGGGCCCGCCAAACCGATCTTAACATCGGCCGCATTCACCGAACCGAGCATCAGGGCAGTAACGGCAACCGCACTGGCCAGAATGGTTAAGCTTTTGGTAACTTTAGACATTATTGACTCCATTTAAAGTTAAAGAGAAGATTTTATTAGTGCAGCCGATTGTGTGAACCATTTTTACTGCCGCGCCGCCTGAATACTGTCTTACACCCACTGTAATCCAGCAAATTCTAGGTTAGAATAGTCTATCTCTAGTCATTTTTAAAGAGATAAATTGCTACGGATTACAGAGTTGTAAATTATTTTAAACAAAAACTGCCCCCCTCCCTTTAGGATAGTCTGAAGAACTCCAAACTTGTCGTTCTGAGCTTAGAACAGTCCGAGCTTTAGCTCGGCAAACTGTTCTTAGCGAAGAATCCAGAAAAACTTAACTTATTGTAATTGCTTAGTTTTCTGGACTCTTCGCTTGTCTTGCTAAAGCCTTTGCATTCGCAAAGGCAAGCGCGACGACGCTCAGAGTGACAAAAAAGTGACTTTTTCAGACTTTCCTAAAGCAAGTCTCACCCCCGCTGGATCGCCTTGCCCCTTGACGGGGCAACGCGATGAGGGGTGTCGTTTAAATTCTTCCCCCTGTTATAGACTCAAAAAAATGAAGTGCAATATTATTGATTCGATAAATCTTCAAACCGCTCAAAGAGAACAGCGGTATCATAATACCCCAGCAAAATATCTTGCAAAAAAGAGTGATTCTGCTTGACCTTGGCCGACCAGTTCACATAAAAGAAACAGACTAAAGAGCTTTAACCCGAGTCATAACCGAGTTTATCATGAAAACCTATTCAGCCAAACCAAGCGACATCAAAAAAGAGTGGATCATCATCAATGCCGAAGGCTTGATTCTCGGTCGGCTCGCCTCGATCATTGCCAATCGTCTGCGCGGCAAGCACAAGACGACCTTCACCCCCCATATGGACTGTGGCGACTTTATCATTGTCATCAACGCCGCCAAGGTGCGAGTCACCGGCAATAAACTCGAAGACAAAAAATTCTATTGGCACACCGGCTATCCCGGCGGTATCAAGGAAAGGGCCTGGGGCGCGATCCTAGCCAGCAAATTCCCCGAAAGACTCCTGATGAAGGCAGTGGAGCGGATGGTGCCAAGGGGGCCGCTCGGTCGGCAGCAAATGACTCACCTTAAAATTTACGCCGGTGCCGAACATCCCCATGCGGCCCAGACCCCCAAGGAACTCAAGGTCGCCGAGATGAACGACAAGAATGCCCGCGCGACCAAAGGGGCGACAAAGGGTGCAAACAATACCAACCAGGCAGGAGCATAATTATGTCACAAGGTATGGAAGCCCTCCAAGAATTAAAGACCGGCGTCAAGGCCACTACCGCAGCCGAGGGCGTGACCGCCGCCGTCAAACGCGAACCCAAGATCGACCCCCAAGGCCGTTCCTATGCCACCGGCAAGCGCAAAAATGCCGTGGCTCGGGTTTGGATCAAGCCGGGCAAGGGAACCTTGACCGTCAATGGCCGCGATGGCGATAGTTATTTTGCCCGTCCGGTTCTGCGGATGATGATTCATCAACCCTTCCAAGTCGCCTCGCGCTTTGGCCAATATGACATTGTTTGCACCGTGGTTGGTGGCGGTCTGTCGGGTCAGGCGGGAGCAGTTCGTCATGGTATCTCTCGCGCCCTGACCTATTACGAACCGGAACTGCGCGGCGTGCTCAAGGCTGGCGGATTCTTAACCCGCGATAGCCGCGTCGTCGAGCGCAAGAAATATGGTAAGGCCAAGGCCCGCCGTAGCTTCCAGTTCTCTAAACGGTAATTTCCCACAGGATTGTCATTCCCCGACGCTTTTGCATCTTTCTCCTTGTCATTCCCCGCCGCCACATTTATGTGGCGAGTCGGGGAATCCAGAGTTACAAAGCAGAACTATGGTATTGACCCACTGGATTCCCCGACTCGCTTGCCAAGGCAAGCGGCGGGGAATGACAAGGTTGAGGTGGCACAGGCGGGGAATGGCAAGAATTAATTCCTATCCACTCAGACTTTCTAATTGTATTGATAAGAATTATTGGTTAAGCTTTGGCTTAACCAATATTTTTTTTGCACCCATTCTTTTAGTACCGGGGATAGGCCGATGGAACTTACGAACTCGACATTGATTGCGGCACCGCGGGATCGCGTCTGGGCGGGGCTGAACAACCCCGGCATATTGCAGCATTGTTTGAGCGGCTGCGAGTCGCTGGAACTGACCGAGGCCAATCAATTTACCGCGCGACTGATGATCAAGATTGGCCCCGTCAAGGCGCGGTTTAGTGGTATTATCACTTTAAGCGACCTCAATCCGCCGCACAGCTATTGCATCAGCGGCGAAGGGCAGGGGGGTGTGGCGGGCTATGCCAAGGGACAGGCGCGGGTCGAGCTGGCCGCGGTGAACGACAACCAAACCAATCTATCCTATTGGGTCACGGCCGAGATTGGTGGCAAGCTGGCGCAGCTTGGCGACCGTTTGATTCAGGGGACGGCGACAAAACTATCGGTCGATTTTTTTGCCCAATTTACAAATCTTATGAATTCACCAATTGACTTGACACAGAGATATGATAAAGCTTAATAACTACCTGACTATTGGGATGAATAGTATCTAGTCTGTTATTATTGACAAATACCAACTTAAATACCCTTCTTTCAACGGAGACAACTATGGCACAAAAACCAGCATCACCCAAAAAGGCAGCAGCAAAACCAGCCGCCAATAAAGCCGCAGCCAAACCCGCTGCTAAACCAGCGGTCAAGGCAGCAGCCAAGCCAGCAGCAAAACCCGCGGCCAAGCCAGCGGCCAAGCCAGCAGCCAAGCCAGCAGCCAAGCCAGCCGTTAAGGTTGCTGCCAAGGCCGCCCCCGTCAAGGCCGCTGTCAAGAAGCCAGCCGCCAAGAAGCCCGCGGCAAGGCCAGCCAGCAAGGGCGCCAGCTCGACTGTCACCAAGATGGTGGCATCCAGCCCGAGCGATCAATTGATCAACCGCCCCAGTAACCGCCTGCCCGCGCCTATGCCAGTGATTGTGGTTGGATTTATTATTGTTGTGGCGGTTATTCTCTGGATTATGCTGTAGAAGATCGGTCAGAATCTGATTTGGTAACACTCTGTCTTTGCTGAGAATTCACAAATAATTGTCTAAAAGTGAATTCTCAGCTTGACAGCCGAGCCATTGCCGCCTATTCAATCACTACGAACTGCGTTGCAGTCTTGGCCTAGTCAAGCGGCGGCGCAGAATAAAAATCCAGTCGAGCGCATGATTATGCGCTATCAGGTCTGGGGGTGTAGCTCAGTTGGTTAGAGCGTCGGCCTGTCACGCCGAAGGTCACGGGTTCGAGTCCCGCCACTCCCGCCACTTGGTTCTCTATTGAGCCAAGCATTACAATCCGTTAGGCGATTGTACTAAATTCACAGTTCATACAGGTTTTGAAATTCGCGGGCGGCGCGGTCGAGAGAGAATTTCTGCACCGCTCGAATTCGCCCGGCCAAACCCATTTGCCGAGCCCGCAAAGGATTATCAAAGAGCCAAAGGATTGCTTCGGCCAGTTGCTGGGGGTCTTTTGGTGGAACCAGCAGGCCAGTGACCCCCATGACGACCACTTCGGGAATTCCACCCACCGCGGTCGCAACCACCGGCAGCTCGCACGACATTGCCTCGATAATGGCATTGCCAAGGGCTTCACTATGGGAGGGTAGGACAAATATCTGTGAGAAGTTTAACAGTTCCGGCACGGCATGAACCTCTCCCAGCAGAAAGACATTCTCGGCGATGCCAAGCTGCAAAATAACCTCATTCATATCCTGGGAATTACCCCAACTATCCCGTCCCGCGCATAGGAGTTTAAGCGGAATAGTCGTGGCCTTGACGACCAGGGCGATGGCCTGGAACAGGTCTAAATAGCCCTTGCTTAACACATAGTTTGCGACAATCGTGATAATCACCTCCTCCCGCGACTCAACGGCAATGGCTTCACGCCTTTTAAAAACTTCTGTGTCAATGCCATTATAGATCTGGTGAATCCGCTCCGGCGAGATGGATTCAGCGAGCAATTGATCGGTGATAAAGGCAGAATTGCTATAGTAGCGATCGATTCTGGGATGAATAAAATTCTGTAACAACCAATCAAATTCTTTATAATCCAATTGTTTAAAACTATTCTCAGATATTCGGCTCGCGATAAATTTAATCTCGGGGTGATAGCAATTTATGGTTATGCCAACATAGATAAGCGAAATCATATCAAAAACATGGATATAATCGGGTTCAAACTGTTGAATGGTGCTGTTTATTTTGTGGCAATGATTATTGATTTTTGCATTAAAAAAAGTAAAAATTCTCTCTGGTTCAGCCTGGATTTCGGACAAAAACGAAGGCTGGCTAACTCTGGCCTTAAGAGCCTGACTAATATCATCAAGACTCTCGTCATAGAATTCGAGGTTGATGATTTTAACTCCAGACTCTTGCAAAACCTCAGCGGGGAGGGTCTGGCTGAAACCTCGCACCGCGACAATGGCTTCAAATCTATTCCCATCGAGTCGGGTGCAGTATTTGACCAGGTCCCAACCGCCCCCGCTTACACCAAGGTCATTGATAAAAAAGAGAATTTTCTTTCGCTTCATTCTTTAATCCCTGCTCATCTCAATTCAATTACAGTATTCAGGTTCTATCATCGACTGGATAAATTCTTCATCATTGGTCTGGATGATCCATTCCATGGCTGCGGGAAGTTGATGGGTAAGGGATGGCTCGGCAGAAATATGAGCCCAGTATTTGAAATAGAGCGCGATTCTTTGTTTATGAAAGGCCTTCAATTCCCCATGCAAAAGTGGGTGAAGTCGCAGATGGGTCAGAATCTCGATCGCGGTTTTTTTAAGCAGCGATATGGAATTAAAGGCTGAGTTTTGCAACAGACGATATACGCCTAGGCTGGAAGGAATTACCCCAATCTCCCCCATTTGAAGGAGCAGGTAATGAATCGCCATGTCCTTGGCCGGAGAAAAATCAAATTCAGTTCGATCACATTGCCTGATAACCTCGGTCTTTACGACCAGGCTGCCAGTATGAAAAACCGGTGGATAGATGGAAAGAATCGGATAGGGGTCGAGAATTTTCTGCCCACCAAATCGACAGGGAGGTAAGGCCTCGTTTAAATTCTGGTTGAGTTCATCGACGACCTGAACCGGATGAACCGAGGCAATCTGGGTGGGATTTTCGCTTAGGCTTTGTAATTGCAAGGCAATTTTATCAGCATCAGACCAATAGTCATCGCCTTCCAAAAAAGCTACCCAGGGCGATTGACAGTGCTGAATGGCGGTAAAATAGTTTCTGTTGATCCCGAGATTGGTTTTTTGCGCCAAGAGATGAATCTTGCCATGATGCTGGTCGGCGATATTTTGGACAATATCGGCAGTCCGATCCTTGGATGCATCATCGGCGACAATGATGCGGTTAATCGCCGTAGTTCTTTGATTAAGCACGGAATTGATGGCCTGGTCGATCCATCTTTCTTGGTTATAGGTCAGGATGACGACATCAATCATGCAAATATTCTCGGGAAAAAACCAATCAAATTGATAGTATAGGGATGATTAAACCCATCATACTATTTTTGATTTGAAAGTAAATAGGCGATTTTTTGTTGATCTTCAGTATAATTAGATCTGTTTAGCAATTCCCTTTTGTCATTGACATAGCCATTGGTAAAGCCTTCAACCGAGTCAAGGATCCGTTCGGGAAATTGCTCGATAGTCGCGGCATCCTTTAAAAAAACCGCCACAAAATCATTAAAACTCAACTCACCGTCATTAACATTTTTTACATCGGTAAAGGATTCGAGCAGCAGCGGCCTATAGCCATTTCTTTTTGCCCAGGTAACCAGGGCATGTCCACTGTCGGGATAGAACCGCCAACAGTCAACCGGATATTGGTGAAAGAGTCCATTGGATGGAACATTCATATAAAAAATTCCATTAGGCGTTAGAACTCTTAAAATCTCTAAAAAACTGAGCCAAAACATTTCTGAATGTTCAAAGCATGAACTCGACAGCACAATATCAACCGAGGACTCTGCAAAGGGCAAGGCATAGAGATCGTCTAGGACCAAATCAACGCCATTGCCGGCAACAAAATCTACGCCGATATAGTTATGATGGTTTGGAAAAAGATCGCAATGCTGCCGTTCACATTCTGTGCGCCAATTTATATAATTTTTAACGGCCTGTCGGTTTGGTACCGCTCAAGATAGGCGTTCGTAAATCGGGCGCAGTTGCTATAGGCGGAATAATGCATGATGCCTCGCTTTAATGGATAGGGGCCTGTGTGGCATGGGTTAGTTTTGCCCTTTACAGTGGGCGTAAAGCAGGGTATCGCCATAAAAGGCAGTATAGTGATCGATATAGAATTCATAGCCCAATTCAAGAGAATGAAGATAGTTGATGATCGAGAAAAAATCATCCTGATTGTGATAGATACAGATCGCCAATTTTGGCCTAAAGCGAATCAATGAATGGACAGCCCCCTTCAAGGCCTCGAGTTCAGCCCCTTCAATGTCCATTTTAATAAAATTAAGCCGGGCAAGATTTTGTTCGGTAACAAAATCATCGATGGTGATGGATTGAATGAGTCTCGCCCCTTCGCTCATGGTGTCAGAGATTTTACAGCCCGCCCCGCAGCCAGTCATATAGAGGTTTTTGTTGGAATCATTGGAGAGAGCCTTTTGAATCATCTCCACCCGTGGGGCTAGACTCAGGTTGAGCTGAAGATTGTGATAGGCGAAGGCGAGATTATCCTCGTCGATTTCAAAGCTGTAGACAAAGCCATCCGCCCCCACCAGATCGGCGAATTTTAATGCCGAATCAGCGTGATAGCCACCGGCATCAATTACAATATCATCGGCAAGGGGCTTGATCTCCACCCCCTCTCGCTCAAAGCAATATTGGCTACCGAGATAGGTCGCGGTCACATCGCCTTCCCCGGTCAAGAGGGTAATCCGATGATGATCACTGGGTAAAATATACTGCACGAGCGGCAAAAACCCATGGAGTCTATTCTCGGCTTGATGGCTGAAGGAAGGATCCCGATAGGCCGAAATTGATCTGAATTGATCCCAATAGGCTTTATTATTGATTGGCGATAAAACAAAACCGGGCCCAAGAATCCGTAACAGAATCAACTGTTCATAATAGGCACGAGAGTGCTCATCCTTGAGACACTCCAAGGCTCGGCTATAGTCATCGCTATGGTCTAAAAAATGCTGATAAAAAACACTGAACCTCTGATCAAATTTTTGCGGATGCAGTTCATAGGGATGAAATTCACGGATCTCAGCAATGGCTGATTCGGGCAAGGGATTTTCGAGTAAAACAGCTATCTGTTCAATAACCCTGTTTCCAAGCGGGTCAGAATTTTTTTCCATATTTGCGACTCATCTGGCATTGAGTGGTTTGGCTCTGGGCTATCAGATTAGTGTAACCTGTAAACTATATCACTATATTGATTTGAATTTCAATTGTTGAGAAGACCATCCCGAATTTTTAGGAGTCATTATAATGATAGCCAAACCATCCAATAACAAAGACTATTCCAGCCGTTAGAATGGTATATCAACGACGAGACAATCTTTGCCACAGCAGATTTCCTGCAACCAGGGCAATGTTACCAGTGATAATGGCAATCGGAATAGCAACCTGCCCCTGCACCGCGAGATAGAAGGCGGAAGAAACCAGGATCAAACTGAAAATAAAAGACAGATATTGACCGCGTATACGACCTGCGATTTCACTGATTGAATCCCTCTGTTCGATTGAACGGCGGTTCTCGCCTTCCAGTTTCCATTCGGAAATAATATCGCGACTGAGATTAGGATCGATTCTATTATATTCCTCGAGAAGAGCAGGGGGTGGCAAAAAATTCTGAGTTGGCCAGATGTTGACATCTCTGCCTACAATCAGATTAGGGGGTAGTTTATCTGGAATTTTATTCGATAAAACTTCTGACTGAGCAAAATGCTCATCGATCTTCTTAGGGTTTTTTGAAACTTTTGTAAGGTTAGATTTCATTTAATTTTCTGATGAATTGCTGAAGTGGTCTTAATTAATTTTCTATTAAGTCCATATCGAAATCCTTCAAAAATAGCAAAAAAAGATACAGCTAAAGGTAAAGCCACATACAAACTTTTAACTAAAAAAGATTGGTTAGCAAAAATTTCAATAGTAGAAATAGTGATTGTCAGCAGACTAATCACGATAATAGTCAACACAATTTGAATAGCATTCCATTTAATAAATTTTTTCTCTGAAGCAGCCAGCTCCAACCGCAGTTGAAAAAGGCGTGATTGTTCATCAAGGTTATTTACATCAACCTTGTCACCAACCAGTCCGCGATTAATTGCTACGGTTTGGAAATCGCCGCCGATTTTCCTCCAATCACGCTGCCAGGCCTCGCCGCGATTGCGCGGCGCATTGGGCAAAAGTGGACCTGTCTCGCCGAAGAAATTCCCCAGCGAAGCAAATCCCCGACCAATATTTTTAATCGACCTATTCATGGTTAAATCCTGCCATAAATCACAGACAAAATCAAGTCAAAGAAACTATCAGCTACTCCCCTGGCTTGCCCATGGATGTTGAATATTCAAAATGCAGCGGCGCGTTCGGGAATGCATATTCGCGGGCGGCATGGGCCGCACTGGCGGCCTCGGCAAAGCCGGATAGAATGAGCTTCAGCTTGCCCTTGTAATGGGCAATGTCGCCAATCGCAAAAATCCCCTGCAAGTTGGTCGAGCAGTTTGATTGAGTCACGCTGATATGGTTATTGCTGAGGTTCAAACCCCATTGCAGAATCGGCCCCAGCTTCATCGACAGGCCAAAAAATGCCAGTACCGAATCACAGGCGAGTTTCTTGCGGCTGCGGTCCAGATCCTCCACCACTACCGATTCGATCATGCCGTTGTTACCCTCGAGTTCCGCCAATTGGTAGGGGACAATCAGGTCGATCTTGCCCTCGGTGGCCAGAGTCTCGAGCTGGGCCAAACTGGCCGGAGCCGCACGGAACTTCGGCCGACGATGGACCAGAATAACCCGCGCGGCAATATCCACCAGGTTCAAGGCCCAATCGACCGCCGAATCGCCGCCGCCGGCGATCATGACTCGCTTGCCGCGAAAATCCTCGCGCTTTTTGACATAATAGAGCAGAGACTTGCCCTCGTACTCTTCGATGCCGGGGAGGGGCGGGCGGTTGGGGCCAAAGGCTCCGACTCCGGCGGCGACCAGAACCACCCGCGCCGTGACCTCCACCCCCGCCGAGGTCATCAGCCGCCAGCCCGTGCCATATTGAGTCAGGGACTCGACCTGCTGCCCCATCAGATAACGCGGGGCAAAGGGCGCCGCCTGAGCCTGCAACCGTTCGATCAATTCCTGCGCCGACAGCATCGGAAAGCCGGGAATGTCATAGATCGGCTTTTCGGGATAGAGGGTCGCGCATTGCCCGCCCTGTACATCCAGCGAATCGATCACGGTGCATTTCATCTGCAACTGCCCGCATTCAAAAACCGAAAAGAGCCCCACTGGTCCGGCGCCAATGATCGCAACATCGGTGGAAAAATCTTTTGTCAGGCTGGGTAATGTCACTATTTTATTCCTTTTACTAAATCCTCCCATTTTAATAGCAAAATTTAGCCTGTGGGTAAAGTTAATCCTCTCGTCTCTGGGAACTGTGCTATGATTGGCTGCAATCAGGGTGAATTGGATTGAGACTCGGGCAAAATGGTAATTAAAATTTAATCAAATCTTGCTAGTTTTACTCAGAAGCGAAGTAAAAATCGACTGGCCGGGGCAAGAGATTGGAAATCATCAAAAAATCTTAAAAAACAACCTCTATTTTGCAAATTCTATATTTACAAACCATAAAAAACACCTTAATTAGAAAATCCTATGGGTTTGTGGTGCTGATAGTCGATAGTAAATCTTATAACCAGAGAATTAGTGGTCGTTTTTATTACACTCAACCGGGCTTTATTCGCCTCATAACAAGGAGCTTTAAAATGAATATCGATAAACCGCAACAGGTTCAGGATGTATTCCTGAATAACATTCGCAAGAACAAGATGCCGGTCACGGTGTTTTTGATGAATGGCGTTAAATTACAGGGGATTGTAACCTGGTTTGACAGCTATTCGATTTTGCTGCGCCGCGACGCTCATTCGCAACTGGTCTATAAACACGCTGTATCGACCATTATGCCGGCGACTCCGATTCAACTCTTTGATGGCGATGGCGAAGACATTGAAGAAATCGGGATGATGGGCGGTTAGAATTGCCCCCCGTGGGTGCCAGCCATGAGGATTGGGACGAAAAGCAAACGGCTAAACCGCCGCTAAAAACGATGGTTTTGCATCCGACGATGGTGGTTCATCGTGCGGCGGCTAAACCATCGAAAGCAGCGACGCAATTGCCGCCGCGCAATCCGGAGGCGAGTTTGGCCGAGGCTGTTTCGCTCGCCGCTGCCATTGCCTTGCCGATTCACCATTCCGAGATCATCCCCTTGCGCCGAGTCAGTCCGGCGACTCTGCTTGGTAAGGGCAGCGTCGAGCGGGTCAAGGGTTTGATCGCCGCGCTGGAGATTGGTATGGTCTTTGTGGACTATAAACTATCGCCGGTGCAGCAACGAAATCTCGAGACCGAATGGAACGCCAAGGTCATCGACCGCACTGGCCTGATCCTCGAGATTTTTGGCGAGCGGGCGCGCACCCACGAAGGGGTCTTGCAGGTCGAACTGGCGGCCCTGTCATACCAGCGCAGTCGGCTGGTGCGATCCTGGACTCACCTCGAGCGGCAGCGCGGCGGCTTTGGCTTTATGGGTGGGCCGGGGGAGAGTCAGCTCGAGATGGATCGTCGTTTAATCGACGAAAGAATTGTCAAACTTAAAAAGGAATTGGAGCAGGTCAAGCGCACTCGCGGTCTGCACCGTTCGGCGCGGCAGCTGGTGCCATTTCCGGTGGTGGCCTTGGCGGGCTATACCAATTCGGGCAAGTCGACTCTGTTTAACCGTTTGACTGGGGCCGAGGTGCGGGCTGAGAATTTGCTTTTTGCGACTCTTGACCCGACCTTGCGCGGGATGGTTTTGCCATCGGGGCGGCGGATAATTCTGTCGGATACGGTTGGATTTATCTCTGACCTGCCGACTGAACTTATCGCGGCATTTAGGGCGACATTGGAGGAGGTGGCGGCGGCTGATCTCATTCTCCATATTCACGACTCATCGCATCCTGATCGTGAATCCCAGGCGGCGGCGGTGGAGGGTGTTTTGAACGATCTTCTTTCGGCGGCTGAGGTTCGCACTCGGCAGCTCGAGGTTTGGAATAAATCGGATTTGCTGGCTGCGGATTCGGTTGGCGATGGTACTATTCCCATCTCGGCCTTGACTGGGGCGGGGATTGATGGGCTGCTCGCGGCGATTGATGGGGCCATGGCCGATTGTGCCGAGCGGCTGGTGCTTGAACTGCCGGTGAGTGACGGTAAGACTCTGGCCTGGCTGCACCAAAAGGGTCAGGTTCATGATACCAAGGTGTCGGAGAATAGCGAGCAGCTGCTGGTCGAGGTGACTCTGGAGCCGCGCTATTTGGATCAGGTCAGCCAGTTTAGGGGTGGCGGGTGATTTATGAGTCGTCATTATAATGAGTAAAGAAAAAAAGAAAAAAAAGAAAAAAAAGAAAAAAAGAAAAAAAAGAAAAAAAGAAAAAAAAGAAAAAAAGAAAAAAAGAAAAAAAGAAAAAAAAGAAAAAAAGAAAAAAAAGAAAAAAAAGAAAAAAAGAAAAAAAGCGGTTTGGCTGCAAGCCAATGAGCGTAGCGAATGTTCGTGTGTCACAGACCTATTCTACAATTTGAAGCGCCGCAGGCATTCAAGCCGACCGCACAATCAGGAATTTATATTCTGAATAGTAGCGCGTTCGTTTTCTCCCATGAATTATTTATCCTTGCGAGCTTGCGAACGCAGTGAGCAAAATTGCGAGTAAGGGTAAATAATTCATAAGAACGCGCTGTCTATCATATCAACCCTTACGCCATCGGTTCGGGCTCGGCTTGTCTGACCCAAACTGCCCCGCAAAGACCATTTTCTATCGTCGATTTTTGGGAGGGGCAGCTTTGGAATGTCAGACTGCGCCGACCCTCACCGATTGGCGGGCTGCGCTACGCGCTCGGGCTATCGCCCGAACCCATCTGGGCTTCGCCCAGACCCATTTAAGGCTTCGCCTTAAAAATCCAGTAAGTCTTGCAGCCTTGCATTCAATTGGGCTTTTATTGAATCGAGTTCAAGTTAAGCCAGTTAAAATTAGAGCATTTTTATGAATAACGGGATCATTTTACCTCCCCTTCCTGTGGAAGGGGAGGTGAAGTGCGTTCTAGGACTTTGTCATCAGTCTGCGGTTGCCCCTTACGGGGCAACCTTGCGGGCAATGACAGTTAATCCCTACGCCCCGCTGGCTTGTGGGGTCATGCCGCTGGCAATGGGTTCACCGGCATCGGGGAGGGATTTTTTCCAGCGACTCGCTTTACCCGCGGTGGCGACGACGGCGGGCTTGTCGCTATCGTCGGCGCGGGTGATTTTCTTGCCGCTCATGATGGTCTTGACCTCGTCGCCGCTCAGAGTCTCGTACTCCAAGAGAGCCATAGTAATGGCCTCGAGCTGGGCCTTGTTTTTGGTCAGAACCTTCTTGGCCAGTTTCTCGGCCGTATCGATGATGGCGCGAACCTCCTCGTCGATCAGTTTGGCCGTAGCGTCGGAGACATTCTTGCGCTGGGTCACCGAATGGCCGAGGAAAACCTCCTCCTCGTTATCCGTATAACGCAGCCGCCCAAGTTTATCACTCATGCCCCATTCGGTGACCATCCGCCGCGCGAGGTTGGTGGCCTGGCGAATATCGTCGGAGGCTCCGGTGGTGACATTCTCTGGCCCATAGATCAGTTCCTCGGCAGCTCGGCCACCAAACATCATGGCGAGTTTGGATTCAATCTCAATCCGACTAAAACCGTACCGATCCCGTTCCGGCAGCGACATGGTCACCCCGAGGGCGCGACCGCGCGGAATAATCGTTACCTTGTGCAGCGGATCATGGTGCAGCATATGCAGGCCGACCAGAGCGTGACCAGCCTCGTGATAGGCGGTCATTTCCTTTTCCTTGTCGGTCATGACCATCGAACGGCGTTCGGAGCCCATCATGACCTTGTCCTTTGCCTCCTCGAAATCCGTCATGGAGACATATTTCTTGTTGCGCCGGGCCGCCAGCAATGCCGCTTCATTCACCAGATTAGCAAGGTCAGCCCCCGAGAATCCCGGGGTGCCACGGGCCAAGACCTTGGCATTGACATCGGCCGCCAGTGGCACTTTGCGCATATGAACCTTGACGATCTTCTCCCGCCCAATAATATCGGGGTTGGAGACAATGACCTGGCGGTCAAACCGTCCGGGCCGCAGCAGGGCCGGGTCGAGAACATCGGGGCGGTTGGTGGCGGCGATCAGAATCACGCTTTCGTTGGCTTCAAAACCGTCCATCTCGACCAGCAGCTGGTTAAGAGTCTGTTCGCGCTCATCGTTACCGCCGCCGAGGCCGGCGCCGCGATGGCGACCGACCGCATCGATCTCGTCGATAAAGATGATACAGGGGGCGGATTTTTTGCCCTGTTCAAACATGTCGCGGACTCGGCTGGCCCCGACCCCGACGAACATCTCGACAAAGTCGGAACCGGAGATGGTGAAGAAGGGGACATTGGCCTCTCCCGCGATGGCCCGCGCGAGCAGGGTCTTGCCAGTGCCGGGGGGGCCAACCAACAGCACGCCCTTGGGGATTCGGCCGCCGAGTCTTTGGAATTTGGTGGGGTCGCGGAGGAAATCGACGATCTCGGTCAGTTCCTGTTTGGCCTCGTCGATGCCGGCGACATCTTCAAAGGTGACGCGCTGTTGTTTCTCGGGCATTAAGCGGGCGCGGCTTTTACCGAAACCCATGCCCTTGGCGCCACCGGCCTGCATCTGGCGCATGAAGAATATCCAGACTCCGATGAATAACAGCATCGGCAACCACGAGAGGAACAGGCCAAAAAAGGATGAGCTGGTCTCGGGCGGGATGGCCTCGATCTTGACCTTGGCTGGGTCGAGCTTGCTGATCAATGTCTGGTCATTGGGGGCAAAGGTCGAGAAGGCCTTGCCGTCGCCAAGGTGTCCGGTGATGGCATTGCCTTGCATCTTGACATCCTTGACATTGTCCTTGCCAACCTCGGCCAGGAACTCGGAATAGGCGATGGTCGCAACCGTTGATTTTTGCGACTTGTTCTGAAACAGATTAAAAAGGGCGAGGAGCAACAGCCCAATCACTAACCACAGGGCTAGGTTTTTGCCAATGTTATTCAAGACGATACCTTTCAGTTGACCAGCGCAGAACGCGCCATCCAGATATATATAGTGTACGAGATTTTTTGCGCAAGTCTAGTGGAGAATTGTCGGCTAAAAATAACCAAAAAAATGGTTATGATTTTAAATTTAATTTTGCCAATTCCAGTTTTTCATAAAGGTCGAATAGATCGCTTTCGATAGTTTTCCAGAGAATTGACAAATCAACCCTGTGGTATGCGTGTGAAAGTTGGTTGCGCATCCCATAGATTTGCAGCCAAGGAATCTCGTTATGAAGTTCGGCAAATTGTCTGTGACCAGAAAAAATATTGTTAGCGGCTTCGCCCAAGATTTCGAAATTACGGATCACTGCATCCTGTACCTGTTCATTACCGAGAAAATCGACTTCGCCCATATCTGTCGTGTATCGTTCGATTTTTTCGACAGCCTTAATCATATGATCAAGATAGTCACTAAGTCGAGGAGATTGGTTCATACTGGCTTCGCTTCGGCAAGAACGCGATCCCGAAAGGAATCGGGAAGTGCCATTGGCGTGAGAACATCAACCGAAACCGAGAGAAGTTTTTCAAGCTCAATTTGAATTGCCGCTACATCCAGCATGGTTGTTTCGCTGGTCGGGTCGATCAATATGTCGAGATCACTCTCTTCGGTGTCCAGCCCATGAAGCACAGAACCAAATATCCGCGCATTGGCAGCGCGATGAGATTCAACAATAAGTCGAATCGATGCACGATGGGATTGTAAGGCTGAAGAGGGCTTCATGGTCAATACCTTTGATAAAATTTGCAGTATTTTACCTGAGAACTAGCCGATGGGCAAGGTGGGTGTATAATTGTGCGGAGTTAATCCGTAGGTGGTTCCTCATTGAACCAGGATTTCAGATGGGCAATGGCCTCGTCATAACCGGCCTTGGCGGCACGGCGAAGATAGGTTCGCGCCTTTTCGATGTCCCTTTCGACAAATTCACCCGAGTAATAGAAGGGGGCTAAATTTCCAAAAGCGAAATCATTTTCAAGTTCAGCCGCGCGGGTAAAGAGATCAAAGGCAGCCCTTCGGTCTGGCTTACCATTGGCACCATGGAGAGTCATATAGCCAAGATTATTGATTGCAAATGGATGTATCTGGTCGGCGGCTTTTTTTGTCCAGTCATAGGCAAGGCTATCATTTTTTGGGACTCCCAGTCCGCGAAAGTAGTGAAGACCAAGTCCTGCCTGGGCATCGGGATCACCCTGTTCAGACGCCTTGCGGAACCAATTAACGGCTTCGACATAGTCTTGGGTAACTCCCTCCCCATTTCTTAAACAGTGTCCTAGGTTAGTTTGAGCAATTGCACAACCTTGTTCCGCCGCTTTACGGTACCATTTTATCGCTTCGGCATAGTCTTGGGGAACACCATGACCATTCGAATAACAGCTACCTAAATTATTCTGAGCATCTGCTTGCCCCTGTTCTGCCGCTTTGCGGAACCAGTTAACCGCCTCAGCTTCATCCTTCTTAACACCCAGACCATTGCGATAACAGTTTCCCAGGTTATATTGTGCACCAGAATTACCTTGTTCAGCCGCCTTGCGGTACCAATTAACCGCCTCGGCATAGTCTTGGGTAACACCCTCACCATTATGATAACGAACTCCAAGATTATTTTGGGCTTCGTCTAGCCCCTGTTCTGCCGCTTTGCGGAACCATTTAACCGCCAAGGCATCATTCTTCACAACACCCCAACCATTGCGATAACAGATTCCTAGGTTGCATTGTGCACCAGAATTACCTTGTTCAGCCGCCTTGCGAAACCATTTAATCGCTTCGGCGTAGTCTTGGGTAACACCCTCACCATTTTGATAACAAACACCAAGATTATTTTGGGCTTCTGCTAGCCCTTGGTCTGCTGCTTTGCGAAACCATTTTGCAGCCTCAACAAAATCTTGAACAATATCTTTGCCAATATTATAGATTACACCAAGGTTTAACTGGGCTTTCGGATGATTTAACTCAGCAGCCTTTTGGTACCAAAAAATTGCCTTTTCTTTATCTTTATTAACAAATAGCCCTCTATCATAGCGGCAAGCCAAGAGATACTGCGCCTGCGCTTCGCCGTTCTTAGCCTTTTCAAGCAATGTTAAATTTTTGGCAGGTTGTTTTTGTTTTGACTCATAATCGGGAACGGCAACTGTTCCGCCAGTTTTTTTATGATATTCATTTGCAATTTCAATCATCCTATGTGTATCTTTGGCTAAACCAGCCTTCAAAAATGCGTCTTCGTAGGTTAGTGCCAGTGGTTCCAGATTTTCAATCGCAGTTGTTAATTTTTTTACTCGAGGTGAAATAAATTCTTCAAAAATCTTTTGTACTGAACTGGCGACACCAGGATCACCGCCAACATAAACATTTGCCTGCGGGCTGTTGGCAAAATTGCCCTGACCGGATTGGACAAGATTTTTGTTGCCAGTCAATGCGACGGGGGAAGGTTTTGGCGGTGATTTTTTCCTTTTGCTCTTGGAAACTGGCATTTGAAACCCTATAAATTAGTGATAATTTATTCAGCTTTTTTTGCTTTAGTTCGTGAAGTTGAACTGTGTTTTGGCTTGCTGTTTGTATGATTGTTATTTCCAACCTGTACAATATTTCCATTCCCCTTAACCTTTACTGGGGTCTTTGTCGTTCTTGAATTGGGTTTATACTTGACCGTCACAGAGTCAAAAATCTTATCTAGCCATAACATGTTAAGTCTCCGCAAGTTGGTGAAACATGAAGATTATAGCCTAGTTTTTACAATTTTTAACTAAGTTTGTTGGAATAAATGAGTAATTTTAGGAAGGTCTGAAAAACACCAAACTTGTCATTCTGAGCTTAGAACAGTCCGAGCTTTAGCTCGGAAAACTGTTCTTAGCGAAGAATCCAGAATAACTTAACACATTGTATTTGCTTAGTTTTCTGGACTCTTCCCCTCACGCTTCGCTCAGGGTTGCTAAAGACTTTGCTTTCGCAAAGTCAAGCGCGACGACGCTCAGAGTGACAACGAAAGTGAGTTTTTCAGACCTTCCTTAAGGGGCAACCTTGGGGGAATGACAAAAAAGGTTGGATTGTGAAACCAGCGCGTTCTTATGAATTTCTTATCATGAGTTACTCGCAAGCTCGTAACCCACAATAAGAAATTCATTGGTAGCAAACGAACGCGCTGCAAATAAAAGCATAAATTCGAGACTTTGCTGGCCGGGGAAGTACCTGCGGTGCTTCAAATTGTAGAAAGGTCTGTGACTCCCTCACATTCGCTGCGCTCATTGGCTGCCGCCAAACCGCTTTTTTCTTTTTATTTTATATTATTTATTTCGTTATTCGTAATATTCATTTCATACTGCACGGAATTCTTCAGTATTGAAACTTGAGTTTTTTGTAACAATGATATTTTTATTTTTCGTTGGTATGACACCATGCGCAAGCCATTTTGGATTGGTCATGTAATAGTCATAAGCAATCATAATCTGCTTGTGGCTGAACTTCGACTTCTGGGGACTCCAACCATAGAATTGCTTTTCAAGCTCAGAGCCATCCTTGACTCCCTCCTCGGTCAGTAACCAATGGACGGTCGATAAGAGCTCCAAACCCAATGCATCTTCGAAACCATCGATTAACAAAGCAACTCGCTCAATCCGTTCTTTGGTTTCAGGATGTTGAGACAAAAACCTATTTGCTTTTTGAACCACCCCATCAATAGCATCGATTTTCTTTGTGGGTTGATCGTGATCATCATCATAACCCGTGATGAAATGACCATTGATTTCTGCGAGCAGAAATTTAAGATTCTCGGCAAAGGGGCCAAACGGAGCCTTAACAAATTTCAACCTCAGGTCTTCCCCTGAATATTGCAGAAAATACAAGACCTTGTGTATTTCAAGCAAGGACATCCACGGCGTAAGACCCTTTTGCAAATAGCGATCCATCAACTGAAGCAGTGCCGCTCGGCCGACAGTCATTTTGGGAATTATGTTGGTTTGATTTTTTCGTGTCGCTATCTTCGGTTCAAAAACATGTATCTCACAGCTTGGACGGTCACCGAGATAGGATTCAATCAATGGACGAACCTCACGCCATTCAAGTCCGCCATTACCACAGCCAAGCGGTGGAAGTGCCACCGACTGAATCTGATATTCTTCAATGATGCGCCGAAGATCAACCAAGCCTTTTTCGATGTAATCAATTTTACTGGCTCCGCGCCAATGAATTTTGGTCGGGAAGTTAAGAATATATTTGGGGCCATCCAAAAGACCAGTTTCAAAAATCCAAATTTTGCCAATGTCAATCTGCTTGGTTTGACAGGCAATCTGATAGTCTTTGAAGTTAGCGGTAAATTTGTTTTTGAACTGTAAGGCCACGCCCTTGCCCATAATCCCGACTGTGTTGACAGTATTGACCAAGGCCTGACATTCAGAGTCCAGCAGATTGCCATTTGTGTATTTGATCATAATTTCACCCTAATAATACCAATCTGGTTTGAGCTTTACTTCGGGTTTATAGGGGATTACTTCAAGTTGCTTCTTAACTTGATCGAATACTTGACTATTCTGCACCCCAATAACCTTGACCAATTGCCAGGGTACCATGGTTTCGACTAGGAATTCCGCCTGTTTCTCTTCTTTACACCCTGTCCAATTTTTTGCGTTGATGGCATTCCAATTGAGCCTACTCAGTGTGCCGAAGTCTTGATGGAACTCCGTATAGTTTGCTCTTGCGTTGGTACAGGTATAAAACTTTCGCTTATTACTGATTTCGAGGTATTCTAGTATGGTTTGATATTCAAATTCAAGATGGATTACCTGTTCTTGTCCGCCCGTGGCTTTAATGACATAAAGCATAACAGACCGCGGCGCAAAATAGAATGGCACGCAGTCTCCAACCGTTAAGGAATGCTTATCCTCAATCTTACGATCGAGTCTTGCATTTTTGATATTTGAATTTCCGATGTTGGTTCCGGTTAGATCATCTCGCCGCACGATACGGTCACTAAACAACCCACCCCGATCAATGATTGAGGCAAGACGGTCAATATGAACAATATGATATAGTTTAACCTTTGAGGTATCGATCATAGTCATGCAGTCTATAATCGTTCTAGGAATTTCAATAGTCAAGATCGGTTTGTTTGCAATAAAAATCAATGACTCATCTTAGCAGGCCGCGCCTGCCTTGCCCGCTGAAGGCTTTTCTTTCTACTGTTCCTTTTCGTCTGTAAAAAATTCCCCCCTTGACCTTGCGATTGCTGTATAATCAGCAAACATCATATCAGGTATCATTATGACCCAATTATCAACCTCTTCGGCAAAGAAATCCCCGGTCACCATCACCGCCGCCGCCGCCGAGCGGGTCAAGGCAATCCTTGACAAGAGACCAACCGATGCCGCCCCCGTAGTTGGCCTTCGAATCGGCATCAAGACCAAGGGCTGCTCGGGTTTATCCTACGCCGTTGAATATGCCGAGACCGTCGGCCCCTTCGACGAGGTGATCGAAGAACAGGGAGTCAAGGTTCTCATCGATCCCCGCGCCATCATGTTCCTGCTGGGTACCGAAATGGACTATGTCGAGGACAAACTGCAATCCGGATTCGTCTTCCACAATCCGAACGAAAAAGGTCGCTGTGGTTGCGGCGAGTCTTTTCATGTATAGTGCCACTCGTCTTAATTTTATCAACCACTAACCAGCAAAGTTTTCTAAATGCCAAAAATGGTGTTCATCGACCTTACAGGTCAGGAGCGTGAGGTCGAGGCTCCGATTGGTCTCTCGGTTCTGGAAATCGCCCATCGCAATGATGTCAACCTCGAAGGGGCCTGCGAAGGCTCGCTGGCCTGTTCAACCTGCCATGTGATTATCGAACCCGAGGATTTTGATCGCCTCCGCGACCCGACCGAGGACGAGGAGGATATGCTCGATCTAGCCTTTGGCCTGACCCGCACCTCGCGCCTCGGCTGCCAGATCATCATGAACGAGGAACTCGACGGCCTGCGAGTCCGCCTGCCCGCCGGCAGCCACAATATGTCGTAGTTTTTGTCCGACCCTTTGGTCAGGAGACCCCCATGCTCGATCACTGTCAGATTGCCGAGTCACCCATTGCAGCAGGGCGTTCAAATCCCGCCCTGCCGCGGGATGACTCTATGCTATCGATTGATCGTTCGCTGGCTGATCTGCCCGCTGGCTCGCGCGTCGTCGTCGCCATGTCGGGGGGAGTCGATTCCTCGGTCGCGGCGGCGGTGATGGTTGAACGCGGTTTTGAAGTGGTGGGGGTGACTCTGCGGCTCTATGATTCGGGCGGAGGGCCTCGACGGGCCGGGGCCTGCTGCGCTGGGGCCGATATTAAGGACGCGGCGGCGGTAGCCCAGAGGCTGAAGATACCTCATTTTGTCCTCGACTATGCCGAGCGATTCAAACAGTCGGTGATTCAGCCCTTCGCCGATGCCTATGCCGCGGGCGAGACCCCCGTTCCCTGCATCGCCTGCAACCGCACGGTCAAGTTTGCCGATCTGTTAAAAACCGCTAAGGATCTCGGCGCGGCGGCCCTGGTCACCGGCCATTATCTGATTCGCGCGCGGCTGGGTGAGGCCGTCGCCCTCTATCAGGCCGCCGATTCGACCCGCGACCAGAGCTATTTTTTATTCGCCACCACGCGGGAGCAGGCCGATTATCTGCGCTTTCCACTCGGGGGTTTGGCGAGCAAATCTGTTGTGCGCCAGCTGGCCCAACACTATGGTCTGGTGGTGCAGGACAAGCCCGACAGTCAGGATATTTGTTTTGTCCCGCACGGTCGGTATGACGATATTGTCAGCAAACTCCGCCCCGATACGGTGCAGGCGGGAGATATTGTTCTGACCGATGGCACGGTGCTGGGTCGCCACAATGGCATCAGCGGATTTACGGTGGGGCAGAGGCGCGGCCTCGGCATTGCCCATCCCGAACCGCTCTATGTTGTGCGGCTGGATCGGGCCAAGGCTCAGGTGGTGGTCGGCCCGCGCGAGGCCTTGGCGGTGACAAGGTTTGGCCTTGGCGACTGTAACTGGCTGGTCGAACGGGCGGAACTGTTGGGGGATGATCTGACGGTCAAGATTCGCTCGACGCAACCGGCTTTACCAGCACGGCTGGAATGGGACGAGGAAGACAATTGTCAGGTGGTAATGGCCGATTCTGCCCTGGGAGTCGCCCCCGGCCAGGCTGCGGTATTTTACCAGGGCCAGCGGATGCTCGGCGGCGGATTTATCAGAAAGGCGGGGTAGATAAATTCTTCCTAGAAGTCACTGCAAAAAATCTATTACATAACGATCAATATAATTTATGGAACTGTGTATTATCAACTAACGAACATATCTAGCTGACCAGATTTTTTTAGAGACCATTGTCCATCTGTGGTTCGTACCCCAATATCTTCAAGTACTGATAAAATTGTTTGGTTGTCTGGGGTGATACCATTTTTTAACAATGGCAAAATATTTAGCACAATTTCATCAAAACTTGCGGGTCGGTTTTGTATCTCCAAACGACGCAGAAATGAAACAAGATAGTATTTTACTCGTAATTTTAAATCTATCCTTGTTGTAAATTTACGATCCTTGACAATAAAGAACTTCTTTGACTTGGGTTCATATTCAAAGGTTTGTTCTAGGATCGGGGTCAAGTCACTATATTCTTTTTTTAAAAGGTCAAGAAAGCCTAACTCCAAACCGCGCAAAATTAACTCGTCATTGATCTGTTCAAGCGTGGCCCCATCCTCTTGAGCAATAATACCTTCGATTGTTTCCATAACAATTTCTGAAATATCCATGCCTAGATTTGCCTTCATTATGGCTCTTGGATTCCTGACCTTTTTAAAGTTAATAATTAACTGTCCCGATAAAACGGTAAAGGGGTTCTGGCGTTTTTTAAAACTCGTTTGCCCATTTTTTTGGGCAACAGCTCCAGCATATTCAAATCCAGATTTCTCAGCCGTTTCGACGATTAAGTGCCAAAATTCAGGATCTTTATGGGCAAAGACAAATGATAACCAGCGGTCAAATTTAAGGACTCGATACATTTCGGATATTGAAGCCGCAATCATTTGATTATAGTCTTGCTTGGTTTTTTCGTGTTCCCCCCCGACAATAGCTTCAGCAAGATAGTCCTCCTCGGTAACAGGCAAATCAAGCCATGCATTCCAAATGATCGAAAGGTCAAGGTAGGCTATCTTTTTGCCATAGGGAGGATCAGTATAGATATAATCGACCGACTCTTTTGATAGTAGATCAAGTTTAACCGCCGAATTTTTACGGCAAATTAAATTCGACAAACTCCTATTGGTAATAGTGAGTGCCATTTCCTTTTTACCATTAACAATTTTACTTGCTTTGGACTGAAAAACATTAATGATATCTTTTGTGAATGGTGTATGGGCAAGTCTGTATCTGTAATAATATCCAAAGTGGTTACCCCCACCCTTTGGTGTCTTATGAAAAGTTAGGTTACACACAGATACTGTATTATAAAAGGCCAAAAACAAAGACTTGCGAATATTGATATTTTCTACTTTCTGTATTTTTGCCTTTAGCAAGGCGAGGTGCGCCCTTTGCTTTAGAGAAAAGAGTTGCTCAATTGTTTCGACATCTGAACCTCGCGGCAAAGTTATTCCAGAAGGATAGCCATATTTTTGTGCAATCTTCTGACATTCCTCGTCTGATTCGGGTCTTTCTTTGTTAAATTGCTCGGTAACAGCCTCGACCGATAGGTTAAATTGAGCCACATCGACGGGTGCCACAAGTGCATCAACCATAAAGATACATAAAGGATTCAAATCAAGGTGAATTGCTTTTCGCTCCAGCATCAAAGCTTCAATAGCAGTGATTCCACTGCCTCCAAAGGGGTCAAGAACAGTATCACCAGGTTGTGAAAAATTAAGAATATAGGCACGAACAATGTCCCATGATTGTCGTGTAAAATAGCTATTACAACCGAAGTATCTTTTGGCAGCTTGCTTACGCACGGTAATTTCCGGCAATAAAGGGCGAGCCATATAATCAAAATTTACATATTTTGGGGCGGTAATTGGTACATAGCTCGATTTTTTGCCCGTCTGAAAAGAATCCACTGACAACAGTGTGTATAGTCTAGTCCAATATTGCTCAATCTGGTCAAGACTAAAGGCAAGAATTGGTAAGTTATCGGAATTATCTGTTCTGAACAGGGCAAATTCCCGTCCATTACAAAGGGCAAAATATTTGGCTCTAATCTCGTAATGGACTGCATAGTAATAGGTTTGCTGAACATACTCGCCCGATGTAATGTTTTCTTTTGGGTTTTTGGCTTCAAGCACCCATGCATTTGCCTGATCGATACGAAGAATATAGTCGGGAATAAGCGTAATTTTGCGTTTAGTGGAACCGGTTTTAATATAGCTATCCGATAAACCTTGATTACGAATAATGGAGTTTGAATTGTTCTGATAGCCCAAGCTATAGAGCAGAGGCAATATTAAAATCTCTCTAACACTGTCTTCTTTAAACTCGTCAGAATTTAATGTATTAAAATCAAAATCTTGCCACAAATTTCCTGGATAGACCGTGTCGTGAAACTCTTTCATATTATCTTGATTATTTTTTACCATTTCCCTCACTCCTCCTCTCCGAATTTATTCTTGACCAGTTCGACCAGGGCGGTCAGGGCGGCGTGGGCGGTGGCGGAATCAGCGTCCTTGACCCCAATATACAGTTCTGTGCCAGTGCTGGCGGCGAGCATCATCAGGCCCATGATCGAATGGCCCGAAACCTCCTCCCCCGCGCAGCTGACGCAGGAGATTTCGCATCTCTTGACGATGATTTCGCTGTTGAATGTCTCGGCCAGTTTGACGAATTTGGCGGCGGCGCGGGCGTGGAGTCCGCGTTGGTTGACGATGGTTACTCGGGTGGTTAAGAAGCCATTGGCTTCGTGGGTAAAATCACAGTTGATAACCTCGGAGTCGGGCATTATTTTTCATCCTCTAAAATGCGCGAAGCGACGGCGATATATTTTCGGCCGGCCTCCTGCGCTTGAATAACCGCTTCGCTGAGGGATTCCGATTCGCGCAATCGGGCCAGGCGAATGAGCATTGGTAAATTAAGTCCGGCAATCACCTCGACCTCCGCCTTGTCGAGCAGGCTGATCGCCAGGTTCGACGGGGTTCCGCCGAACATGTCGGTCAATAGAATCACCCCTTGACCTTGGTTGACCCGGTTCACCTGGTCGAGAATTTCTTGCCTTCGTTGTTCCATATCGTCTTCGGCCTCGATACAGACGGCGACGCAGCCCGTCTGTTTGCCAACAATATGTTCGAGTGCTTGAATAAATTCGTTGGCAAGCTTGCCATGTGTTACTAATACCATACCGATCATCGGTCGCCTCGTTCCTTACAATCCGAATTCCCCGCGCTGAACAGTTTATATTTTATTTATATTTTTAGTTTGACACAGTAATGACCCTGCTGCAACTGCGAAGTGAAAGAGGGGGGGGTTATGAATAGGTTGAACCTCATACCTCCACTTACTGCTGTAGGTAAGGGGAGAGCCTTCCCCCCGTTTCCTAAAAGGCGAGCGGGGACAATTAAAGAAACATTGATTCGACAATTTAGCAAAATCCTACAAACTACTGCCAAACGCCGCGGCTATCGACAATAGACTTGCCTGATAACTTCGCGCGATCAAGGGCGTAAAATTCCCGATGGTTCACCAACATAACGACAAGATGAGCCAGCTGTAAGGCCTCGTCCGAACCGACCAGCCGCAGCCGCTCGATCCCCTGAAGTTGCCGCGGTAAGTGATCGATATGGGGCTCCACCACCAAAATCTCGCCCTGGTGTTTTGCCGCCAATTCCAAGACAATCTCCACCGCCGGAGATTCGCGCAGATCGTCAATGTCCGGCTTAAAGGCCAGTCCCAAACAGGCAATGACCGCAACCTTACCGCCAGCCTTCTTGACCGACCGAGCCGCCGCCAGCACCCTATCGACAATATAGTGCGGCTTGGAATCATTGACCTCTCGCGCCGTGCGAATCAGGCGCGCTTGATCGGGGGCCGAATCGACTATAAACCAAGGATCGACGGCAATACAGTGGCCCCCAACCCCTGGCCCAGGCTGGAGAATCTTAACCCTGGGATGGTGGTTGGCCAGTTTAATCAACTCCCACACATTGATGCCGCCAATATGGTCGCAGATCAGCGACAGTTCATTGGCAAAGGCAATGTTGGTATCGCGATAGGCATTCTCGGTCAGTTTGCACATTTCGGCGGTACGGGCATTGGTCAAAAGACATTCGCCCTTGACAAAATGACGATAGAGGCTGGCGGCCCGCTCGGCACAGTGCGTAGTCATGCCGCCGATAATCCGATCATTGCGGATGAGTTCGGTCAGAACCTGTCCCGGCAGAACCCGTTCGGGGCAATAGGCGAGCTGAATATCGGCCTTCTCTCCGGCGGTTTTGGGGAAGGTCAGATCAGGCCGGGCGGCAGCCAACCAATCCTGAAGCTTCTCGGTCGAGCCAACGGGCGAGGTCGATTCCAAAATCACCAAAGACCCCGCCCGCAATACCGGAGCAATGGCCTTGGCCGCCGCCTCGACAAATCTGAGGTCAGGGTGTTTATGGCCATCGGCAGCGACAATAAAGGGAGTCGGAACCGCAATCAGATAGGCATCGGTCGCCTCCGGCTTTAAAACCGCGCGGAGTCGCCCCGACTTGACGACTCGATGAACCACGGCATCGAGGTCGGGCTCGACAATGTGAATTTCCCCGCGGTTGATGGTATCGACGACGAGAGGGTTTATATCGACACCGATCACCTGAAGCCCACTATCGGCCAATACCGCCGCCGTCGGTAGACCAATATAGCCGAGCCCAATCATGCTTACCGAAGTCAATGGCTTCATTCTATTCTCGCACCTGTTGCTTGCCGCATCATGGCTGCACCATAGCCAAATCCTGCGATGCAAGCAACAGGGGAGTGAGTAAAGCGGTTACCCTCGGTAAAGGGCAAATCGAACCCTAATCCGTCCCGCGATTAATTTGTCTTTTGCAGACTTACCGAACTAAAGAGCGATTGCTTTTTGCCCTCGGGCAGATTGCCGTCACCACTCTCGGTCAAATCGCCGGGCGAGAGAAGATCGAGCTTCAAGGCCGGGTTATCTTCAGTGCCAATGGTCACGATCGGCGCGGGATTAAACTCCACCACCGAACCATTGCCTGAGCTGATCCCAATTCGGTTTGACCCAGAGCTGGGCAGCGACTGACTGGGGCCTGTAACCGTCAAGCCATTCACCTGCCAGCCAAAGAACTGTACCAGATCCGTCAAGGCCTCACTCGTGAAGGCGGTACGGCTGGCCTGACCCCAGGGTTGCGGAGTCGCGAGCGGAGTCGCGAGCGGAGTCGTAGAGAGACTCTCGGGCGCCACTGCAACCGGCGGCAGATTGGCTAGGTTCGATTCGTCATTGTCATAAAAGGATGTCCAGTCGCGGTTTGGATTGTCAATCCAAGCCGATTGGTCACGAATTTGAACCTGCCGCCAGATATAGTCATCTGCGGGCAGATTTGTAAAGAATTTCTGACCATTAAAATAGATATAGCCATTGATACTGATGGTACCCATGCCCCTGTTAACCGTCAAGGACTCGGCATGGTCGATATTCAAATCGCCATTAATCGAGATAAAGCCATCCTGGGTTTGGAGACTCACCCTGCGAGCCTTAACCGCGTCAATATAGCCATTGATCGAAATATAACCCGCGCCCGAGGTCAAAGAAAAGTTATGGGCATTCTGTGCCTGGACATAGCCATTGATCACAATATTCGCCAAGGCGGTTTTAATTTCAAAGCCCTGGGCATTGTTGGCGATGACAGTACCATTAACAATGATCCGACCAGCCTCCGCAGATAGATTAAATTGAGAGGCCCGCTGAAGGGTTAAGTCACCATTAATGAGAAGACTGCCGCCTTTAGTAACCATGCTAAACTGTCGGGCATTGGCGAGATTAACCGAACCATTGATATCAATATCACCGCTGCCGCTGGAGAGCCAAAGCCCCGTCAGATTTGGGGCTTCGATTGAACCATTCAATGTAATCGAACCGCTATCGGTTGCCAGGCTAAGACTATGATTTAGGGTCTCAAAATCAATAGTGTTCAGGTTGATATCGGTCGAGCCAAACAGTTGAATGGCTAGATTATGATGGGCTAAATATCGGGTTACGAGATCCGTTACGCTGCCCATCTCCACCGCCGCGAGAATAATGGTACCGGCAGAGTCATTCTGATTAAGGGCCGAGGCATCGAGCTTACCAACTATAGACAGGTTTCCTCGGCTGATAATCTCGACCGTGCCAGGGTTGCTGATAGTGCCAAAGCCACTGCCACTGACATTGCCACTGACATTGCGGGCCTGAACCGTACCTTCGATGGCAATGTTTGAATCGCTGTTGCCCTGGGCCAAGAGTCTTATTCTTCCGCCATCGGCGGTGATGGAACCTCGAGTGCTCAGGTTTACGGCAAGGCTCGTACCGCCCGAGTCTTGGTCCAAAACTGCGAAATTATTATATTGGTCAACCAATGTCCGAGCCCCGGTAGTTGCGATCAGGGAGACAGAGCCATAGGGCGCGTTTATGGTGCCGCTGTTTTGGATGGAGGGGCCGATCAGGGCAACCTTGCCGCCGTTGTTCACGGTAATGGTGCCAGCCGTGGTAATGACCGGAGCAGCCATTTGCGACGGAAGGTCGAAGTCGCCACCAAAGGCTCGGTTATCGTAAAAACTTGCAATCCCCATATCGGCGGTGCTGGCGATAAAACCATTGGCCGAGACTCGGCTGGTGGCATCAAAGATCATGCCATGGGCATTGACAAAATAGACAAAACCATTGGAACGGATCGAGCCACTGATGGTCGAGGGGCCATTGCTGTTAATCCGATTGAGGGTCGCGCTGGTGCTATTGGGGACAATAAACTGCACCGATTCATTGGCGGCGACATCAAAACTCTGCCAATCGATGCGAGTCCTTTCGCTGGTTTGATGAATGATGGTATTGTTACCGTCATAGGAAACGGTGGCAGCACCGTAAAAGAAAGAAGCCCCGGCAGGAGCGGCCTCAGCCAACCTGGCTCCGCCTCCGACCATAATCATCGCGGTCGAAACCGAAGCCAGCAGCAACCGCCGCAACAGCCGATGATGATCAACAGAATGGTTTAGGGAGGTAATTTTTAATGAACTAATCATGATAAACTCCTTAAAATATAGATGGTATCTTTAACAATAGCTCATAATGGTTAAAATATGGTTAATAATAAGCATAGGATTTAAAAATATTATGAACTTGATAGGTTTCTATGAATTGCATGAATTAACAGTATTTTGTCATTCCCCGCCAGGGTGGTCTGCTGACATTGGTCAGCAGGGCAGCCGCAGACGGGGAATCTCGCTTTGCTGTGAGAGATTAAAAAGGAAGGGAGATTCCCCGTCTGCGGTTGCTGCGCAACCTTGCGGGGAATGACAAGGAAAGGGTTGCTGATTCAAGTGGTTAAATATTAATTTAAAAATTTATTTTCTTGATTCACACTCTCAGTCCTTGACCCCAAAAACCTTGCTGATCGCCGTGGCGATGCGGGTGGCGGCCTGGCCATCGCCGTAGGGATTATGGGCGCGGCTCATGGTCTGGTAAGCGGCAGGTTCGTCGAGCAGGCGGGTCAGTTCGCGCACTATGACCGCGCGGTCTACTCCGACCAACTTCACCGTTCCCGCCGCGACGGCCTCGGGCCGCTCGGTGGTGGAGCGCATGACCAGCACCGGCTTACCGAGCGAGGGGGCCTCCTCCTGCACGCCCCCCGAATCGGTCAGCAGCAGGGTCGCGCGGTTCATCAAATAGACAAAGGGCAGATAGTCGAGCGGCTCGATCAAATGGAGGTTTTTCTTACCGCCGAGAATTCGATTTACCGGCTCCTGCACATTGGGGTTCAGGTGCACCGGATAGACCAGTTCGCAGTCGCCGCGCTCGGCCACTGTGGCGAGGGCGGCAGAGATCGATTCAAAGCCGTCGCCGAAATTTTCTCTTCTATGGCCGGTGACCAGAATCAGTTTTTTATTGGGGTCAAGAAATTCAAATCGCTTCGCCAGTTGCTGCTGCATTGCGGGTTGGGATTCGATCATCCGAACCACATCCAGCAGGGCATCGATCACCGTATTGCCGGTGATAAAGATTTGATCGTTTGTAACCTCTTCGCGGCGGAGGTTATCGGCGGCGGTGGTCGTTGGGGCAAAATGGAGGTCGGCGATTCGCCCGACAAAGGCTCGGTTAATTTCCTCGGGGAAGGGGGCGAATTTATCGCCGGTGCGCAGGCCAGCCTCGACATGGCCGATTTTAATTCGCTGGTAAAAGGCGGCGAGGGCAGCGGCCATGGCGGTGGTGGTATCGCCGTGAACCAAAACCAGATCGGGTTTAAAATCGGTCAGGACGGTGCGCATTTCGGTCAGGACTCGCGCCGTGACATCGGTCAGGTCTTGCCCCGGGGTCATGAGGTTGAGGTCATAGTCGGGCTGGATGGCAAAAAGACCGAGAACTCCATCCAGCATCTGGCGATGCTGGGCGGTGACGCAGACTCGCGTCTCGAACTGCGGCAGGTTTTTAAGAACCTTTACGACCGGGGCCATCTTGATCGAATCCGGCCGGGTGCCAAAGACCAGCAGGATTTTTATTGGTGATTTTAAAATAGATTTGGACACGGATGGTACCTAAAGGAAGGGGGGACAGTTTACTATTGCCCCCCCTTCCCGCTTGGGAAGCGGGGGGAAGGATCACTCTGCACAGCAGAGTGAGACAGGGGGGGTAGGCCGCGATGGTCGCGGTGCTATTTTGTATTCTTTGGTTTTTAATGACAGAGTTAAACACCAAAGAATAACGAATCGCTCAGGCCGTGCCTGCCTACCCCCCAAGCAAGTCTATCGCTCGTAAGCACTCGCTGAGACTTGCTTTCCCCCGCTCCCTAAAGGGAGGGGGGACAGTCATAAAATTCAAAGCCTGTGGCGGATGAGGCGCGTTTATCCATACCGAACCAACGAATCGCTCAGGCCGTGCCTGTGGCGGATGAGGCGGGATTCGAACCCGCGAAACGGTTGCCCGTTTACACACTTTCCAGGCGTGCGCCTTCAACCACTCGGCCACCCATCCATGGCGGTGGAGATTAGACTATTTTTGGACAAGTGCAAGCAGAGAATTCACGGCTTCATTTATTCGGCGGCAATCTTACCGCTTCGATTGCGATAACCGTCCCAGGTAAAGAGCACCAGGGCGACCCAGACGAGACAGAAGGCGATGAACCGATGTTGTTCGAGTCGCTCGCCAAAAAAGCTGATGGCGACTAAAAACTGAATCAGGGGCGAGAGATAGTTCAAGATTCCCATCTGGGCGAGGGGCAGCATCCGCAGGGCCTTGCCATAGGCCAGCATGGGTAAGATGGTGATGGTGCCAGCGTTTAAGACCAGGGCAATGACCAGGGGGGTCTGGTTGCTGAGGTGGGGAATCTCGGGGTGGGTTTCGCTGATGATGACCCAGATGAGGCCGAAGGGGGCGATGAACAGGGTCTCGATCAAGAAGCCAGAATAGCTATCGACATCGGTGGTTTTGCGAATGACTCCGTAAAGCCCCCAGGTCGCGGCGAGGGCAAAGGGGATCCAACTGATATGCTGCAACCCGGCGCCAAACAGAGTCACCAACAGGCCGCAGACCGCCAGACCAACCCCGACCCATTGCCAGTGACGGAGAGTCTCGCGCAAAAACACCACGCCAAAAAGCACCGCCACCAGGGGCGATATAAAATAGGCAAAGCTGGAATCGAGGACTCGGTTGGATTCAATGGCATAGAATGACACCAGCCAATTGATGGTCAGCAAAATGCCACTCCCGAGCAGGGCGATGGCGACTCGTGGGTTTTTTAAAGCAGCGGTGACGAGATGGGTGCGTTTTAAAATCATCGCCCCTATGACCATCATGACCAGCAGCCAGACCGTGCGATGGGCGACAACCAATATCGGGGGCAATCCGCCAAATAGTTTAAAATACAAGGGGTTAATGCCCCAGATGACAAAGGCAAACAGGGCATATTCCAGCCCCTTGCCATAGGTCGCGCCGCGATTGACCGAGGCCGATAATTTGCGTAACATCTTTTGGTGATTCCTATTTTGCCATGCCGATGCTGGCTTTGCTGAGACACCTATCAGAGAATATTGTCTCTGTCTAACGGCATAATCCGACTAAAAAATTATACTATTGACGAGGCGACAAAAATCAATTTAAGTCGCAAATAAGAATTACAGAAATTTATGGAAATGCTCAATCGAAAGGAATGCTGGGGATGGATACAGGTTATCTCGCGCAACAGGCGATCAATGGAGTGACCCTGGGGGCCATCTATGGTCTCATCGCCATTGGCTATACGATGGTCTATGGCATTATCGGGATGATCAACTTTGCCCATGGCGAGGTCTATATGATCGGGTCGTTCCTAGCGATCCTAGGCTTTATCCTTTCTGCGATTTTTGGCATTAGTTCGGCACCGGTGGCGATTGTCGTGGTACTTATTGGGGCGGTAGGATTTACCTCCCTCTATGGTTGGGCGGTGGAGCGCATTGCCTATCGACCGCTGCGTCAGGCCCCGCGCCTGGCCCCGCTTATTTCGGCAATTGGCATGTCTATATTTTTGCAAAACGCCGTCCAGATGTTGCAAGGGGCGCGGTCAAAGGCGATCCAGCCGGTGCTGACCGGGGGTGTGACCCTCTTTACCGACAATGATTTTGATGTTCGGCTGAGTTTGATTCAGACGGTGATTATCCTCGCCACCTTTGGCATTATGGCGGTCTTTACCATCTTGATTAATAAGACCAATTTTGGTCGGCACCAGAGGGCCTGCGAACAGGATCGTACCATGGCTTCGCTGCTGGGGATCAATGTTGACCGTACCATCAGCCTGACCTTTGTTGCGGGAGCAGCCCTGGCGGCCGTGGCGGGAGTCATGGTCACCATGTACTATGGCGTGGTTGATTTTATGGTGGGATTCTTGGCGGGGTTAAAGGCCTTTACCGCTGCGGTCTTGGGCGGGATTGGTTCCTTGCCGGGGGCGGTCTTGGGGGCCATGATTATTGGCCTGGTCGAGTCCCTGTGGGCGGGTTATGTCGGTTCGGCCTATAAGGATGTTGCGGCCTTTTCGGTACTGATTTTGGTGCTGGTTTTTCGCCCGAGCGGATTGCTTGGGCGGCCTGAAATCGAGAAGGTCTAGCCCATGAAAAATTCAACCCAAACAGCGGCGAAGAAACTGTCCTTGCCTCATTCCCTGCGGCTTGCGG
The DNA here is from genome assembly GCA_030054295.1 of Minisyncoccota bacterium. Taxonomy (GTDB): domain Bacteria; phylum Pseudomonadota; class Alphaproteobacteria; order Elsterales; family Elsteraceae; genus JASGCE01. Next base: position 33,918 of record JASGCE010000007.1, read on the forward strand.
TGCTGGCGACTCTGGTCGCGGTGGTGCTGGGGATTCCGATGGTGGCATTGGGAACGACCGATCAGAACGGCAGTTTGATTCTGGTGCAGCGTTGGCCCTGGCTGCTGTGGCTGGCGATTGTGATTTTTGTTGGGCGGCTTTTTACGGCTGAATTGGCGGCCCACGGAGTCGTCGATTCCCTGAAGACATGGTTGAGTTCGCGCCATCCCAATAGACCAAAATTCCGTGATCGCAACCCGGCCATTTTGTGGCTGCGAGGTAAGCTTCCCGAGCCAACCGTGACCCTTTTGCTGCTGGCTTTTTTGTTGCCGATGATGCCCTTTACCGATCGCTATTCGATCGATTTGGCAACGACGGTACTTATCTATGTGATGCTCGGTTGGGGCTTGAATATAGTCGTAGGTTTGGCGGGATTGCTTGATCTTGGCTATGTCGCCTTCTATGCGGTGGGGGCCTATAGCTATGCGATCATCTCCCAGACATTGGGCTTGGGATTTTGGGAGACTCTGCCGATTGCCGGCCTGCTGGCGGCATTGTTTGGGATTTTGTTGGGATTTCCGGTGCTACGGTTGCGCGGTGACTATTTGGCCATTGTGACATTGGGATTTGGCGAGATTATTCGGATTATTCTGCTCAATTGGCAGAGTTTGACCAATGGCTCGCGGGGGATTGGCGGGATCGCGCGGCCGGAGTTTTTTGGCCTGTCAATGTCCCAGACTGCGGGCGGCGATAGTTCGACCTTTGTCGATTGGGTCAATGGCAATTTGACCATGATCGGGCAGTGGTTTGGCGGCAGTGAAGCGGGGCTCGAGGCCTATAGACTCAGCTATGCCCCGGTTCATCGGATTACATTCCTCTATTTTGTGATTCTTGGGCTGTTGTTCTTTACCGACTTTTTGGTGCGGCGGCTGCGCAACCTGCCGATTGGCCGGGCCTGGGAGGCCCTGCGCGAAGACGAGATCGCCTGTCGCGCCCTTGGCATCAATCCGACCATGGTCAAGCTTTCGGCCTTTGCTCTGGGGGCGGGACTCGGGGGGTTGGCGGGATGTTTTTTTGCCGCGCGGCAGGGTTTTATCAGCCCCGAGAGCTTCACCTTTATGGAGAGTGCAACAGTGCTGGCCATCGTGGTTTTGGGTGGGATGGGGAGTCAAATCGGCGTGGTGGTCGCGGCCCTGTTTTTGGTTTTGGTGCCAGAACTGGGTCGCGCCTTTGCCGACTATCGGATGGTTGGTTTTGGCGCGGCGATGGTTCTCATCATGGTCTTCCGCCCCGAAGGTTTTGTCGGGGAGCGCAAACCGAGTCTGATCTTGGGATTGGTCGGTAAAGCCAAATCCAAGGCTAAAACAAAGGGAGTGCAATAATGGCCAAAACCACGACAGCCCCCTTGCTTACCGTAACCGACCTGACCCTGCGTTTTGGCGGATTGGTTGCGGTTGATCACATCAACCTGACGGCAGAGAAGGGGGAGATCACGGCGGTGATCGGCCCCAATGGCGCGGGCAAAACCACCCTGTTCAACTGTTTGACCGGTTTTTATAAACCGACTTCGGGCGAGTCCCGAATTCACCGCGATGGTCGTGATTTTATTCTTGAATCCTTGCCGCCGACGCGCCTTATCAGCGATGCTGGAATCTGTCGGACTTTCCAGAATATCCGTCTGTTCCAAAAGATGACGGTGTTGGAGAATCTGATTATTGCCCAGCATCCGGGCCTGATGCGGGCCTCGGTCTGGTCGATTGCCGGGCTGCTGGGAACCAAGAAATTCCGTGCGGCGGAGGCTGCGGCGGTGGCTCAGGCGCGGCAATGGATGGAGCGGTTTGACCTGCTGGCCTATGCCGATCTGGCGGCGGGGAATCTGCCATATGGCGTGCAGCGGCGGGTGGAGATTGCGCGGGCCCTCTGTACCCATCCGGTGCTGCTCTGTCTTGATGAACCGGCGGCGGGTTTGAATGCCACCGAATCGGCAAGGTTGAACGAACTGTTGCTGCAAATTCGTCGCGAATTGGGGATTGGGATTTTGCTCATCGAACATGACATGTCGGTGGTGATGCAGATCTCGGATCGGATTTTTGTCCTTGATCACGGCAAGGTCATAGCGAGTGGTACCCCGGCCGAGATTCGCAAAAACCCCGCGGTGATTGCCGCCTATCTGGGGGTGGAGGAGGAGGAGGAGCCAGCGGTTTTAAAACAACTGTCAAAAAAATCGCCAACCCAAAAAGCAACGACCCCCAAAACCCCGACAAAAAACCCCTCGACTAAAAAGGTCAAAAAGGATGGTAAGAAATGATTCTTTCGCTCCAGAATGTCGAGACATTTTACGGCAATATTCAGGCCCTGCGCGGGGTCTCGCTCGAGGTCAATGCGGGAGAGATCGTCGCCCTGATTGGGGCCAATGGCGCCGGTAAATCGACTCTGCTGATGACCATCTGCGGCCATCCGCAACCGCGGCGTGGCTCGGTCAAGTTCAAGGGCAAGGAACTGGTGGGCCAGACCACCTATCAGATTATGCGCCATGGTATTGCTCAGGTGCCAGAGGGGCGGCGGATCTTCCCCAAGATGTCGGTGCTAGAGAATCTGGCGATTGGCGCGACCCTGGCTGACCATAAACACTATGCAAAGGACCTGCAGGAGGTATTTGATATATTCCCGATCCTCGCTAAAAGACAGAGCCAACGGGCGGGAACCCTGTCAGGGGGGGAGCAGCAGATGTTGGCCATTGGTCGCGCCCTGATGAGCCGACCGGAACTGTTGCTGCTCGATGAACCTTCACTGGGGATTGCGCCGCTGATTATCAAACAGATTTTTAACACCATCAAGATGCTCAACCGCGAGCGGGGCATGACGATTCTGCTGATCGAACAGAATGCTTTGCAGGCATTAAAGATCGCCCATCGCGGCTATGTTTTGCAACAGGGGGAGATTGTCATGACCGGGGCCGCCGATCAGATCATGTCCGACCCACGGGTGCAGGCGGCCTATCTGGGGACGGGTGGGTGAGTGATTAGTTCTGCTTCTCAACGGGCCAATCGAGGGTTGTTTACAATGAATGTCCCCCCTTTCTTTAGAATGCGGGGGAAAGCAAGTCTCAGCGAGTGTTTACGAGCGTTAGACTTGCTTGGGGGGTATGTCTTAACACGAACACAAGATTTCAATACCTACCCCCCTGTCTCTCGCCGCATTCTGCGGCAAGAGCCTTCCCCCCGCTCCCTAAAGGAAAGTCTGAAAAACTCACTTTTTTGTCACTCTGAGCGTCGT
>JASGCE010000118.1 GCA_030054295.1 Minisyncoccota bacterium
GCGCGACGACGCTCAGAGTGACAACGAAAGTGAGTTTTTCAGACCTTCCTTAAGGAAGGTCTAAACAACTCTTTATTTGAGACAGTCAGGCAACCCCCCCGATGGCTGGATCGCCTTCTGCCCCGCCGACGAATGTCGGCATTCGCCGACAGGGCAAAACGCGATAAGGGGTTGTGGGTAGTTGTAACATTCCCTAACCCCTCATAGCGTCGTGCGTAAGCACGAGGCTATCCAGCGGGGGGAGTCAAGCGAAGCTTGACGGGGGGCATCCGCCCCCCCAAAAAAAGATGACTCGATTTATTTTTTGAATTTTCAAGTGAGCCCTGTATAAAACCCCTCCTCTGGTCATGGCCATTCGGGGGTTTTATTTTGCCTGAATCGAGCGAATATCGGCTAGAAATTTGCCTATGACTCATGGCATAGTTGAGCCATGAACCAGCCCGCAACCAATGTCATTCCCTTGCCGAGCGGAACCGAGGATGCCAACCGTCGGCAGGCTCCGCACAATGAACAGCTCGAGATGGCCTTGCTGGCGGCGATGCTGCACAATAATCGCGCGTTGGAATATGTCTCGGAGTTTTTAAAACCCGAACATTTCAGTTCCAAATTTCATGGCCAGATCTACAGCGATATTTTGCGGATGGTCGAGCGCGGGATGATCGCCGATCCGGTGACACTCGCGCCGATCTTTGCCAGCTATGAATGGGTCAAGGCGGGGCAGGTGCCAGCCAATTACCTGATCGAACTGGCGACCCATCTGGTCGCGGTGATTAACACGGCTGACTATGGCAAGCAGATTTTCGACCTGTACCTCCGCCGTGAATTGATCGAACTTGGCACCGAAACCGTCAATGCCGCCTTTGTTCACGAGATCGAACCCGACGGCAAGGCCCAGATCGAGGCAGCCGAGCAGAAACTATTCGAACTGGCCAGCAGCGGCATGATTGAAGGCGGATTCCAAAACTTCAAAACCGCGATGCGCGGCAGTTTGAATATGGCCAGCGCAGCCCTGACTCGCGAAGGCGGGCTGGGAGGAATTGCAACTGGGCTAAAGGCCTTTGATAAACTGCTGGGCGGACTTAAAAAAAGCGACCTGGTGATCATCGCCGGTCGCCCGAGTATGGGCAAGACCGCGCTGGTCACCAATATTGCTTTTAACATTGCCTCGACAATCGGGGAGGAGGATAAACCCAATTTGGTGGGGTTTTTCAGCCTCGAGATGTCGGCGGAACAGTTATCCACCCGTATTCTGGCCGAGCAGATGGGAATATCTTCGGACAAGATTCAACGCGGCGAATTACAGGCCCACGAGTTTGAATCCCTGACCGATATTGTCGCCAATTTGGAACAGCTGCCGCTCTTTATCGATGATACTCCCGCCCTGTCGGTGTCGGGATTACGCACGCGGGCGCGGCGGTTGGCGCGGCAGAACAAAGGCAATCTCGCCTTGATTGTGGTCGATTATTTGCAGCTGTTGCAGGGCAGCAAAACCGAGAATCGCGTCCAGGAAATATCGGAGATTACGCGCGGTTTAAAGGCCTTGGCCAAGGAACTGTCGGTGCCGGTGGTGGCATTGTCACAGCTATCCCGTGAGGTCGAAAAGCGCGATGACAAACGGCCGCAGCTGGCCGACCTCCGCGATTCCGGAACCATTGAACAGGATGCTGATGTGGTGGCCTTTGTTTACCGCGAAGAATATTACCTTGATCGCTCCGAGCCCTCGTCTTCCGATACGGTAAAGTACGAAAAATGGCAGGCGGCGCGGGCGCGGGCGCACAACCGGGCGGAGATTATCATCGCCAAACAACGCCACGGCCCGATTGGCAAGGTCGAGCTCAATTTCGAAGGGGCCACGACTCGCTTCAGCGATATCGAGTCAAAGGAGGATTATCATTACGGCGGCTAATCGATTCTTGGCCGAGGTTCCCGCTGCAACCACGGCAGTCTTTAAGATTGACCTGGCTCGGGTTCTATCCAACTGGCATGTCTTGAATCGCCAGGTCAGACCAGCCTTTGCTGCGGCGGTGATCAAGGCCAATGCCTATGGCATGGGGGCTGATGAAGTCGGGTCGGTTTTGGCGCGGGCCGGTTGTCGGTTGTTTTTTGTTGCTCGACTCGATGAGGCGGTTCGGCTCAGACAGGTACTTAAGCCATTAAATCTTACACCCCAACCCATGATTGCGGTTTTGGATGGCTATGTCGCTGGTCATGCGGGCGATTACCAGGGTCATGGTCTGATGCCGGTCATCAGCAGCATCGAGCAACTGCGGGAATGGGTTAGCGAAAACGACCCTTCCCTTCACCATCGCGCGATCCTTCATTTTGATACCGGGATGAATCGGATTGGCCTGTCCTTGACCGATAGTGCTGAGGTGTGTCTCTACAGCCAATCCATGCTCGATCCCTGGTGGGGATTAATCAGCCACCTTGCCAATGATGAGGACCCGACCGACCCGTGGGTGATTTTACAAAAACAAAGGTTTGACTCCCTGCTGCCGCAGATTCCGCACCAGAGGGCGAGTCTGGCGGCCAGTTCGGGCATTGGCCTTGGTCATGGTTATCATTATGATTTTGTTCGCCCGGGTTTGGGGCTCTATGGACTCTATCCGATTGCTTTGGAGGGCAAGACCCTTCCCTTGCAACCGGCCCTGTCGGTCTATGGGCGGGTGATGCAGTGTCGGACGGTTGACGCTGGCGCGGCGGTTGGTTATGGTGCAACCGAGGTAATGGAAGATGGGGGCAGGGTGGCGGTAATCGGTCTGGGCTATGCGGATTTTTTCCCCCGTTCGCTTGATTTAAATCAGCCCTTGACGGTCAAGCTGGCGGGTTACCAGGTGCGGCCGATAGGTCGGGTCTCGATGGATCTTATGACCCTCGACATATCTCAGGTTCCGCCAGATCGGGTCAAGGCGGGCGACTGGGCGGAGGTAGTGGGGGATGATAATTCGGTAATGGCAATTGCGACAGCGGCTTCAACCTCGCCCTACGAAGTTTTAACCCGGCTTGGGTCTAGGGCCTATAGACATAGGGTTCAACCATGAAAAAAACCGAACAGCACAAGCACCAGCCTGCAACCCATCAAGCCCGGGGGGGATTGTCTCGAATTCATGCGGCGGTAGCCGGACTGGGGGCGATGGTTTTGCAATTTGTCTCTGCGACCGGACAGATTTCGGTGTTTTTTGCCACGACCCTGGGGCAGATGGTGCAAAGGCCCTTTTACCTGCGTTTGATGCTGCGGCAATTGCGGGAGATTGGCTATAATTCCTTGCCGGTGGTTGGTTTGACCGCGCTCTTTACCGGGATGGTCTTGGCCCTGCAATCCTATACGGGTTTTGCGCGGTTTAATGCCGAGAGTGCGATAGCCAATGTTGTGGTTCTGTCGATGGTGCGGGAACTGGGGCCGGTGCTGGCGGGTCTGATGGTGGCGGGGCGAGTCGGGGCGGCGATGGCCGCCGAGCTTGGCACCATGAGGGTGACCGAGCAGATCGATGCCTTGCAAACCCTCTCGACCAACCCTTACCGTTATTTGATTGTGCCGCGGATTGTGGCGGGGGTTCTGGCCTTGCCGCCGCTGGTCTTGGTGGCGGATGTGATTGGGGTTATGGGCGGCTGGATTGTCGCGGTCTATAAACTGGGGTTTAATTCGGGAGCCTATCTCATCACCACGGTCAATATTGTCACCTTTGAAGATGTCTTTTCGGGTCTGGTTAAGGCGGCGGTATTTGGCTTTATTATTACCGGCATGGGCTGTTACCATGGCTTTAATTCTGGTCGAGGGGCTCAGGGGGTTGGGGCGGCGACGACTCGCGCGGTGGTCTCGGCCTCGATCTTGATTTTGGTTTTTGACTATGTTCTGACCGAGGCTTTTTTTGCCAAATAGCGATGCAAGGGGATGATAATGGCCAATTCAGATAAGGGAATTATCCTGCGCGGGGTGTCCAAAAGATTTGGTGACAAGGCGGTTTTGGACGGGGTTGATCTCGATATTCCGATTGGCAAGTCCACGGTGATTGTGGGCTGTTCGGGTACGGGCAAGTCGGTCTTGATTAAATCGATCATGGGGATATTTCCGATTGATTCGGGGCAGATTTGGTTTGATGGGGCGGAGATTACCTCGCCCAAACAGCGGCGATCGATCAAGGATCGTTTTAAATTTGGCATGTTGTTTCAGGGCGCGGCATTGTTTGATTCCCAGACAGTGTGGGAGAATGTCTCCTTCGGCCTCGTCAATGGCCAGGGGATGAAGCGGGGAGAGGCGCGAGAGGCGGCGGTTGAATATCTCCGTCAGGTTGGCCTGTCCGCCGAGACTGCGGATCTGCTCCCGGCACAGTTGTCGGGCGGGATGCAGAAACGGGTTGGCCTTGCGCGGGCGATTGCGACCCGGCCCGACTATTTGTTTTTTGACGAGCCGACTACGGGACTCGATCCGATCATGTCGGATGTGATCAATGACTTGATTCGCTCGACGGTGACCAGCATGGGGGTGACGGCGGTTTCGATTACCCACGACATGGCGAGTGTTCGTAAAATTGCCGATACTGTGGCGATGCTTCATCAGGGTAAGATTGTCTGGAGCGGCTCGGTCAAACAGATCGACAGTTCGACCAACAGCTATATCAGTCAGTTCGTCAATGGTCGCGCCCAGGGCCCGATCAATACCGATGTTTAGGCCTGTTCGTTCTTGATTACGGCACGGCAATTTGATAGAAACTTGGTTTGGTCGCAACTTAACAGGGTTTAAAGAGAATGAAGGTTCGTAAAAAATTGGCTCCCATCGAGAAAATTCTCGAAAAGACCGTATTTGTCAGCCGTTGGCTTCTGGTGCCATTTTATCTGGGTCTGGTGCTGGCTCTGTTTGGTCTGGTGGTGCAGTTTGGGATTAAACTCTATACCACCATTCCCCATATTATCGATATGAGTCAGACCGAGGCCATTCTTGTGACGGTGGCGATGATCGACATGTCGCTGACCGGTAATCTGGTGGTGATGGTGATTTTTGCCGGCTATGAGAATTTCGTTTCCAAGATCGACCTTGGCGAAAGTGCCGAGCGGCCGGACTGGATGGGAACCATTACCTTCAGCGATATGAAACTTAAGCTGATGGCCTCGATTGTTGCTATCTCGGCGATTCATGTGCTGGAGGCCTTTATGGACCTCGATCGGTGGGGTACCGAGAAACTGGCTTGGCTGGTGGGTATTCATATGGTCTTTATCGTCTCGGCCCTGCTGATGGCCTGGATGGAGAAGATCAACCACGACGACGGCAAACATGCGAAGTAGGGATGGGATTGGTGGTGCGTTCGTCCGTCCGTTGCAACTATTGTTGAACACAATCTCACGGGGACAACAACAAAACTGCCCCCGTTCGCCCTTTAGGAATGTCTGAAAAAGTCACTTTTTTGTCACTCTGAGCGTCGTCGCGCTTGGCTTTTGCGAAGCGAAAGCCTTAGCAAGACAAGCGAAGAGTCCAGAAAACTTAGCAATTACAATAACTTAAGTTTTTCTGGATTCTTCGCTAAGAACAGTTAGCCGAGCTAAAGCTCGGACTGTTCTAAGCTCAGAATGACAAGTTTGGAGTTTTTCAGTCTTTCATATAGTATCGTTTCTTTAATTGAACAGGAATTCTTTTTATGGAAGTAACTCGTCGCCATCGTATCGAAATCTCCATTGTTTTGGGGCTGGTTCTATTTGCCGGAGGCTCGATTGGTTTTGGACTTTATGTAGGGCTTGACGAGATCTGGGACAATCTTAAAAAGATTCACCCGATTTTGATTATCCAGCTGCTGGCCCTGTCGCTTTTGAACTTTGGGCTTCGCGCCGTGCGTTGGCATCTATTCTGTCGCCATCTAAAGCTTCAGATTCCTTTTTTTCGGGCTGTGCGAACCTATCTGGCGGGCTGGGCCCTGATGGTGACTCCGGCCAAGGCCGGGGAGGGTATCCGCCTGTGGTTGATTAATCAGTCCAAGGGTCATCCCTATCGCTTGCTGGCACCCTTGATTGTGGCGGATCGCGAATGTGATGCCCTGGCCTTTGTGATCATTCTGATTTTTGCGGTGGGGAGTTTCAGTGCCTATACCTTTCCGATTTTTGGTCTTGAGTCTCCCTATTGGGTGGTGGTTTCGATCTTTTCGGCCTATGTTTTTTTAAAGCTGATCCTGATCTATAATACCCGCGCTCTGCGAAACTTTATCGGCTTTAGCCATAGGCTGTCGGGCTTTCGGTTTCGACGGTTTTGGGCCAGTGTTCGCACCGGCGTTCGCGCGACCCGTAAGCTTTTTGATCTGAAGATCTTGATCCCTTCGATGGTGCTGAGTTTGGCGGGATGGGTCGCGGAGTTTTTCGCCCTGTGGCTGATATTGCAGGCCTTCGAGACTCCGGTGCCCTTGGTTACCGTTGCATTTATCTTTATCTTTGCCATGTCGGTTGGCGCGGCCTCGCTCTTGCCCGGGGGGCTGGGTGGGGTCGAGGCCACCATGGCCCTGTTGCTGGCGGTGGTTGGGGTGGGTCACAGTGAATCCCTGACCGCGACCATTGTGATTCGCACCACGACATTTTGGTTTGCGGTGGGGGTTGGGGTTCTGTTGCTGCCGATGCTGGTGCGCCGAGTCCGCCACGAGCGCAAGGAGAGGCTGGCCCATTTGCGCCATCCTCACCGTCTTCACCATTGAATCAGAGGAGTGCCAAGCATGGGGAATCTTCGCAACCGCGATTTAAAGACTCAATGGTGGCTGGTCTTGGGGGCCTCATCAAGTCTTGGCCGCGCCTTTGCCGAGGCGGTGGCACGGCGCAATGGCTCGATCATTCTTGCTGGACGGAACCTGGCGATATTGGAGGAGCAGGCGGATTATTTAAGGCAGAAATACCCGTCGGTGATTGTCGTGGTGCAGATTTTTGATTCGAGTCTCGCCCTGTCCCGTCGCTCCCTGGTGCGATTTTGTCAAAGGCAGGTTCCCGCCGGGAAGCTGAATATTTTTCTCGGCTTTGCCCACTATGCCGGACAGATTGCGATTGAGGAGAGTCTGGAACTGGCGACGGCGGTTCTGGATACCAGCCTCACTCAAGCGGCCCTGATTATGCTGGAATTTATTCCCCTGCTGATTGCCAGCCCAGGCGGGCGGGTCATCATCGTCTCCTCGGTTTCGGGGGAGCGGGGGCGCGCGCGCAACTATATCTATGGCGCGGCCAAGGCAGGTTTAGGGGTTGTCGCATCAGGATTGAGAGCGCGGCTTCACCCCCACGGCGTTTCGGTCCTGACGGTCAAGTCGGGTTTGCTGAGCAAGTCTGATGCCCCAGTTACCGGCCTGCGCGGCCTGCTCGCAGCACCCCCAAAGGCGGCTGCCGAGGTCTGGATCAATGCCAGCCTGTCCGGCCGCAACAGTCTTTACTATCCGTGGTTTTGGCGGTGGATCTCTATGGCCATTTGGCTGATCCCCGAAGCCCTGTTTAAACGATTGAAGTTTTAAGGCTATTAGAATAATTGGTGGAGCCGATGAGGATCGAACTCACGGCCTCTGCATTGCGAACGCAGCGCT
>JASGCE010000008.1 GCA_030054295.1 Minisyncoccota bacterium
CCATCGATGCGGCGATTCAATCCAACCTGCGCGAAACCACGACGCGAGTCCTGGCCTCGTTAACTCCGCGAGAAGAACGGGTGCTGCGGATGAGATTCGGCATCGGCATGACCACCGACCATACATTAGAGGAGGTGGGGCAACAGTTCTCGGTCACCCGCGAACGAATCCGCCAAATCGAGGCCAAGGCCCTGCGCAAACTCAAACACCCAAGTCGCTCGCGCAAACTGCGTAGCTTTTTGGATACATAGGGTGAAAGGTTTGGTTTTGGAAAAGATTGTCCCCCCTTTCGCTCGCGAAAGCGGGGGATAGTTGTTCTTAGATTTGAGCAAGCAAAGCGAAGCGAAAATCTTAGAACGACTTGGGGGGTATGTCTTTGATATTTAACAATAAATTAAACCTACCCCCGCGGCTTCTCGAATACCCCAAGCACCGAGGTTCCCCAAACCATAGATCTCAATCGTGGCGCAGCAGCAAGTTGTAAAAATTATCGTCGATAGAATTCAACCCCGTCGCGGGCAATCTCATGGGCGATGGGTCGGGAATCAGTCGGAGTCAGAATCATCAAATCGACAAAATAGGGCAGGTAGGAGTCTTCAAGTTCCCCCGCGATCTTTATGACTACATCGTATTTGAGGTCGCTGCCTTCGAGGGCCAGATCAATGTCTGACCCTTCGCGGTAATTGCCGCGCGCCCGCGAACCATATATCACCGCCCGCTCAACCGCAGGATGGCCGCGAAGGATTCCATGAACAATCGATAATGACTTATCAGACAGACCAAAGGGCATCACGGGTTCTCGCTGATTTTAATAAATCTAGTCTTTAGCTGTTGCAAAGGTTCCAAGTAAAGTTCCAGTATTCGTTCGCTCATATATTGGGAAAGATTGTTGGCATAGGTATGGATTGTCACATTCCGATCTTCGATCATTTGCATCCAGACCTCGCCATTGCTTATCAGACCGCGGTTTTGCGCTAGTCGAAAGGCAGATTTAGCGCCGAAAATATCGCGCTCGCCCTGATCTTCCAAAAAATCCTTGAGCAGCTTCCAGGCCAATTCGTAACAGATCTCGTAGCGTTTGACGATGGCATCGCGGATCAACAAAGAATCAGGGGCGGTTTTTAAGGACTCAAGGGCCTCGGTAAGATTCTCCACCGCCTTGAGATAGTTGTTAAAGCGCAAAATCCATCTGGGATTGTTTTTTTGTTCGGTTGGAAGCGTCAATTAACTCACCTTCAAAACGAAATTCTACTAACGCGAATAATAGCAGAGTAGGAAAAAATTGAAGTTAAAGCTATTTACATTTGATCAGGCGAATATCTGAATCTGTTCATTCTTGATTGCGTTGATGCGTGAAAACAGTTTGATTTTCTGGTCGGCCTTTTGTTTGGCATGTTCCGACATAAAGGAGAGCAGTTCTTCGAGCTCATCAACGGTGCCGATATTTTTAAAGACCTTGATATTATTCACGAATACCAGAGATTTCTTCTTGCGCGTCAGAAGTTCGATGATGTTACTAAGCGTGCCCGCGCTTTTAGTGTCCCAGATCATGAAACCGAAGTCTGCAACCTCGGCCATGCGAATGTCCTTGGCAACGAAGAATGCGCGTGACCCCTGTGAATGATTTGTTTCGACGCATTGAACTGGCCAATGGCCAAGATTATTCCTTGGGCCTTCACCACTACAAAATACGGTTGCCTTACTTTTATTATGACCAGCAAGATACTTTTGGATAGAGCTATCTACCCCGTCGGCATCGCCCACCACCACCTCAAAATCTTGGGCGATGATCTTGTCAATCCGTTCCTTGACCTTCGGGTCAAGAAGCTTGATATTGATCGAGCCAGCAATAAAAACCCGTGTCGTCATAATCATCTCCAAGTCAGAGCAGCTACGAAGATCTTCCCTATCTTCTTATAACTTCGCAGTAGTTTGCAAGCGGTTTCCATTGTCGCCCCGGTATGGAACAGATCGTCGATGACTAGAGCATTTTAAAGTTTCGTTGCACCAACTCGGCCGTCATTGCCGCCGCTCGTGGAACGAGCGTGCTGGCAATCCAGATGGGGAGTTTGAGGGGCATAAGCCCCTCATTTCTAATGATTTTTTTGTGATGGGCTTATCCCCGCCACCACCTGCGGGGACAGGCTGATCTGGATTGCCACTCTGCGCTGCTAAAGCAGCTTGAGGGCAATGACGATAATACTTGATTCGACAAAACACCAAACTACTCAGGTTGCTTTACCTACTCCCACTCAATGGTTCCCGGGGGTTTAGAGGTAATGTCATAGACGACGCGGTTGACTCCCTTGACCTCGTTGATGATTCGGGTGGCGACTCGGCCGAGGAATTCGTGGCTGAAATGGTAAAAATCGGCTGTCATACCATCGACCGAGGTCACGGCCCGCAGTGCCACCACCTGATCGTAACTGCGCGAATCCCCCATCACTCCGACCGATCGCACCGGCAGTAATACCGCAAAGGCCTGCCAAATTTCGTCGTATAATCCAGCCAGACGAATCTCGGAAAGATAGACCTCATCGACCCTTTGCAGCAGGGCCACCTGGTCGCGCGTCACCTCTCCCGGGATGCGAATGGCCAGGCCGGGGCCGGGGAAGGGATGGCGGCCGACCAGCGATTCGGGCATCCCCAGTTCGCGCCCCAGGGCCCGCACCTCGTCCTTGAACAGGGCGCGGAGTGGCTCGACCAGTTTCAAATTCATTCTTTCGGGCAGGCCGCCGACATTATGGTGCGACTTGATGGTGACCGATGGGCCACCCAGTACCGATACCGACTCGACGACATCGGGATATAATGTTCCCTGGGCCAGGAATTCGGCATCGGCGAATTTTTTGGCCTCGCGGTCAAAGACATCGATAAAGGCTGCGCCGATGGTTTTGCGTTTGACCTCAGGGTCGGTGACTCCGGCCAGGCCAGCAAAAAACGCCGCCGAGGCATCGACGCTGACAAGGGGGATATTATAATGGTCGCGGAACAGGGTCACGACTTGATCGGCCTCGCCGCGGCGCATCAGGCCGGTATCGACAAAGACGCAGGTCAGTTGCTCGCCGATGGCCTCGTGCAGCAGTACTGCGACGACGGATGAATCGACTCCGCCTGACAGGCCGCAGATGACGCGACCCTTGCCGACTTTATTGCGAATATCGGCGATGGCGGTGTTGCGGAAATTGGCCATGGTCCAGTTTGATTGGCAGCCGACGATAAGCTGGACAAAGTTCTGGATGATCTTTTTGCCGATTTGGGTGTGGACCACTTCGGGATGGAATTGCAGACCGTAGATTTTGCGGTTCTCGTCGCTGATGGCGGCATGGGGGGCATTGGCGCTGGTGGCGATGGTTGTGAAGCCGTCGGGGAGTTGGCTCACTCGGTCGCCGTGGCTCATCCAGACGATGGCGTGGCAATCGGTTGGAATATCGGTAAAGAGTGGCGAGTCGCTGACATGAATTTGCAGGTTGGCGCGGCCGAATTCGCGGTGGCTGCCGGGCTCGACCTTGCCGCCGAGTTGTGCTGCCAGTACCTGTTGCCCGTAGCAGATTCCAAGAATCGGTACCCCGAGGTCAAAAACTGCCATTGGGATTCGCGGGGTTGTGGATTCGGTGACCGATGCGGGCCCGCCGGATAAGATGATCCCGCGTGGGGCCAGCTGTTCGATTCTGTGCCAGGGGCTGTTGAAGGGGAGGATTTCGCAATAGACTCCAGCCTCTCTCACCCGCCGTGCAATCAGCTGGGTGAATTGGCTGCCGAAATCGAGAATGACGATTGTTTCCATGCCGTCACTATAGGGATTTTTGGGCAAAAATATAGTGGGTAAAAAGAGCGAAACTCAGAATTAGTTAGAAAAACAAAAGGAAAAAGAAAAGCGGTTTGGCGGCAGCCAAGCGCGAAGCGCAATTTCGTAAGTCACTGACCGTTCTACAATTTGAAGCGTCGCAGACACCTCCCCGTCCGTCACGATCAAAAAATTTGTAGAATGCTTAATAGCGCGTTCGATTACTCCCATGAATTATTTATCCTTGCGAGCTTGCGAACAAAGTGAGCAAAAACGCGAGTAAGGGTAAATAATTCATAAGAACGCGCTGGTTTATTATCCAAAGCTAACGCCATCGGTTCGGGCTCGGCTAGCAAAACGCGAACTGCCGCACATAGGACTATTTTTGGCGTTGGCTTTGTACCGCGGCAGCTTCACAAGTTTTGCTGCGCCGACCCTCTCCGATAGGCGGGTTAATGCTGGGCTTCGCCCAGACCCATTTAAGGCTTCGCCTTAAAAATCCAGCAAGGCTCCGCCTTGCAACCGATAGTCGTGTTTTTACTTCACCGATTCTCACCCTCAATACTGCCCGTCAACACTGCTGCTGTCGTTGTCATTTTCGCCGCCGCCGCCGCCACCGCCGCCCGTGTCAGAGCCTTCGCCCCCTGATCCCGGAGTCGTTCCGGTCTTATAGGCCTCCCAGATCGAACCGGCGGCATTGGAGGCCTTACCCGTATTGGGGTTGATCTTGACCATCTTGATGCCGGGGGGAGTGCGGAATGGAATCGGCGGCGTTCCCGCCAAGGCCTCGGCCATAAAATCGCGGAAGACGATGGCTCCGTTGCGCGAGCCGGTTTCCTTCTCCCCCAGACTCTCGGGCTTGTCGAAACCAAGATAGACCCCCACCGCCAGATCGGGCGAAAACCCCACAAACCAAGCATCGGTATTGTCATTGGTGGTTCCAGTCTTGCCCGCCAGAGGACGACGGAGTCCGCCAATCACAGCACCAGTTCCCCGCGTCACTACCGATTCCAACAAAGAAACCATCTGGAAGGCCGTAGCCGGGGAGACCACCTGAACACGCGGGTCGGGAATCTGCGGCGGCTGCCCCGATGAACTCAATTCGCTACAGCCCGGGCAGGGGCGATTATCATGTTTAAAGATGGTACGCCCGTCGTGATCCTGCACTCGGTCGATTAAACTCGGTCTGATCTTTTTGCCGCCATTGACGATCATGGCGAAGGCGGTCGTCATGCGCATCAGATTGGTATCGACCGCACCAATGCTGGAGGCCAAATAGTGTGGCAGACGATCGACGACGCCGAATTTCTCGGCATAGTCGCCGACCTTGTCCATACCAATCGACTGGGCGATTCGCACGGTCATGAGATTGCGCGACTCTTCGATGCCCATGCGCAGCGGCATGGGGCCGAGGAACTTCTCGCCAAAGTTGGCAGGGTTCCATTTGGTGCCATCCTCCTGCTCCACAACAAAGGGGGTATCAAGAACAATGGTCGAGGGGGTCATGCCACTATCGAGCGCGGCCATATAGACAAAGGGTTTAAAGGCCGAGCCGGGCTGGCGAATCGCCTGGGTCGCGCGGTTAAATTGACTCTGGTTATAGTCCCAGCCGCCAACCATCGCCAGCACCCGTCCGGTATGGGGGTCGAGGGCGACAAAGCCGCCGCTGATAGTGGGAATCTGCCTGAGTTGATAGGCATCGGCGGGGGTGGTTTTGCCGCCCATCGGCTCGACCAGAATAACATCCCCCACCTGTAGCACATCGCCGGGTTTTTGAATCTTGATGACCTTGCCCTTGGTATCGAGCTGTTCCTCCTCTCCGCTTTGCACCCACAGCATATCGTTCCAGGCGATTTTGGCCGGGGTGGTTTGGTTAGGCCTGCCTGGGACACGGAGGGCAATCTCGACAGTATCGGAGGTAATCCGCGTCACACCAGCGAGACTCCAGCTGCTGGGCATGGGTAGGGGGGTAGTCTCAGCCAGTCGCTTGACCAGCGAGGCAATAGACCCACGACTGATCGGCCCGCGATAGCCATGACGCATGTCATAGGCCAGCAGACCATTGCGGAAGCTGCGCTCGGCGATCCGCTGCAACCGAGGGTCGAGCGAAGTCCGTACCGCCAATCCACCCTTGTAAAGGGCATTTTCGCCATAGCGGCTGGCCAGTTCACGACGCACCGCCTCGGCAAAATAGTCAGCGGTTATGACCTCGGTCGTGGGTTTGCTGTGGAGAGTCAGGGGCGAGGCGAGGGCCTGTTCAGCCTCCTCATCACTGATGATATTCTGTTGCCTCATCCGCGATATGACCCAGTTGCGCCGTTCCAGGGCGCGGTCGGGATAGAGCAGGGGATTGTAGTTATTGGGGGCCTTGGGCAGGGCTGCCAAAAATGCTGTCTCCGCCACCGTCAGCTGATCGAGCGACTTGTCAAAATAGTTGGTTGCCGCCGCCGCAATCCCGTAGGAACCGCCGCCCAGGTAAATCTCGTTCAAATAGAGTTCGAGAATATGTTCCTTGGTCATGGTGCGGTCGATTCGGACGGCGAGAATCAGTTCTTTGAATTTGCGGGTAAAGGAGATTTCGTTCCCGAGAAGGAAATTCTTGGCCACCTGCTGGGTGATGGTCGAGCCCCCTTCGGGTCGGCGGTTGCTGCCAAAATTCATCAGGTTGGTCAGGGCAGCCCGCATCATGCCGCGGGGGTCGACTCCGTGGTGGGTAAAGAAATCCTTGTCTTCGGTGGCGATGAAGGCCCAGGCGACTCGTTTGGGGATGGCGTTGATGGGAACAAAGACTCGTCGCTCGGCGGCAAATTCGGCGAGCAACCGACCGTCGCCGGCGTGAATCCGCGTCATGACCTGCGGCTGATAGTTGCTCAGAGTCTCGGTACCGGGTAGTCCGCGCTGGTAATAGAATATAATCCCAGCGATCACCAGGACAAACAACAGGGCCGCTACCGCCCCGGCAATAAAGATCCGCAGCAGCCATTTAAACATTGTCGATCCCCTGACGCGGGTAAAGGCGATAGAATTCTAGACTCACAGTTCATGCCTGTTGTGATAACCAAATCGCCTGAACTTACCATAGGTTACTGATTGCGACTACAGTTTATTATGATCGCATGTCCAAAATCGATTTCAAACATGATTTTTCGTTTGAACCATCCATCAACCGAATCGACTCACGCCTTTGCCTTAATGCCCGAGCCCTTTACCCAGATTATGGACACGGTAACGGCAATCTTGGCTTTAATCGACGAGGGTCATAATTATCAAAGCGGGTTGAATTTTCGATTGTTTAAAACCATTGCTCATATTAGGTAAATCATCTATAAAACACATATGAATCTAACCTTGACCGTGAAGGGAAACCATTATGACAAAAATTTGCCAAATATTTACAATTGCGATTGTTGCTGTGGTCATGGTTTTTGGTTTCTCCCCCACTGCCCGCGCTGACGAGGCCATCGAAAAGGCCACATTCGATGCCTGTCTACCCAAGGCCGAGGCCGGTGATGCCGAGTGTCAAAACATTGTTGGCTTGTCCTATGAAAAGGGTAATGGTGTGCCAAAGGACTATTCACAGGCGGCTGCTTGGTACCGCAAAGCAGCAGATCAGGGCAATCCATATTCCCAAAAAAATCTTGGTGATTTGTATTACAGTGGTAATGGTGTGGAACAGGATTATGCTCAAGCGATCATATGGTACCGCAAAGCTGCCGAACAGGGTTATATATATGGAGCACAAAACAAGCTTGGTGATATGTATTTTGATGGCAAGGGTGTTGCGAGGGATTATGGTCTAGCTATCATATGGTACCGAAAAGTCGGCGATCACTCAAATGCATATGCACAATACCGAATTGGTCGGATGTATAATTTGGGTACTGGTGTTCCGCAGGACTATGACGAGGCGATCACTTGGTACCGCAAGGCTGCCGAACAGGGTAATGGTGCGGCGGAATATTACCTTGGCTTTATGTATCTTAATGGCCAAGGGGTCGTTAAGGATCTTATAACGGCTGAAAAATACTTTAAGTCTGCGCAGGCGAAAAACATTTCTGAAGCAGTCCCATATCTTAAACAAATTGCTGAAGAAAAAAAACAACGCATTGCCGAAGAAAAAATGGCAGAAAAACAACGACTTGAAGCCTTAAAGGCCTTTAATGCCATCAGGGTCAAGGCCGATAAGGGCGATGCAAAGGCGATGGTCGCGGTGGGTTCGATCTATCTGACTGGAAACCCCGCCGTGACTCAAGACTTTACCAATGCCATGAGCTATTTCAAACAGGCCGTCGCCAAGGGTAACATCGACGCCTATAGGTTTACGGGTAGAATGTACGAGAAAGGTTTGGGGGTTCCTGCTAGTTGCGAAGTCGCAAATCAATATTATCAAAAGGCGGCTAATAAAGACGATAATTGGGCGATTGAAGCCATTGGTAAATGTAATAAAATCATAGCCAATAATGCTTATCAAAAGGGATATGAGGCCGGCAAAAAGGTTGGCTATGAGGCTGGTACTGAATCTGGATTTAATCGTGGCGTAGCTGTTGGTTATAATAATGGCTATGGCAGTGGTAAGGCGGCTGGCTATAACAGCGGCTATGGCAATGGGCAAAGCGCGGCAAATTGGACAAACTTTTGGAATCAATAAGGTTGGTTTTTTGGGTGGTCACAGCAGGTTAAAGAATGGCCAACAGCACCCTTCCAAGGGGAATGACAAGGAGTGGGATGCTGATAGGATTGAATCTGTTTCTGATTCACTGTGCTGAACGCGAAATGAATGAGTAACGGGAGTCGTCGTTCGACTGAATCTCTGACCAGCGGCCTGAGGCAATGCTCCGTTCAAAAATCGCCGCGAGGTTCGCTCCCTGCTGCCCAAACCGAGCATAGTTAACCGCATTGCGAGCCTTGTCCGACAGGCTGTCCAGCTTGCCAAGCTGGGTAATGATATTCACCCACCCGAGTCGCTTGCAACCCATTCTGCACCCGAAGCCCCACAAGCCCGGCCTGAGCGATTCCTTAATCATGGTGTAGCTGCCCTGTCATTGCGAGCCTCGTCGCCGCTGCGAAGCAGCACAAGCGACGACGCTTGCCGACGAATGTCGGCATAAGCCGACGGGGCTCGACGCTATGAGGGGTCGGGGAGGTTTAAACTTCTCAAAACACCCTCAGTGCACCGCTTCGCTCGACGCTGTGAGGGGTGCAAAAATGTTGAAACCTCTCAAACCCCCTCATCGCGTTCTGCCCTGTCGGCGAATGCCGACATTCGTCGGCGGGGCAGAAGGTGATCCAGCGGGGGGAAGACTTGCGGAGCAAGTCGAGGGGGCGTCAGCCCCCTAACTTATTTGCCTTTTAAAGTGGGGGGCTGACGCCCCCGTCTCACTTCGTTCGACTCCCCCGCTGGATCGCCTTGTCCAATCGTCGAATATAAATATTCGCCAATTGAACAACGCGATGAGGGGTGAGGGGTGCCATAAAATATGAAAATGCTTTAGTTTGGGGTTTTCAGACTTTCCCGAAACAGGAAGGGCAAGTGAAATCATTTGTTATAAAATGACCTTAATAACCCTTGCTATGCGGCAGCAGATTGAGTATGGTCGCGCCATTATCTTGGTTGTTACCGGATAGGCGCCCGTAGCTCAATTGGATAGAGCACCAGACTACGAATCTGGGGGTTAGGAGTTCGAGTCTCTTCGGGCGCGCCATTTCTGTCAGCAGATAACCCCATTGCGGTAATAATTCACAGACCCACCAATCCCTGTCATTTACACCCGAAGGAATGCCATGACTGTCCTTACTCTGGAACTGCCGACCCTTCCCGAATTTGCGCGGAACCGCATCAATCTGGCCTCGCCGCGGCTGGGAGCCAAGGCGATTTTTGCGACCGATGATTTTTTCGCCGACAAGAATCGGATGCTCCAGGATGTCGAGGCCAGCTTCGATCCCGATAAATATGACACCAATGGCAAATATATGGATGGCTGGGAATCCAAACGCCGTCGCCACGGGGGTCACGACTATGCGGTGGTTAAGCTCGGGGCGCGGGGAAGGATTTTTGGCGTTGATCTCGACACGAGTTTTTTTACCGGGAACTTTCCTCCCGCCGCTTCGCTGGAGGCCTGCAATAGTAACACCGACCCCGATGATTCAACCGTCTGGACGCAGATTCTGCCGGCGGTTTCGCTCTCGGCCTCGGCCCATCATTTCCACGCCATCGCCAGCACCGAGGCCTGGAGTCACCTCCGCCTCCACATCTATCCCGATGGCGGCATGGCCCGCCTGCGCGTCTATGGCGAGCCGGTCCCCGATTGGCACGGCAAGGACCCTGCGGCCATTCACGAACTGTCGCTGGCCAACAATGGCGGGCGGATTGTTGCCTATAACAATGCCCACTATGGTTCGGTCTGGACGATGCTCACCCTGGGGCGCGGGATCAATATGGGCGATGGCTGGGAGACTCGCCGCCGCCGTGAACCCGGCAATGACTGGATTATCGTCAAGCTGGGAGGCACCGGGATTGTCGAGAAGATCGAGGTCGATACCTGCCACTACAAGGGCAACTATCCCGACCGCTGTTCAGTGCAGGCAGCCCTCGTCGAGTCCGCCACCGACCAGTCGATCATTACCGAGGCCATGTTCTGGCCAAGTCTGATGGACGAGCAAAAACTATCGATGGATCAGATTCATGTCTTTGCCGGCACCGACATTATTCACCCACGCGGGCCGGTCAATATGGTCAAGCTGAATATATTCCCCGATGGCGGCATATCGCGGCTGCGGATCTTTGGTCGGTTGGCATAATGGCGCGGATGGTTAAACTCGAGCCCCTGACTCGCGCGGCCTTTGCTGATTTTGGCGATGTGATCGATTGCGATGGAGTGACTCCCAAGCTCATCAATCAGGGGTTTGCCAAGCGGTACAATAACCTGTCTCCGACTACTGACTTGGGCGGTTTGCCTGCCGATGGTTTGAATGTCAATATCAGTATTTTTGTCGCCCAGCCGCGACCAATGCCGATTGAGATTAAACTGATGGAGCGGCATCCGCTGGCGACTCAGGCCTTTTATCCGACGCAGAATCAGGAATGGTTGGTGGTGGTGGCGGGGGATCCTCAGCGGGAGGAGTCTTACCGCGGCTTCAGGGCGACCGGGCGGCAAGGGGTGACCTATGGCAAGAATATTTGGCACCATCCGCTGTTGGTCTTGCAGCCCGACAGTTATTTTGTGATTGTTGATCGCCGCGGGCCAGAGGCTAACCTCGAGGAGGTGGAGCTGAAGGAATCGCTGTTTGTGGGGTTGGGTTTGTTTTAGGAAAAGAATGTCCCCCCTCCCTTCAGGGAGCGGGGGATAGCAAGTCTTGGCGAGTGCTTACGAGCGTTAGACTTGCTTGGGGGGTAGGCAGGCACGGCCTGAGCGATTCCTTATTCATTTGTTTTTAACATTGTACTCCAATACTAAATGATAAGGCATGGCACCGCTAACTTCGCGCGGCATACCCCCCAAGTCGTTCTAAGATTTTCGCTGCGCTTTGCTTGCTCAAATCTAAGAACGACTATCCCCCGCTTTCCCTCGCGAAAGGGGGGACATTCTTTGTCTAAACCAAATCTTTGTTGGTGCAACAAAACCTGAAACTGCTCTAGCAAAACAAAGCGAGATTACCCGTCTGCGTTTGCCCCTGCCAGGGCAAACTTGCGGGTAATGACAGGAGGGAGGGCGCGGGTACTGACATGCGTCAGCGGTGCGGGTAATGACAAAGGATTAAACTATCTTCGCATTTAAATTATGGCTCCCAGGGAGGGATTCGAACCCCCGACCGAGCGGTTAACAGCCGCTAGCTCTACCACTGAGCTACCTGGGAACAAGCTTTGTACTGATGTTACAAACACCAGTCACTGTGGAGGCCGGGAAGGGAATCGAACCCCCGTACAAGGCTTTGCAGGCCTCTGCATAACCACTCTGCCACCCGGCCGACCCTGCATCATGCCTTATCTCTCTCACTGCGGGGTTTTTAGCACGAGAGCCGAGAGATTACAAACAGATTTTTTACATTCAAGCCAGAAACCATTCCAAAAACCTATTGCAACAGGATTGTCGTCAAACCATCATCATTCAGGCTCATAATGTTTTGCGTAAATTCTATCATTTCTTCAGCCCCGAAGTAACCAATCATCCCTTGCAGCACCCGGACATAATTTGCCACCTCGCGATCATTGATCACTCGGTTTCGTTCATTCTGGCTATGGCGCAACCGTGCCAGCATTTGGATGATATAGACGACTCTTTTGACGACACTAAAATCGTTAAAGGCCGAGCCATTATGTTTGATGTTGACCGCCCACTGGGCCTTGATAAATCCGACCTCGCCCTGTTCCGAAGTCAACCAAAACCACGGCCAGTCCCCCACCTTCAGATCATCCCATTCCGCCAGTAAATTTTGCTGCATGATCGTCGTACGACCGACCACGGCATTCATATGGAAGCCACAGGTATTGAGGGTAAAGAGCAGATCGGGATTTAAAATAAATTGCTCCAGTTCGCCATTGTTTGGCAGGGGGCGAAGGATTGCTTCCGTACCACTGATAAAGGGAAAGACCCCTTGCATGACCCCTTGCTCATCGATAAAGAAATATTCATGCCCGCAATAGACGACCGAGGGATGGTCATCGAGCAGAGCCAGTTGATAACGCAGTTTAGACGGGTGACTCCAATGGTCATCGCCATCCAAAAACCCAATAAAGGGCGATTGAATCCGCTGCACCGCTTCGCGGAAATTTATCGCCGGCCCGACATTGGTTTGCCGGGCGTGAAGCCAGACTCGCCCCTGCAAACCGTGCGAATCGATGAGGGCCGCAACCCGCGCGGCCGTGCCATCGGGAGAGGCATCGTCACAGACATGTATCGTGCCGAGTCGATCACTATCCTGTTGTAATATCGACAAGATTGCCTTCTCGATATAGGCACTGTGATTGTAACAGCAGACCACAATGTCACAATGCCCCCCCGCTCCAGTCGCCCCTTGATTAGACATCATCCCCCCCGTTGCTACAGACCAAAAATATACTGGCGCAGAGATCGGGATAGACCATCCCAAGTTGGTAACAGCCCTCGAGATAGTCAACAGAAACAATGTCGGTTTTAAGAATCCGATCCCACTGAAAATTGGCCAGGGCCTTAAAAAATATCCCCGAACGATGGTCAATCCGCAGGCCCGCAGCACGGGCATCGCGCTCCAAACTATCGAGCGAATAGGTGATGCGGTGACCATGGTCAGCCTCGGCCGGAGTCACCGCAGCATTGTGGCTAATCAGCCCCATCCGCACCGCAATCTGCCGCGACGGGGCATTGGCATTGGGACAGACCAGCAGCAGGCGACCATTCGGGGCGAGCCACTCCTGTTTGATCCGCCGCAGCACCGCCACCGGATCATCGAGATGCTCCAAAACATGGGTCATGACAATGGTGTCATAACGATGCGGCAAGGCGACCGATTCAAACCGCCCAGGGATGATTGTGACTCTGGGCGACAGGCGTTTTTGCGCCTCGGCAATCGCCGCTGGCGATCCCTCGACACAGGTTATGTCGGCAAAATGGGGCAGGAGTCGCTCGGTAAATCGACCCATAAATGACCCCAATTCGAGCAATTTACCAGCCCGAAAAAAAGGCATGAATGAGCGAATCATAAAGCCATGCATTATGTCATAATCAAAATCATAGCCATATTTGCGGGCAGTGGAATCATGCGATTCAGTGTCAAGATTTCGTACCGTTAAGTCAGTCATTTCAGGTTCTTTTCCAAGGTTATTGCTTTATCATTCAGCGGTTGTTCGGATTGCAGATCAGCTCCGCCAGGCCAAATCCGTGGCGGCCAAATTCATTGCCATTATAGAGCAGCCAGAGTTTTTGTTGGTGCCAAAACAGATTGGGATAGCATTGCATGTCGCTATTCCATGCGCCCGGCTCCCCAGTAAATTCAAGCGGTTCAGGGCTGCGATTCCAGGCCTGTCCATCGCGGGAGTAGGCCGTGCCGAGCCGATAGCCGCGTTTTGGATCGGTGCGAAATCCAACCGCTTCACGGAAGCAAAATACCATCAGATAGCCGCCGTCGATCTTGGTCACCGTCGGCAGGGCCTGACATTCATCGATTCCCAATTGGTCGGGAATAATGGCCGTGCCGCTGCGCCCGACCCAATGGAGTCCATCTGGCGATTCGCACTGGGCGATTTTATAAACCCTTTCTGGTTCAGGGTTGGTTAGAGTGGGCTCCAGCCATCTCTGGCCAAAAATATACCACATTTTCAATTTGTTAGCCTCGCTTAAGACAAAAGCGTCGCCGATCATAAATGGCTCGTGCAGCGATGCCGACATGACCGGGCCATCGCCATGACGGACAAAACTATCGCCGCCGTCAAAGGATTCGACCAGGCCAATGGCAGCATCAATCGGCACACTGATTCGTCGACTGAGACCCGTGCTATAGCCCAAAATCCGACCACCATGGCGAAGGACATGAAGCGGAAAGATACCATGTTCATCAAAACAGCCGGTGCGACCGAGCGACAGGACGGGATTGCGCGAATGGTAAATGATCGACTTAAGGTCAAGAGAGTAATCAACAAAGGCAATTTGACTCAAATACTTGCCATTATTGGGTGATAATTTTCTTGTCGAGTAATAGACGCGAATTCGATCATCCAATACTATGGCGTGAGGCGATTGGGCAAAGCCAACCGCACTGTTTAGTGGGAGGTATGGCTCAACCGCAAAAACCTGTCCGTGGCCAATGGCGTGGATCTTCATGCCAGTTCCCCCTCCAGCCGCGCCAGGCCAAAACCATCAATGCCAAAGCCATTGCCTTGATATAGCATGTAAACTTGGCCATCCAGTGCAAAAACATGGGGATAGGCAATCATCTCGCTATCCCAGCCAGAGTCCGAAACGGTGATTCCGACCCGCGAATCGCTGCGTTTCCAATGGATGAGATCGGTACTGACAGCATAGCCGATGCGGTAACCCTTGGCCTGATTCCTAAAATCAACCGAATGGCGGTAACTAAAGAACATGTGATATTTATCATTGGCATAGTAAACATCGGCACTGGCCTGTGATTCATTGTGCTTAATCTTATCGGGAATAATATTGACACCCGTGCGAATCCAGTCAATGCCATCATTAGACTTGGCATGTCTGATCTTATAGACCACCTCGGGCGATTTTGACTGATCAAGCCAAGTGGTGCCACTAATATAGAATAGATGCCAGTTGTCGTTAAAATATTTAATCTTTGGACTACTGATAACAAAAGGCTCGTTCAAGTAACTGGATAGTACAGGCCCAGTCCCCATCTTGGTAAAACTATGGCCATCATCGGTCGAGACCGCGCAGCCAATCGCCACATCGAACTTCACCGATTCACAGCGCGTCACCCCCCCATAATAGAGCCGAACCTCCCCGCCATGCCGAATGACCGAGACCGGATAGGTGCCAAATTCATCAAAACAACCGCGACCCCCAAGGGGCAAAACTGGCACAGGACTCACCGCCAAAATTTTGGTCAAATCGCCCCGCGCCAGATCGACAAAGCCGCAGCGACTGACCGTGCGGTTCAATTCATCCGGCGGCGGGCGGGTGCAAAAAAACACCCTCACAAATTCATCATAGACCAGAGTCGATGGGCATTGACCATAGTGATTCATCCAGTCGATTCCATGATCGGCGGGGTTAAAAATAGGCCCGAGTTTTTGCCATTGCCACATGGGTTAAGCCTCGGATAGTTGATAGTGGTGAAGATATTTATCTTGAATTTCCGGTCGTGGCACCATGCAGATCAGATCAAGAATCGAAAGATTGGGAATAAAAGAATCAGTGGGCTGAGAATAGAATTCAGTTTGCGCGGTCAAAAACTGAAGTTTTATGTTATTTTTTGCAAAACTCTGTTGCGAATATAGGGTTTGACCCGAGCTATTATTGATATAGTCAGTCGCGCCAAGTGATTTACAAATTTCGATTACGCGATCTTCGGATTTTAAACTATGGTCACAGTCAATATAAGAAGAAGTCAAGATTTGGTTATTATAGCCTAAGTAATTACGCAATTGAATAATTGAATTCAAAACATAGGTATAGAGATTCAGTTCGTTATAAAGCAAAATATCAACAACAACCTTCTCAATTTCATGCCAGTTGGGTGCATGACTATAGTTTTGCTTAATTTTGGCAAATTGACGGTGAGGATCATAGCTGCTGGCAATGGTGCGATCCTGAATCATGGCCGAATCCGAAGCTGCCCGCAGCGGCAGGGTGATAAATTCTGGTTCACCATTTAGCAAATAACGGTTGCGATTGATCCAACTCCCCTTAGTATATTTTATGTTATCGTAAATAACAAAAATATCGACGGCAGACATTAATTGCCAATAGCCAATATAGGGTAAAAAGTAAGGCTGCATTATGGCGACTCGCATTTAAATTCCCTGTTTGATTACTGTTATTATTCTTTGTTGATCCTCTACAGCCAAATCGGGATAGATCGGCAGGCACAGCACCTGCTGGGCGATTTTGCTGGCAATGGGAAGGTTCTGCGGCCGCGACGATTCAAGCCCGCGATAGAGGGGGAACTCCGAAATCAAGGGATAGAAATAGCGACGGGAATGGATGTTTTGCGCCTTCAGTGCCTCATAGAGTTGGTCGCGGGTCAGACCATAATGCTCGTCGATCAGAATCGGGAAATAGCCATAGTTGCTATTATATTCAAGGGATTGGGGGATACATTCGATTCCGCTTATTTGGTTAAGCTCGCGGCGGTACAGCCTATCGACCGCGCGTCTTTTGCCGATGATCTCCTCCATATGGTCGAGTTGGCTCAATCCCAGAGCGGCATTGAATTCGCTCATTTTGCCATTGAGTCCGACCTCGTTGATCGTGGTTTCGTCAAGAAATCCGAAGCTTCTGATCCGCATAATTTTATGCTTGATCGAGTCATCATGGCAAATTATCGCACCCCCTTCAAAACTATTGAATACTTTAGTGCCATGAAAACTTAATATAGAAAGGTCGCCGTGATTCAAGATGGATGTCTGCTGATTCTTTATGCCAAAGGCATGGGCTGCGTCATAGATAACCCGCAGTCCAAATTCCTCGGCAATGGACTTGATCTCCTCCACCGCGCTGGGCAGCCCATAACAGTGCACAGGCATAATGGCTTGAGTCTTATGGGTAATTGCCGCGCGAATGGCGGCGGGATCAAGGGACAGATTACCCCGTTTAATGTCGCAAAAAACTGGGGTAATATTGTTCCAGCTGAGGCTGTGGGTCGTGGCGACAAAACTATAGGGGGTGGTGATGACCTCCCCGCTGATATCGAGGGCCTTTAAACCCACCATCAATGCAATGGTAGCATTATTAAATAGAATTACATTTTTAACATTAAGATAATCGGCGAGCCTAGATTCGAGTTCTTGGTGGTAATATCCATTATTGGTTACTATTCTTGTTGCCCAAATATAGGATAGTTTTTGGACAACCTCCTCAAGTGGAGGCAAATAGGGTTTTGTAACATATATTGCCGAGCCATTCATTTTTTTACTCATTTTGCAATTAATATTGTCTTGATTGCGCAAAACTACTATAGTCTAGGATAGTATATTCATTAACAACAGTGAGATTAGTTTGGATTGGCACGAGTCGGCAATTGTCATAAATGTCGCACCCTTTAACGACAGTTCTTCCGTTGCGACGGTCCTGACGGCGGCTCAGGGTCGGCATCGTGGTCTGGTCTATGGTATTCATTCGCCCGAACAGCGCGGTGTTTGGCAATTGGGCAACCGAATCAAGGCCGAATGGCGCGGTCGTTTGGCCGAGCAGCTTGGTGTTTTTAGTGCTGAGATTCTGTCGCCAACGGGTCTGGCTTTTTTGGATGATTCGCTACGATTGGCGACCATTGCGGCGGCCTGTGAATTGTCTGCCACCAGCCTGCCCGACCAGCTGTCCCAGCCGGCGATCTATGCGGGTTTCGAGTCGCTTTTGCAGCTGATGGCTGGCGACTATTACCTATTTGCCTTTGTGCAGTGGGAGGTGGAACTTTTGGCAGCCTTGGGCTTCGGCCTTGACCTGTCGGCCTGTGCGGTGAGTGGCGAGGGTCGCGATCTGGCCTTTGTTTCGCCGCGCAGTGGCCGTGCGGTTGGTACGGTGGCGGCGGCTCCGTATCGGGAAAGGCTTTTGCCCTTGCCGGCATTTTTGCTGCCGCGTGAGGCGGCGGCCGATCCGCAGGAGCCAGCCGATATTTATGCGGCTTTGGCGGGGTTAAAACTGTCGGGTTATTTTTTGCAGCATCGGGTCTATGGGGCGCACCATCAGGACTTGCCGATGGCGCGGCAGATATTGCAATCGCGGGTGGCGAGACTTTGTGGTGATTGACCGATCACTCGATAATGGTTGCGGTGATTTCCTTAGGGTCGGTGCGGTTTTGCGGATTGGGGGCAAAACGCAGAGTGGTTTTAAAATCGACCCCACAGGCGATGCCGCTCCAGACCTCCGACCATTGGTCGGGAGATTTATTCGGATCGGGCGGAGTGACAATCGCCGAATCCAGCCAGACCAACCTTCGCGGATCGCGGCATTTATCTTTTATCTCAGCGTGGCGGATAATCGCTCCGCGCGCCCGCATCTCGAGGGTATAGTTGGCCAGAGTCTCGCCTGGAATCATCGCCGTGTAATGAACCTTGCCGTGGCGATCAACCGTAGCCAAGATTCGCCTGGTCACGATCTGATCGCACCGTTCGACCGAGAATTTCTCGAGCCAACTGCCAGCGGTGGGCTGGTGGCTGCTCCGCGACCAGACTATCGGTTCAACCGCCAGCCAGCCGATCAAAGACCTTGGCACCAGCTGGGGGCATTGACTAGCCAGAGCCGACGGCTCCAGCCGAACAAGTGCCGCCGACTGCGCCCGCTGATGGTTGGGACTGTTGAGCCAATTCAAAAACTGCGGCAAGGTATCAGGCGGGGAGGCAGCGGCCATTGCCAGCCGCGTCGCCAGTATCCCCGCGACGACAATCAAACCAAACCTAAACATCCGCATAGCATTGGGTTTCGCTGGCCCCGCCGGGGTGGGTTACCGCGCCCTTCTCGGCATCGCCAACGGTTTGGGCGTAGCGCCAGATGGCTCCCGATTGGAAGTCGGTGTCGCGGCCCTTCCATGCGGCCTTGCGTTTGGCCAGTTCGGCATCGCTGAGGGCCACCGAAATCTCGCCCTTCTCGGCATCGATGGTAATGACATCGCCATTTTGCAACAGAGCAATTGGCCCGCCAACCGCGGCTTCGGGCCCGACATGGCCGATGCAGAATCCACGGGTCGCGCCCGAGAATCTGCCGTCGGTAATCAGGGCGACCTTGTCGCCGCGCCCCTGGCCATAGATGGCGGCGGTGGTTGCCAGCATTTCGCGCATTCCGGGGCCGCCACGCGGGCCCTCGTAGCGAATCACCAGCACCTCCCCATCCGCGTAGTTCTTGGCCTGGACGGCGGCAAAGGCCTCCTCCTCCGTATCAAAAACCCGCGCTGGGCCTTCAAAGCGGAGTTTGCTCATGCCAGCAATCTTGACAATAGCCCCCTGCGGCGCGAGGTTGCCCCTTAAGCCAACCACTCCACCCGTTTTTGTGATGGGGTTGCTGGTCGGGCGAATCACTTCTTGGTCGCTGCGGAGTTTGGTGTGGGTCAGGTTCTCAGCGACGGTTTTGCCGGTCACGGTCATACAGTCACCATGGAGATAGCCGCCGTCCAGCAGGGCCTTCATTACCGCCGCGACTCCACCCGCCTGCCACATGTCCATGGCGACGAACCGCCCACCGGGTTTAAGGTCGGCAATGTAAGGAGTCTGGCGGAAAATGCGACAGACCTCATGGAGGTCAAAATCGATTCCCGCCTCATGCGCCATGGCCGGCAGGTGCAGGCCAGCATTGGTCGAGCCTCCCGTCGCTGCCACCACCATCGCCGCATTCTCGAGGGCCTTGCGGGTGACAATATCACGCGGGCGGATATTGTGCTTCAGCAGATTCATGATCGCCTTGCCCGAATCGACGGCGAACTGATCGCGCACCTCCATCGGTGCTGGCGCCCCCGCCGAGCCGGGCAGGGCGAGGCCAATCGCCTCCGAAA
This sequence comes from Minisyncoccota bacterium, assembly GCA_030054295.1. Taxonomy (GTDB): domain Bacteria; phylum Pseudomonadota; class Alphaproteobacteria; order Elsterales; family Elsteraceae; genus JASGCE01. The sequence goes on from JASGCE010000008.1 coordinate 19,931, forward strand.
CACAGGCCATGGTATTGGCGGTAAACTGCCCACCACAGGAACCAGCCGAGGGGCAGGCCACCAGTTCGAGTTCATGCAGGTCCTGGTCTGATATTTGCCCCGAACTATGTTTGCCGACGGCTTCGAAAACATCCTGCACCGTGACATCCTTGCCGCGGAAACGCCCAGGCAATATCGAGCCGCCATATAAAAATACCGAAGGCACATTCAGCCGCAACATGGCCATCATCAGGCCGGGGAGAGACTTGTCACAGCCCGCCAAACCGACCAGGGCATCATAGCAATGGCCGCGAACGGTAAGCTCGACCGAATCGGCAATCACTTCACGGCTGACCAGCGACGACTTCATGCCCTGGTGCCCCATGGCAATGCCGTCGGTGACGGTGATGGTGGTGAATTCGCGCGGCATTCCACCGGCGGCATTGACTCCGCGTTTGGCTGCCTGGGCCTGCCGCCCGAGGGCGATGTTACAGGGGGCGGCCTCGTTCCAGGTGGTGGCGACACCGATAAAGGGCCGTTCGATCTCCTCGGGCGTCAAGCCCATCGCATAGTAATAGCTGCGATGCGGGGCCTTGGCGGGGCCAACCGAAACATGACGGCTCGGTAGATTTTTTTTATCAAGACTCATGATGATCCTCGCGGGGCTGTGGGTTATTTTGCCAAGACCTTAGCACAGGCGCGACCCTAGCAAAGTATTTTTGTTACTCGGGGCTAAATTCCCTTATAATCAGCGGATGAAAAAAATCCTTCTGATGGTTCTTTTGGTTCTTACCAATTTGCAGGTCGTAGGCCTAGCCGCCGAGGAGCAACTCAATCGCCCGCCGCGCGTCAAGCGCGCGGTGATCAAACTGCTCCATACCAAATATCCCCTCTGGCAGGTTGGAACGATTGACCAGTATCTCAGCCGTGAATGCTCGCTCGGGCGGTTTAACCAGCGGGTGCCGTTCAAATATGCCGGGCAGTTTTACGGTTCGAACGGGGCGGCTATGCTGGGGGGAGTCAAGGGCAGTGGTTTGAACCTGCACGACCCGCTGGGCCAGGCGACCCCTGACCATGATTACTGGTTTTACCGCGACCGAACCTCAGCCTGTGTCGTCTATTGGGCGCAGGTGCAACCGACCGAGGCTCCACCAAGCACCGCGACCGAGACTCCGACGGCCCCTTAGTTTTGCACGGGGGGAAGCTTTAACTTCTCCTGCTCCTGCTCCAATTTCCTTCTTTTGCTATTCTCTCCTGCTCCTGCTCCAATTTCCTTCTTTTGCTATTCTCTCTGTCGGCATAATTGATAAGGAGACCAAAGCTCAGAATAAAAACATTGAATATGATTAAGGTAATTACCAAGGGGGTCATGACTGCACCTTTCTGAGAATGAAGGAAATGACTTCACAAAAACCAATCGAAACAATTAATCCTAGCACTTCCAGGCTTGACAAATCAAGATGGTCGGTAACATGGGTAATAATAGCAATTCCCGCTGCTACCGAATAGGTATCTAATTTTGTCGCCCAACCTTCCCGTTGGTTTTGGTTGATGCCGATTAATGATTTTATCAGCAGTTCTTTGGCACTGTATATCCATCGAAACCAAATCATCATTTAAACCAAGACCCGCCCGGCAGCGGTGGTCGCGGGATTGGCGACATCGGCGGCTCCCAGCAGCATTTGGTTGTGGGCGGCCCCCGACGGGATCATGGGGAAGCAGTTTTCTTTGGGGTCAACCATCACATCGACTATGACTGCGCCCTCGATCTCCATCATCCGCATGATGGTTTCGTCGAGTTTGGCGGGGTCGCTGACGCGCAGGCCAGTCGCGCCAAAGGCATCGGCCAGTTTGACAAAGTCGGGCAGGGCTTCGGAATAGCTTTCGGAATAGCGGCTGCCGTGCAGCAGTTCCTGCCACTGGCGCACCATTCCCATCCATTGGTTATTGAGGATAAAGACCTTAACCGGCAGGCGATATTGGGCGAGGGTAGACATTTCCTGAATATTCATCAGGATCGAGGCCTCGCCCGCCACATCGATCACCAGGGCATCGGGGTGGGCGATCTGGACTCCCATCGCCGCCGGCAATCCATAGCCCATAGTTCCCAAACCGCCCGAGGTCATCCAGCGATGGGGCTGATTAAAATGGAGATATTGGGCGGCCCACATCTGGTGTTGACCAACCTCGGTCGTAATATAGCGGTCTTTTTTGGCGGTCAGGGCCTCCAGCCGTTCCAGGGCATATTGCGGCTTGATCACTTCTTTGGAGCCAATATAGTTCAGGCATTTGCGTCCGCGCCATTCTTCGATCTGTTGCCACCAGGCGGCAATGGCCATCTTATCGGCGGCCAGTTTCCGAGCCTTCCAACCCTTAATCAGGGCGCGGAGTGTCAGGGTGCAGTCCCCCACCACGGCGAGATTGACATGGATATTTTTATTGATCGAGGAGGGGTCAATATCGACATGAATCTTCTGCGCCGTCGGGGCAAAAAGCTTGACATTGCCGGTGACGCGATCATCGAACCGCGCCCCCAGCGAAAGGATCAGGTCGCTGCCGTGCATCGCCAGATTGGCCTCGTAAAGACCATGCATCCCGAGCATCCCGATAAAATGCGGGTCATTCTGCGGCAGGGCCCCGAGCCCCATCAGGGTCAAGGTGCAGGGGAAACCCGTTAAAGAAACGAATTCAGCGAGCAGCTTGGATGCCTCTGGCCCTGAGTTAATCAATCCGCCGCCGCCATAGATGACCGGCCTTTTAGCCCGCGATAGCATATCGAGGGCGCGGTCGATAAGCATAGGATCGGGCTCGGTCTGGGGGTGATAATTGGGCGGCGGAGTCTGCTGCGGCGGAGTGTAAATTCCGCTGGCAAACTGCACATCCTTGGGCAGGTCGATCAGGACCGGCCCGGGTCGGCCAGTCGTCGCAATGGTGATGGCCTGGTGCAGAACCTCCGACAGGCGATCGACATTCTTGACCAGATAATTATGTTTGGTGGCTGGGCGGGTAATGCCCGTCGTGTCGGCCTCTTGGAAGGCATCGTTTCCGATCAAGTGGGTTGGCACCTGACCCGAGACACAGATGAGGGGAATCGAATCCATCAGGGCATCGACCAGTCCGGTCACGGCATTGGTCGCCCCTGGCCCTGAAGTCACCAGCACACAGCCGATCTTGCCGGTCGAGCGGGCATAGCCCTCCGCCGCATGAACCGCAGCCTGTTCGTGCCGCACCAAAATATGACGGATTGAATTCTGTTTGAACAGGGCGTCATAGATGGGGAGTACCGCTCCGCCGGGATAGCCGAAGATAACCTCTACCCCATGGTCTTTGAGTGCCGTCAAGACCATCTCGGCCCCGGTCATGGTGCGGGATTCGGACTCGGGGTTTTTGGCTTGGACTCTGTTCTTTGCGGTGGTCGAGGGTGCGGAGGTCATGGCTTGCCTATCAAATTGTAAGTCTAAAAGAAATCGACTCGGAGTAAACTTAAATTGATAATGACATTTAAGCAAATGGTCAAGGGAAAATGAGACTGGATTGCCCTTAATCTTGGCTCATAATCTAAGAATGCGGATGCAGGGCGAAGCCAGCCCGAACCGACGGCCTTCGTTCAGTAAAAGATTCCAGCGCGTTCTTATGAATTATTTACCCTTACTCGCCTTTTTGCTCACTTCGTTCGCAAGCGAGAAGGGCAAATAATTCATTGGTAAAAACGAACGCGCTGTACTTCAAAATATAAATTCATGATTGTGCTGAGCGGGGAAGTACCTGCGGTGCTTCAAATTGTAGCAAAGGTCTGTGACACCCTAACTTGGGCTTCGCCCATTGGCTTGCAGCCAAACCGCTTTTTCTTTTTTTTCTTTTTTACTTTCAACCAACTTCGCCCCTGGTGCGGGTAATCAGACCATTGGCCTTGACTTGACTATTGTGACCCGTCATCAACTGAATCACCGTCAGCAAATCAATCACCAATCGAGTCAAGACATTAACCACAATAGCTGATAAGGGATTGTTTATATGACGCAATACCAATTGAGTCTCCAAAACCTCCCCCGCCTGTTTAGCCATAGCCTCGATCTTTTTTATCGCCTGATCGTCAAAGCTGATGAGCTTCCCCGTCTGGCGATCCCGCGGATTAATCAACTGAATCACCCCCACCACCTGCCCCAGTTTAGAGATGAGCGGAACCGCCAAAATCGACCGCGTAGTATAATTAAACGACTTATCAAACGAAAAAGTACCCTTAAGATTGAAGCCCTTGGTATCCTGATAAATATCCTCGATCAGCAGCGAATTCATGGTAAAGCAAACGCTGGTCGCAATGGTCGAAAGATTAGGCGCACCAAATTCAACATGCAATTTGAGTGGCGGAAAATTAATCGCCTTGCCCGTCGTCCCGCCCATCGAAATCTTGAGCGAATCATTATGCACCATAACATAGTTTAATTGGTTCGGCTCGTCAGGGTCGATCTCGTACAATGTCGCGCCATCGGCCCGACCGATTTTTTTAAGCTCGAGCAAAATAGACTCCAGCAGTTTGGGATGCTGCGACTGCACCTTAAAAACCACAAACCAGGGCAGGCCAGCATTGAGCAAACTAAAAACAGCAAAATAGATCTCGGCAAATTCAAACCTTTCTATCGCAAAAACGCCAAGCACACTCGACAGCAGCGATAGGCCCCACGAGTTCAAATCCTCCGACATGGGATTGCTGCGGACATTGATGACGATCGGAAAGGCCGCAACAAAAATGGTAAAACAACCAAGAGCCACCCCCCAAAATGGGTCCTGCAGAATCAAGGTCAGCGCCAAACCAATCTGCGGCACAGTCAGCAAAAACACCGTAAAGAAAAGGTTCAGCCGCTCTGTCGAAAATCCATAAAAATGGTTGGCTTCGGAGGAGGGTGGATTATGGGTCTTGGCCAGACCCTCCCGCTTGGCGAGGTGACGGTTGCGCAATACCAAAACCACAATCAGACCCGACATGACGATGGTGAGCATTGGCGGAAAAAATACCGGGGTAAAGAACTTGCCCGTTGACCAGATACCCGTCGTCAAAATCACCCCAAAGGCGACCATCATCCCAATCCAGGTGATGACCGAGGTTTCAAGGCGATTTTCCACAACCTCGTAAATATATTTACTGAAGCTGATGAGCTGGACCAGCGTCGAAAAAATTCCCATCAATACGGCAAAGCTAATCATCGGGTGGCTCGGTTCTGAAGTCAAAGGATAGGCTATATTTACTGCCGATTTGCCATTTTGTCATTAAAACAATCGCGCGACCATAGTTTACAGTAAAAAATATGGGAACAAGTCAAAAATATAATAAATTACAAAAATACAATAAAAATAAAGTAATTTAATAGTAATTATGTAGTTATAATATCATAATCATTCCATTATGACTTTAAATTCACTTTACTATTAGTTTAAATTCACTGTTGACTTAATCGTTAAGTCATTGTATTCAGTAAATGCTATCTGTGTAGCAATCAATCTTTGTAAATTGAGGATAAAACGATGTTTAACTTTAAGAGTAATAGTCTGAAGCTTTCATCAAAGAGGCTTCACTCAAGCCTAGCCCTGGTTGCCATTGCCGCAATTGGCAGTGCCATGACCCCCGCCAAGGCCGAGACCAATGGCTTTTATGGCCAAATCGATCTGGGGCTGGGTATTATCATGCCAACTGACAAGACCATGAAGACAAAATCCACGACATTTGAGTCCATCACCAAGCCAGCCGATTCCGAAAGGAATGATTTGCAGACTACTAATTTTAGGGGTATAGGTTCATTTCTATCCTTGGGGATTGGCTACGCCTTTAACGATTTCGTGGCACTAGACTTGAATTTTCGCGGGGGAGCCTTGCCGCCCAGGGTAACCGATAGGAACGACAAGGAAAAGAACGATACTGAACTTGTCTCTGCCAATTCTATGTCAATCATGCCCAAGGTTCATGGCTATTATCCCCTCGGTGAAAAATCGCGGATCGGTGCATTTGTGGGTGCCGGCTATGGCTTCAATCGACATATGCAGGAAATCACCAAACTCGACGGCACCACGACAGTTGAAGTGACGGAGAAGGAAAACTTCGTCTGGTCGGCTGGTTTTGAATATGGCTATTTGCTGGAGGAGAATCTTCGCTTGAATGTGACCGCGGGCTATACTGACCTTGGCAAAATCGAGTGGAACAATAGCACTGCCACCACGACGGCAATATCCAACGGCTATTCGACTGTGACCAAAGTCGATCGCTATAGTCAAAAACTGTCGAGCGTCGATCTGACAGTGGGGATTGCCTATCAGTTCTAGAGTCTTTGCAGTTATTGTTGAAACAACAAAGGTTTGGTTTAAGAAAAGAATGTCCCCCCTCCCTTCAGGGAGCGGGGGATAGCAAGTCTCAGCGAGTGTTTACGAGCGTTAGACTTGCTTGGGGGGTAGGCATAATTTATTGTAGTCTATTGCTAAGTTCTAAAACATACCCCCAAGTAACTCTAAGGTTCGACTTCGTCTCACCGAGAGTTTCTATCCACCGCATTCTAAAGAGCGAACTGGGTCACTCAAGAGTTGATTTAAATCTTCATTGATACGATAAAACCTGAAAATGACCTTAAATTCAATCCAGCGCGTTCTTATGAATTATTTAACCTTACCCGCAGTTTTGCTCACTTCGTTCGCAAGCGAGAAAGGTTAAATAATTCATGGGAGTAATCGAACGCGCAATTAAGCATTCTATAAATTTTTTGATCGTGTCGGGTGGGGAAATGCCTGCGGCGCTTCAAATTGTAAAGAAGGTCTGTGACACTTAACCAGCACTACTGGGCTTCGCCCAGACCCATAAGGGCTCTGCCCTTAACCCGCCAAGGCTGCGCCTTGGAACCGGTAATGAGTATCAGTAATAGCACAAACTCACCCTACTGTATCAACCGACCCTCAGGCGCGGGCGGCGGAGCCTCAATCGGCAAGGGCTGCTGTGAGGCGGCCGAATTATCAAACTCAGCCTGATCATTCAGCAACAGAATCGAGAGGCGGCGGTTGCTCGGGTCGGTTGGAGCATCCTCCCGCAGCGGCCTGGTATCGGCAAAGCCAGCCACACCCTGAATCCGCTTGGGATCAATCCCCAGCTCGATCATCATCCGCCGCGCGGCATTGGCACGGTCGGACGATAGTTCCCAGTTGGAATAGCCCTTCTTGTCGCCCTTATAGTCAGTCGAATCGGTATGGCCCTCGATCACAATCTGGTTCGGCAATAATGCCAACTGCTGCACCAGATTGGCGAGCAGATCCCTTGCCGTTGCCGAGGGTTGACTGCTGGCCGCGGCAAACATGGGGGTGCGGTTGGTATCGACCAGTTCGATCCGCAGCCCCTGTGGCGAAGTGTCAAACTTCACATTGGCAATTTCGTTCCTGACCGACGGGCTGTTTAAAATTGTTCTTCTGATCTGGGTTGCCAGAATCTCTTGATTCTGGAGGTCGGCGGGACGACCCTTGATCTCCTCGGTAATCGAGGTGGCGCGATCCCCCATGGGTCTGATGACCGAACCCATAAAGCCATCGATCTTGCTATTGCCATTGCCGGTATCAGGGGTGGCTGGCCCGCCGCCCTGTGGCCCCAGAACCGAGGCTGGCGACCTGAAGGGCCCCGGGCTGCTGATGTCGGCACCGCCCAGAGGCTTGCCCGAACCACTGGAACTACGCGACGGAGAGGCGGGCGAGAAATACTCAGCAATCCCAGCGCGAGTCTCGGGCGAGGAGATCTTGATCAACCACAGCAACATAAAAATAATGAACATCGAGGTCATAAAATCGGCCAGGGCGATCTTCCAGGTCTGGGAACCATGGGCCGCCTCGTGCCGTCTTTTGCGCCGCTTGACGATGATCGGGGCTTCATCCCTTTTGAGTGCCATGGCGAAACTGTCCTAACTCTAAATTGGCCCTAGACCCTATACCGGTGGCAAGGAAGTAACCGTCTGCTCGACCTCGTAGAAGGTCGGGCGGACATCAGCCGACAGGGCCTTGCGGGCAAATTCCACGCTCACCGCCGGGGCATAGCCCTGCATATGGGCGAGAATCCCAGCCTTAATACATTGCAGATATTTTATCTCGGCCTCAGCATCGCTGCGCAGGGCCGAGGCAATCGGGCCAACAAATCCATAGGAGAGCAGAACCCCGAGCAGGGTTCCGACCAGGGCTCCACCGATCATTTCGCCAAAGACGCTCGCGGGCTGGTCGAGGTAACCCATGGTGCGGATAATCCCCAAGACCGCGGCAACAATCCCGAGGGCCGGCAATCCATCAGCGAGGGTCTGAATGGCATTGGGAACCTGCAAGGAATCGGTCATTTCGGTTTCGATCTCCTCGTCCATCAGATTCTCGACCTCGTGCGGATTGTCGGTGCCGAGGGTCAGCAACCGCAAATAGTCGCACATAAAAATCAGCGACGCCGAATCGGCGGTAAAACGCGGAAATCGTTGGAAGAGGGTGCTTTCCCCCGGATTCTCGATATGCTGTTCCAGGGCCAACATGCCCTTGGTCTTGGCCAGTTTAAAGGCAGTATAGAGCAGACTGAGCAGTTCGATATAGCTCTCCTTATTATATTTGCGCTTGGCGAAAAGCTTGACCATAGATCGTACCGACCGCATCAAGATATTACTATTGCGGTTGGCAATAATATAGGAACCGATTCCCATGCCTAGAATCACCGCGCCCTCGAGCGGTACTGAATGAATCAGGATCGCAAATTGACCACCGAGAAGGGCATAGACTCCTATTACCGACATGGTGATTAAGGCTACGCCAAAAATTACAAGCATTTGATACCTCTTTGCACGGGTCTAATTTGCGGGCGATGGAAAAGCCGCGGAACCTAATCTTGACAGGATATGCACAAAACATGCCATTGGTTAAACTGGACTCTGGCAATAAACCACAAATTCATTGGCATTGGCAAAGAATTTAACTAGGCTGTGGATGGGATAACAAAGGGAGGCAAAATCATCCCGACTATTATATTGCCTTTGTTCTCGACTATGATGGGCATAATATCGAAGGGGTGTGCCACAAGGCAAAATAAAATAGACAGCCACCCAATAAAACTGTATAGTGTGTAAAGTTATTTAGGAGGTCTGTGATGGACGGATTTGTTTCGGGTACAATTCTTAAGCGCAACCCAAGCGAAATTAAAATTTCGCCCGGCTTAAGCTTTGCCGAAGTGCCTTGGCTTTTGCGCTATGATTTGAGCGATCCCTTAGTTCAGGCTGAAATCGCGCGGCAAGTGGCTATTCCCGAAAATGAGGACGGACTGCAACTCTTAGCCGAGATCGAGCAAAATCAAAATAGTCTTCTTAAAGACTTCTAGAGCAGTTCGGCGAGGGGTATCGAAAGGTTATAGCCTCCCAATACTCCTCATAGCGTTCTGCGAAGCAGAAGGCTATCCAGCGGGGGTGAGACTTACGAAGTAAGTCGAGGGGGCATCCGCCCCCTGTTTTTTTGCGTATGCAAGGCGAAGCCTTGCGCAGGGGATTGTAAGGGGATGCAATCCCCTTATGGCGAAGCCAACCCGCCAATCGGTGAGGGTCGCCAACCGCCCGAATGGGCGGACATTATACCAATGCGCAAAACTTGTGAAGCTGCCCCTCCAAAAATTTAACGACATAAAACGGACTATGCGGGGCAGTTCTCGTTTTGCAAGCCGAGCCCGAACCGATGGCGTTCGTGGGTCTTTTAAAGCGCGTTCTTATGAATTATTTATCCTTACTCGCCTTTTTGCTCACTGTGTTCGCAAGCTCGCAAGGATAAATAATTCAATGGGAGTAACGAACGCGCTAAAAACATAATAATAACAACAAATTGCGCGGTATTCTTATTTGTCTGCGACGCTTCAATTTGTAAATCGGTCTGTGACTCCCACACATTCGCTGCGCTCATTGGCTTGCAGCCAAACCGCTATTTTTTCTTTTTTGTAATTTTTAGTTTGGTTTATTCACTCGGTACAATTTATGAAGAATAGCTCGGGTCGTTATTCCTCATCCTCGAACGGGAATTCCGAATCTGCGGCCTCCTCGGCGCTCATGGCGAGGATCGAAATTCCCGGCCGCCGCTCCAACAGCCCCGCCGCCCGCAGCTCTTCAAGGTTCGGCAGGTCAGACAGTTTAGCCAGACCAAAATGGCTCAAAAACTCTTGGCTGGTCGCCCATAATGTCGGTCGGCCCGGGCTTTCGCGGCGGCCAGCGGGTTTGATCCAACCCGCCTCCAACAGCACATCGAGCGTGCCTTTATTCAGGGTGACGCCGCGAATCTCCTCGATCTCCGACCGCGTTACCGGCTGTTGATAGGCGATGATCGACAGGGCCTCAATGGCCGCCCGCGACAGTTTTTTGGGCACGGCGGCGGTGGCGGCGATGACACTCGACAGGTCGATGGCTGTGCGGAAACACCAGCCGCCCGCGACCTCCACCAGGTTCACGCCGCGGCCGGCATAGTGTCTTTGCAGACTGGTTAAAATCTCGCCAATGTCGGAATCCTCGGGCAGGCGCGAGCGCAGCTCCGCCACCGTCACCGGCCGGGGCGAGGCAAAGAGGATCGCCTCCACCAGCCGCAGCCGCCCATCCAGCAGGTTAATCACATTGGATAGAGTGTCACTGGGCTTCATTTAAATCCGTAACCTTGTCACTGGGTTCAACCATTTGCAGCAGAATGGGGCCAAAGGCCTCGGTCTGTTGCAGTTTAATTTTGCCGGCCTTGGCCAGTTCCAAACTGGCGGCAAAAAACGCCGCAACGGCCGAGCGATTGACGAGATCGCTTTGACCCGTAAACAACTCCGGCGGTAAAAAACTCGCCAGATATTGCCATTCGGGAGTCCTGCCCACCATCGCCGTCAAACGGACCAAAGCCTGTTCGACACTATAGAGCGAGGTAGCGGCAATCCGCAATCTGTCAGGCGTCGTCTTGCGGTGAAAACTGCCATAGGCCACCAACAGATCATGCAGCGAAGCCTGCCAGGCCACCGGTGCCGCCAGAGCGATCTGCTCCATGCGATTGTCTGGGTCTTCACCCCGAGCAAAGACATCGACCCCCAGGCGGGGCAGGGCCAGCAGCTCCACCCCCGCTTTTTGCATCGCCGCCAAACGCGACAGCTGGAAGGCAAGGTTCTCGGCCATTTCCTCGCCAGTCGGCTCGTCATCCACCGGCGGTTTGGGCAGCAGCAGCCGCGACTTGAGATAGGCCAGCCAGGCCGCCATGACCAGATAATCGGCACTGAGTTCAAGGCGCGAATTGGGCCTTTGCGACTCGGCCTTGACAAAGGCAATATATTGATCGACCAGGGCAAGGATACTGATCTGCAAAAGGTCAAGCTTTTGCCCCCGTGCCAGTTCCAACAGAAGCTCCAGCGGCCCCTCGTAGGAATCGAGTTTAAGCAAAAGAGTCCCGCGCTCTCTCTCGGCTGGCATATTTGTAATATCGGCCATTGCTATTCCTTCGCCGCCCCTCTCCTAGCCATTACGGGGCAAAAACCCCAACTATAGCCGAGAGGACAAAATTCGTCGGAATGCGGATCAGATAATAGCCCGGGTCAAAATTGATACTGAGCAGGCCGGTCAGCATCGGAATCAAAAACAGCAGACCGATGATGATAAAAAACCCATAGGGCTCAACCTGCGCCAAGCGGTTGCTCAGGTCACGCGGCAGGAGTCCGACCAGAATTCTTCCCCCGTCCAAGGGCGGCAAGGGCAGCAGATTAAAGACGGCCAAAAATATATTGATCGAGATGGCGTTCTGCAAATTACTGGTCAGCCACAGCTGCGCCAGGTCTGGAACATAGGGAATCAACCACAGGGCAAGAGAGCTGATAATTGCAAAAACAATATTGACTCCCGGCCCAGCGGCTGCGACCAGGGCCATGCCGATCTTGGGCCTTCGAAGCCGAGCAAAATTGACCGGCACCGGCTTGGCCCAACCGAGAATAAAGGGCGAGCGAAAGAGCAACAGCAGCCCCGGGATCAAGACCGTTCCCACCGGGTCAATATGTTTAAATGGGTTCAGGGTCACCCGCCCCAGCCGCAGGGCCGTATCATCCCCCAGCCGCGCCGCGGCAAAGCCGTGCGCCGCCTCGTGCATCGTAATGGCAAATAGCAGGGGCAGGATCCAGGTCGTGATGTTCTGAATGGCTTCGGCAATCGAATCGTAATTCATGCTGTTGGGTCTTTTGACTGAGGGTTGAGGGAGATACGATACTGGTGTAAATAATATTCTAATCTTGCCATAGTTTCGGATGAAGGGATGTTTAGCCCCTGCAAAGGCCACGCAATCTGCGATGCCTGAAGCCTTGTTTGCGTGTCCTTTCCGAGCTGCGAAGCGGCCTTTAAAACCTGCTGCGAATCCTCGAATTTACCGCTGCACTGTAAAACAATATCGCAACCTGCGGCAAGGGTCTCGCGCGTCAAATCGCCGAGACTGCCCTTTAAGGCCTTCATGCCAATATCGTCAGAGATTAAAACTCCGTCGAACAACATGCCCTGGCGAATCACCGAGTCAATCGCGGTTCGGGATAGGGTGAGAACGGTTTCATCAATGGCACTATAGACAATATGGGCGGTCATGGCCCACAGCTTATCGCGGAAACCAAGGTTACTAAAGGGATAGAAATCAGTCTCTTCGAGAATCGCCCGCGCGGTATCAACCCGAGGTAGATCATGGTGGCTGTCGGCGGTGGCGCGACCGTGGCCGGGAATATGTTTGATAATCGCTGTCACTCCCGCCGATCTAAATCCGCGAATCATGGCCGCCGCAAGTTCGGTGACAATCCTGGGGTCGCTATGGAAAGCGCGGTCGCCAATGACGCTGTGGGCCCCTTCATGCCGTAGGTCTAGGACGGGGGCGCAAACCAGATTGATGCCAATCATCGACAAGTCGTTACCGATGGCTAAACCGAGTAACTCACTGACATCCAAGCCATGTTTTGGGTTCTGATCATAGATCTTACCAACCTCGGCCAGCGGCGGATAGGCCGACCATTCGGGCGGTTTGAGCCGCTGCACCCGCCCGCCCTCCTGATCGATCAGTATCGGCGCATCATCGCGTCCAAGAGCCGCGCGAATGGCCTCGGTCAGGGACTTGACCTGCCCGCGATCCCGCACATTGCGGGCAAAGAGAATGACCCCCAGAGGCTGGTATTGCCGCAGCAGATCGGTTTCCTCGGCGGTCAGGGACAGGCCACTGATACCGATAATTGCCGCTAGGGGTTCCCGACCCGAGACCATAGCCGAATCTCCCCGAAGACTATTTTGTCGGAATCACAACCGTGCAGGATTGGCTCTGATCCCTCAGGGTTTGGCAGGCAATTCTGGCTGCCGCCTCGTCCTTAAAGGGGCCAGCCTGAAGCCGATAGATGGGCAATTTTGTCGTCGCATTTTCGGTTATCTCGATCCGATGGTGGAGGTTGCCGAGCAGTCTAAAGCTGCTTTGCAGTTTGGCCCATTCCTCCTCCACCCGATCGCGTTTGCTGAGGGCGACCAGTTGAATCCGCCAGGATTTTGCCGTCAATTCGGGCAGGGGTTCGGGGGCCTTGGGCTCCATAACCTCTTCCTTCGGCGCGGCGGCGGGTGGGGTGGTTTTTGGTTTTGTGACCACCTCGGCTGGCTTTACCGCCGCTTTGGGCGGAGTCGCCACTTCAGCTGGGGCCGCGGCGGGGGGGATTTTATCCTTCAGTTCGACTTTTGCCGGACCAGCGGGGGGCTGGGCAACGGGAAGCTTGGCAGCGGGGGCGGTCGGTAATTCCGCCGGTGCCATTCTATTCAAGACCCCCTTGTCCTGATTGGCGACTTCGTTCTCAGGGGAAATCTGCCCCTGATTCTCCCCTTGATTCATACTGTTATTCTGGTTCATATTCTGGGTGGGCAAGCCATTGCTATCGTTCATGACTCCGTTATTGGTCTGGTCATTGCCATAGCCATTATTGGTCGCAGCCCCGTTGTTAAAAAGGGAGCCATCGCCATTGATGGTCGCGGTCTCGTTCGGAATCTGTTCATTGGGGCGGAGTAAAAAGGCTATAATCGCCCCGATCACGACCAGGCCGATGATAATGGCCGAATAGAGTCTGACCTTCGAGACTTTTTTGGGGGGATTCTCCTCCTCATCCCAATTGTTAAAGTCCTGATCGAGATTATCGTGACCCAGTTCGTTGCTCATTTAACGCATCTCCTCAATGGGTTCAACCCCCAATATTCTCAGCCCTACCGAGAGGGTGAGTTTTGTGGCGGCGACCAAGGTTAATCTTGCCGAGGTACCCTTTTGATCCTCTGGCTGAATAAAGCGAATTGTCGCATTTTCTCGGCCCTTTGTCCACAGACTATGAAAGGCCGCCGCAACCTCGCCGAGATAGAAGGCGATGCGGTGCGGTTCATGGGCCTCGCTGGCCTGCTCGACCAGCCTTGGCCAAAAGGCGAGCAGGCGGATCAGACTCAGTTCCTCCTCGCTGGTCAGGCCGCTGAGGTCGGTTGTCAGCAGGGTCTGTGGCGACAGGTCATAGGCTGGCTTGCCGTCTCCCGCACCCTCCCGCGCCATCCGCAGCACCGAGGCCGCCCGCGCATGGCCATATTGAACATAGAAGACCGGATTGTCGCGCGACTGCTCCACCACCTTGGCGAGGTCAAACTCCAATGCCATGTCATTCTTGCGGGTCAGCATGATAAAGCGCACCACCCCCGCCCCGACCTGCTCGACCACCTCGGCCAGGGTGACAAAGGTTCCCGCCCTTTTTGACATCTTGACCGGAATGCCATTATCCAGCAGGGTCACCAGCTGGCACAGCTTGACATCCAATGTCACCTGACCCTGGCTGAGGGCCTTGACCGCCGCCGCCATCCGCTTGACATAGCCGCCGTGATCAGCACCCCAGATATTAATCAGCTGGGTAAAGCCGCGATCAATCTTATCGAGGTGATAGGCAATGTCATTGGCAAAATAGGTATAGCTGCCATTGGACTTGAGCAGGGCGCGATCACTATCATCACCAAACTCGGTCGAGCGGAACAGGGTCTGGGGGCGATCCTCCCAATCCTCATGAGATTCCGCGGCCTTGCCAGCCTTGGGGGCCTCGAGATGGCCCTGATAGATTAAACCCATTTGGGTCAGGCTTTCGAGAACCCGCGCCACCGCCCCAGCCTTGACCAGCTGATCTTCGGAGGCAAAAACATCGTGCTTAATCCCCAGCTGCGCGAGATCGGTTTTAATCATATTAAGCATCGCCGCAATGGCCGTGGCCATAAAAAAGGGCAGCCACTCGGCCTCGTCCCGATTTTGCCAAGCGGCACCGGTCTTGGCGTATAGATCGGCAGCAATGGGTCGTAAATAATCACCAGGATAGAGTCCCGCTGGTACCTCGCCAATATCCTCCCCCGCCGCCTGACGATAGCGGTGATAGAGCGACCGCGCCAAGACCTCGACCTGGGCTCCAGCATCATTGATATAATATTCGCGGCAAACTTTGTGACCGGTAAATTCCAACAGGGCGGCCAGAGCATCCCCCACCACCGCGCCCCGCGCATGGGCAAGGTGCAGGGGGCCCGTCGGATTGGCCGAAACATATTCGACATTGACCCTCTGACCGCGGCCAATCTCGCTTGCGCCAAAGCGCGACTCGAGGGCCAATGCGCGGTGGAGTTCTGCCTGCCAGACCGCCGGGGCCAGACGAAAGTTAAGAAACCCCGGCCCCTCGACCGACCAGGACTGGATGGTGACATCTTCAGATTCGGGTGGCAGGGCGGTCAGGGCCTGGCCGATTTTATGGGCCAGTTCCTGCGGCTTCAGCCGAGCCTCCTTGGCCAAGACCATCGCGGCATTGGTCGCCAACTCGCCATGCGACAGGTCGCGCGGCGGGTCAACCGTCACGCGGGTAAATTTAAGTCCACGGGGAATCTCCCCCTTGGCTTCAAGCTGTTCCAGGGCGCGAAAAATCTGCCCGAGAAGCCGAGCCAAAATATGAGAATTGATCATGGCATAGAGTTACGGAATCTTTGCCTGAGCCGCAAGCAAAAACTCGCGCCACTGCCCATCCGTAAAGGTTTCCAAGCCACTATAACGCGATTTATAGCTCATCTTGGGCGAATCGGCGATCCAATAGCCAAGATAGAGATAGGATTTGCCAAGCCGCGCCACCGCATCGATCAAACTCAGAATCATATAACTCCCCAGGCTGCGCTCGCCCTTGGGGGTAGGGCTGTCATCAGCACTGCCGCCGACATCAAAAAAACTATAGACCGCCGATAGACCATCGCCCATCGGATCGACGATACAGACCCCGGCCAAGCCCCCCGAACCATAGCGCAGTTCATAGAGCTGGGTCGCAATATGCGATGATTCGATCATCTGTTTATAGTCGGCCCAATTCATATCGCTCATAGTGCCATCCGGGTGGCGATGGTCTTGGTAGTCGCGGAACAGGCGATAGTGTTCGACCGTCGCTAGGTTGGGTTTGACCGCGAGCCGCAGATCGCGGTTGCGGTTGATGATCTTATGCTGGGTGCGATTGGGTTTAAACCTGGCCGCCACCACCCGTACCGAGATACAGGCACTACAGTTGGGGCAGTTTGGGCGATAGAGATGGTTGCCATTGCGTCTAAAACCCTGTTCGGTCAAACTATCGAGGGTTTTTTGCGGCTCGGCCTCGGTCAGGAGATCGACCAGCAGCCGCCGCTCCCGCTGCCCCGCAAAATAGGCGCAGGGATAGTCGTTCGAAACCAGTGCCCGAATCTGCTGCTCGCCGATGGACAGCTTGACCGTCGAGGGTAGCTCGCCAAAGACCCACCGCAACCATTCCATCGAGGCAAGGCTGTCATCCAGCGAGGCTAAATTGAGCAATGATTTATCGGTCATGGCTTCCCAACATTTTCTGCGAGGGTTTAACTATAGCGGTAATTGCAGACGGGATAAATGATCTTGTAACAGGGGGGCATCCGGTCCTGTGTTCTAGAGCATCTTCGTGATTAAGAGGGGCGAAACATTAATTTTTATGCATGTTTCACTGTTGCCTCCCCC
>JASGCE010000119.1 GCA_030054295.1 Minisyncoccota bacterium
ACAAGTTTTTTTTGAATTAGCACCACGAAATTCATTTTGAGACAGCCTGGCCCCCCACAAATTTTAATCTAAACTACGCGCCAGAGTTTTTGAATTCTAAAGTCAACACAGTATACGACAAAAAATGGACTTAAATCCTCATTATGATTCATTAACATTTCGTTAAAATATGTAATTTTGGTAAAGGGGTGCGACAATTTGCCCGTCAATTTGCACGACTTTTCGGATTTTGCCGGGTGAAAATCTGGTAAATAGGAATAGGGATAGTACAATTGTACTGATAGATTAACTTTACTGAGAAATTGGTACTATATATGTTAAAATTAGCGCAAAATCAGATGGCAAAAAATCGGATAGCGATCAGTCTACAGTTGGCGATTATTCCCTTTTTGGCCTGTTTTAGCCTCGGGATTTTTCTGGCCCTCTATCTCAACAATCGTTTGGAGATGAATGCCGAATTTGAGGCTAAAGAGTCGGTTGAGAAGAGTCTCGCCATGGCCTGGACTGAATTAAGGCACCTCGGTAAAACCATTCATCTTGAAGGCGACCGACTGATGGTCGATGACAAGGTTCTGAATAATGATTTTGAGATTCCCGATCTCGTGGCAAAAATCATGGGGGGGACGATAACCTATTTTGCTGGTGACACTCGGGTTACCACCAATGTCAAGAAGGCCGATGGCAGTCGCGCGGTTGGAACCAAACTGGCTCACAATGCAGCCTGGAGCAATGTCTTCGAGCAAAAAAAGTCGTTTCGCGGGACGGTTGATATTTTGGGTCGGTCCTATGTTACGGGCTATGATCCGATTTTTGATCAACAAAACAAAGTCATAGGCGTTGTCTATGCTGGTTTCCTGCGCGATGAGTTTTTTGCCCATGCCGAGGAGACTCAGTTCTATGTCATTACCATCATTCTGCTCGCCAGTTTGGGATTCACGATTCTGTCGGTTCTTTTGATTCAAAAACGGATCGGCAGTCCGATAAACCAGTTGGCGGCCTTGTTGGGTCGGATTACCGAGCGGAACCGTGACCTTATGATTCCATTCCTGCATCGCAAGGACGAGATTGGCGACATTGCCCGCGCCTGCCAGTTTTTTGTCGAGAGCGAGAACGAAAAACTCCGCATCCAAAATGATCTCAAGAATTCGGAACTTAAACAGATCGAGACCAGAAGGGCTGATCGCTATACCCTCGCCGAGACCCTTGAACATCGGCTGGCGATCCTCAGTCAAACCCTCAACAGCAGTTCGGTGCAGCTGCTCCAGGCCGCCGAGGAATTGACCCAACAGGCGCAGGACAGTCAGAGCAAATGTATTCAGGCATCGCAGATTGGCGAGCAGGCTGTCTCGCGGGTGGTCAATATAGCTACTGCGGTCTTACAGCTGTCGCACACTACCACCGAACTGGTCGCCGAGTCGCAACAGGCGGCTGAATATACCTCGACCAGCGCCATCGAAAGTAGTGCCGCGAGCAAGCGCATCACCACCCTCTTTGACGCGAGT
This sequence comes from Minisyncoccota bacterium, assembly GCA_030054295.1. Lineage (GTDB taxonomy): Bacteria > Pseudomonadota > Alphaproteobacteria > Elsterales > Elsteraceae > JASGCE01. The sequence goes on from JASGCE010000119.1 coordinate 1,503, forward strand.
CAACAGATCGACGAGGTGGTTGGGCTGATTACCAATATTGCCGCCCAGACCAATCTGCTCGCCCTCAATGCGACCATCGAGGCCGCGCGGGCCGGAGATGCCGGACGCGGCTTCGCTGTCGTCGCCACCGAGGTCAAGAGCCTCTCGAGCCAGACCGCCAATGCCACGGCAAAAATTACCGAACAGATTGAATTCCTACAGTCTGAAGCAAGGCTTGCGGTTACGGCGGTCGAGACGGTCGCGCGGTCAGCCCAGCAAACCACCCTCGCCACCAATATGATTCGGGAGGCCATCAAGGGGCAGGATAGTACGACCAGCGACATTGCCAAAAACATGGAGGAGACTCGGGTTTTTGTCACCAATGTTAACGAGGTTGTGACCAACCTGGCCTCCAGTGCCTCGCAAACCCATAATCAGGCTGAGGTTTTGCGCAGCATCGCCAATTTTGTCACCGACGAGATCAAGACTCTGCAAATCGAAATCGGCCGCGTCGCCAGCGAAATCCGCGCGGGGTAGGGGGGATGGTTTGAGGGATTACCAGCAGCCAGATTAATGTGGCGAGTCGGGTAATGATAAACAATACTGCGACGGATGCAAGGCGGAGCCTTGCTGGATTTTTAAGGCGAAGCCTTAAATGGGTCTGGGCGAAGCCCAGCGTTAACCCGCCAATCGGAGAGGGTCGGCGCAGCAAAACTTGTGAAGCTGCCCCACCGCAAATTAAACGACAGAAAATGGACTATGCTGGGCAGTTCGCGTTTTGCAAGCCGAGCCCGAACCGATGGCGTTCTATTTTAGGTTCCAGCGCGTTCTTATGAATTATTTACCCTTACTCTCTATTTGCTCACTGCGTTCGAAAGCGAGTAAGGATAAATAATTCATTGGAGTAAACGAACGCGCTACTATTCAAAATATAAATTCCTGATTGTGCTGGGCGGGGAAATGCCTGCGGCGCTTCAATTTGTTGAAAACTATTTTAACAAAACCCAAAAAAAGGTTGAGAATTTTTGTGTCAACAATTTGATTTGGATTGGGTCACGACCTTCGTGCGCTCAGGCCGCGCCTGCGCTTCGCGCATTGGCTTGCAGCCAAACCGCCTTTTTTTCCTTTTTTTTTCTATTCAAAACATCAATAACAAAATAATAAATTACATATGACTAAATCAAACCTCACATAAACTTTATAAAACTATAAATTCAGTTTGACTTACCATTTATAATTCTATATCCATTATTAAATTTTGCATTCTATCTATTAGGATGCAAGCCCTAGTCCAGTCTTAACCTTTTTTTTATGATTTACGGCTAGTAATCTAAATTCTCGACCCATTGTCTGCAAGGCCTGTTGCAGGTGATTATCCCGATGATTCAAGGATAAAATTAATGTCTAAAATATTTAAAAAACGAATTCCGCTCAGTTTACAGCTGGCCATGATTCCATTCCTGGCCTGTATTCTGTTGGGGGTTTTGATCACCATTTACATCGACGACCGGCTGGAGGAGGAGGCCAATCGTCAAGCCGAACAGGCTGTCGAAAAAAACATGGCCATTGCCTGGAATGAACTTAGAAACCTTGGGAAAAGAATCCATCTCGAGGGCGAGCAATTGATGGTCGATGATATTGTCCTGAATAATGATTTTGAAATTCCGGATCGCATATCGAAGATGATGGGGGGAACCATCACCTATTTTGCCGGTGATACGCGGGTGACGACAATGTTAAAAAACCCGATGGCAGTCGAGCGGTTGGCACTAAGCTCGCCAAAAACGCCGCCTGGACAAATGTTTTTGAGAAGAAAATCTCCTTCCGTGGCGAGGTTGATATTCTCGGCCGGGCCTATGTGACGGGCTATGATCCGATTTTTGATGAACAACAGAATGTCATTGGCATTGTCTATTCGGGCTTTCCGAAGGATGAGTTTTTTGCCCACCAAAAACAAACCGAATTCTATCTTATCACCATTATTCTGCTCTCGACTCTTGGTTTTGCGCTCTTGTCGGCCTTTTTGATTGAGCGGCGAATTGGTCATCCGATCAGCCAGCTGGCCAAATTGCTGCGGCGGGTTGCTGTCCGTGATCTGAATTTTAACATTCCCTATCTGCACCGACAGGACGAGATTGGCGACATTGGTCGGGCCTGCCAGCTCTTTGTCGAGAGTGAGGCGGAGAAACAACGGATTCAAAATGAACTGACCGAGTCCGAGACCAGACAGCTTGAACTCCGCAGATTGGAGCGACTGAACCTTGCCGATACGCTCGAGACTCAACTGGCGGTTTCGGGGCAAACCCTCAACAGCACCTCCGAACAGTTGATGCAGGCCGCCCATGAACTGGCCAAACAGTCAAAGGATAGTCAAAAGAAATGTCTCGAGGCCACCCAGGTAGGAGAACAGGTGGTCGAACGGGTCGTCAATATCGCAACCGCGGTTTTGCAGCTGTCTCACAACACGACCGAACTGGTGGCTGAATCAAAACAGACCGCGGAATTTACCTCGACCAGTTCGCTGGAGAGTACCGCCGCCAGCAAGCGCATCACCACGCTCTTTGACGCCAGTCAGCAGATCGACGAGGTGGTAGGGCTCATCAGCAATATCGCCGCCCAGACCAATCTGCTCGCCCTCAATGCGACCATCGAGGCCGCGCGGGCCGGGGAGGCTGGTCGCGGATTCGCAGTGGTCGCCACCGAGGTCAAGAGCCTGTCCGGCCAGACCGCCAATGCCACGGCAAAGATCACCGAACAGATCGAATTCCTCCAATCCGAAGCCCACCAGGCGGTTGCCGCCATCGAGTCCGTCGCCAAGGCCGCCCAGCAAACCACTCTGGCTACCAACAATATTCGGGAGACGATCCAGTTACAGGATCACACCACCAGCGACATCGCCAAGAATATGGAGGAGACTCGCCTTTTTGTCATGAATGTCAATCAGGTGGTGGCCAACCTGGCCTCGAGTTCCTCGCAAACCCACAATCAGGCCGAGGTTCTTAAAACCATCGCCAATCTGGTGGCCGATGAGATCAAGACTCTACAGGTGCAGATTAACCGCGTGGCGGGAGAGATTAGGGCGGGTTAGTCCGGCGCAGATTTTACCCTCATCAAGGCCAATCCGAGCCAGCCGCGCTCGGTTTGAATCCGCGATGCGGTCATGACCCCCACCTCGATTCCATCCGTCAGCAGCGGCGCACCAGCGGGAGGCAATTCCACCGCTGATTGCACGCACCGCAGCTGGTGTTTGACCAGACCACGGTACTTCATTCGCGCGGTGATTTCCTGGCCAATGTAGCAGCCCTTGTCCCAGGCAATGGCGTGATATTGGTCGTAGTTATTCTCCATCAGCAGCGATTTCTCGACCACCATATCCTTAGTTCCATCGGGAATGGCCTGGGTGATTCGGATGGTTTCGTACTGGTTAAAAAGGTTCGGGTCAAACAGAGGCAGTGACTCCCGCGGGCCAATCACCCTTCGCCCGAGTCTATCACATCGCGGGTCGGCAAATCCGCCATCCATGCCAATCGCCACGCCCAGATCGCGGCGCGGTTCAAGGGTCACAGCCGATCTCAGGCGGTAGCGCAACAGACTGGTTCGCAAGGCCTCGGCACGGGAACCATCACAGTCGATCAGCCAGCGATCCTCCCCGCCATCAAAGACAAAAAAATCGAACAGAAAACGCCCCTGGGCATTGAGGAGCGCGGCAAATATCGCCGGTTGACTCACCCCCAGCAGCCTGACATCATTGCTAATGAGCCCCTGCAAAAACCCCAGCCGATCCGCACCGGAGAGTTCCAGCACGGCCCTTTCGGGCAGGCCACAGACTCCGCTGAAGGGACTGCAAGCCACCAAACCCTCGGAAACTTGCGCCGTCATGATGGTTTCATTATCCATGTAAAGACAGTATCATAGCCACAGGTTCATTCGCAATTGGTGCAGGTCATGATGGGGCTATTTAAAAATCCTTGGCGGTTTGTCGCGGTGCTTGGTTTGCTATTGGCCCTGAGCAGTCCGGCGCGGGCGGCGGCAGCGGTTCCCCCGCAAGCGAGTCAGGCGGTTAAACAGGCCCTGTTAATATTCCAAAACAATCTATCCTCGACCAATCTCGATTGGTGGTTGAAGGCCAAGGCCATGGTGGCACTGTCGGGTGGTTTGGCGCGGATTGGCAATGGCGAGGCCTCGCGTTTGATGGCCCGCAATGCCATTGCCGAGATTACCGCGGTTCACACCGGCCCGGCCCCGCTTGGCTTTGGCGCGGGGCCATTATATGCCGAACTGGCCCAGAGTTTTGCCGAACTCGGGGATGGCAAGACCGCGGCTGGACTCATCAATATGGCGAACGAGGAACTGAACCGCGAGGCCAAGGCCGCCAAGGATGGTCGCAATTCGCGGGCGGCGGTTTTGCCCTTTTTGGCCAAGACGGCAGCGACTCTCGGGCAGGGGGAGATTGCGCGGCAGATGGTCGAGGCCAGCCATGCCGCCATCAATGACAGTCTGTCGCCACGCGAACTGGTCTCGATATTGGTGCAGCTGGCGATAGTCGAGACGCGAATCGGCATGGTCGGGGCCGCCGCAATGGATCGCGACCGCGCTTTGGCATTGGTGGCAAAACTCTCGAACAGTTCTGACCGCGCCCTGGCCGAGGCCCAGGTGTCGCGCCTGCTGGTCGAGATGAAGCAGCTCGATCTCGCCCCTGTCCATCAGGCCAAGGCGATCGAGGCCTATAACCAAAGCACCGAAGAATCCAACCGCAACAGCATCATGGCCCAGCGGAGTCTCGCCACCCTGGCCATTGCCCAGGGGCGGGGCGGAGATCCTCAGTCGGCGCGGGCGACCCTCAATGCCCTGGTCGAGACCGTCAGCGCGAGTAAAAATCCCTTCGAGCAGTTTTTGGGGCTGCTGGCCATCGCCGAGGCCTCGATTGAGAGCGGATTGTAAATGCGCCGCACCCTTTTTATCACCAGTTCGCGGATTGGCGATTCTGTCATCACGACCGGAATTCTGTCTGAATTGATTGCCGAGAGCGATGCCATAACCATTGTCGCCAGCCCGCTCAACCATCGGCTTTTTGCCGCCGTGCCGAGGCTGGAGCGGCTGATTGTGCTGCGTAAATATCACGCTTCGCTCCATTGGATAAAACTATGGTCTATGGTGGTTTTTTTCCGCTGGGATCGGGTGGTTGATTGCCGTGGCTCGGCCCTCGGCTGGTTCCTGTGGGCGCGGCAAAGGCTGGTGCATCGGCAGGGTCGCGGAATAGATGCCAAGGTCGCGCAGCTGGGAGCCATGATTGGACGCGAGGAGTCGCCGCCCCTGCCACAGCTGTGGCTGACCGAAACAGCAGCGGCTGATGCGGCGCGGCGGATGGTTGGGGACAGGTTTTTGGCGGTGGCCCCGACCGCCAACTGGCTCGGCAAGCAATGGCCAATGGAGCGCTATATCCAACTGTTACAGCGGGTCACGGCGGCGGGTGGGGTGCTGGCGGGCTACCGTATCGCGGTCTTTGCCGCCCCAAATGAGAGGGATCGTTTAAAGACTCTCTGGCAGGCCTTTGCTCCCGCGATGATAGTGGATGTGACGGGCGAGTCTGATCTGCAAATGGTGGCGGCCTGTCTCGCGCGCTGTGACTATTTTATCGGCAATGATTCGGGCCTGATGCATATGGCGGCGGCACTGGGGGTGCGGACCCTCGGCCTCTTTGGCCCGAGCGATGATCGGGTCTATGCCCCGGCCGGAGTCGCGGCGCGGTTGGTGCGGACGGTCGAGTCCAACGACGAACTCCATCAGCGACTGCGCGACTCGGGTGCTCTCGATCTGATGCGCAGCCTGTCAGTCGAACAGGTCGAGACGGCACTGAGCAAACTGGTACGGGATTTTCCGGTGGGGTAGGGGTGGGGTGTTGAATTTCTAGCACAAACAAAGCTCTGGTTTTATAAATGAATGTCCCCCCTTTCTTTAGGAAGGTCTGAAAAACTCCAAACTTGTCATTCTGAGCTTAGAACAGTCCG
>JASGCE010000120.1 GCA_030054295.1 Minisyncoccota bacterium
TAAAGACTTTGCATTCGCAAAGTCAAGCGCGACGACGCTCAGAGTGACAAAAAAGAGAGTTTTTCAGACCTTCCTTTAGGGAGCGGGGGATAGCAAGTCTTAGCGAGTGCTTACGAGCGATTGACTTGCTTGGGGGGTAGGCCTAAGTTTTGCAATAAATACAAAGACATACCCCCCAAGCTGTTCTAAGATTTTCGCTGCGCTTTGCTTGCTCGATTCTAAGAACGGCTTTCCCCCGCTTTCTAATGAGCTAACGGGGACACTCATGAACAACCCCACAATCCAAAAGGGCTCTGCGACCTTCGTCACAGAGCCCCTAACCATCTTAATGACCGGACTTTACCCTTGTCCACAGCCGTGTGCGCAGCCTTTCGGTTGCCGGTGAAACCGACTTCAAGGCATAGAGCCTTTTATAGGTATCAGCCGATGGGAAGAGCGAAATGTCGTTGGTAAATTTCTTATCGACCAGACCCTTGCTGACGGCCGCGCTGTTGGCGGTCTTGGCACCGATATAATTGGCCGTCTTGGCACTGACATCGGGGCGCAGAATATAGTCGATGAACTGGTATGCCGCATCGACATTCTTGGAATCCTTGGGGATCATGATTGCATCGACATAGGCCTGAGAACCTTCGGTCGGAACCATACCGACCAGATCGAATTTCTTGCCTGCCTCCTTGGCGCGGCGATTGGCCACCGCAATATCGGTCGAGAAGCCAAGCACCAGACAGACATCACCGGCCGCCAAGGCATTGATATAGCCCGAGGAATCAAACTTACGAATTGATGGCCGCAGCTTGGCCAGATGCTCGCCCGCCTTTTTATAATCATCGGGATTCTCGGAATTGGGGTTGAGCCCCAAATACATTAATGTCATCGGAATGACATCGGTCGCGGAATCGAGGAACATGACGCCGCAGGACTTGAACTTGGCCAGCACCACCGGATCAAAAATCATCTTGGCACTGGTCACAGGCGCGTCGGGCATGACCTCCTTGATCTTTTGGGCATTATAGCCCACCACATTGACGGCACTGACCCATGGCAGAGCATAGTCATTGCCGGGATCGCTCTGACTCATAAAGCCGAGTACTTCCTTGTCGATATTGCCGTAGTTCTTGAGCTTGGTCTTGTCCAGTTTTAGATAGAGACCAGTCTTGATGCCCCGCTCCCCAAACAGGCTGAGGGTCGGGACGGCAATATCATAGCCGGTCTTGCCCGCCTGCAATTTAGCCTCGAGGGTTTCATTCTGGTCAAAGGTATCGTAATTGACCTTAATGCCGGTTTCTTTGGTGAAGTCGGTTGCTACGGTGGGATCAATATAGTCCGACCAGTTATAGATACTGACGGTCTTTCCCGCAGTAGCGGCCTCAGCCGAGCTGACCGACAGCAGAGTGACCAGCGATAGGGCAGCCAGACCAACGGATGACAATGCCCTTGCCTTTAATCCTGTGCCAAAATGGCGTTTTTGAAGTTTTTTCATCATGACCTTCCTGAAGTTTGGGTTAAAAATCAATCATTTATCATAAAGCAGCCCCGTAACCACCTTGACTGCTGCCTTGACTGTTGCGATTGGCCTTGAGCCGGTACCAATAGTTCCGTCGCAATTTGGAGAGTTGCGGATTGGACTCCGACATGGTGAAGGAGGCCTTAGCCCCTTCGGCGGTTGGAAAGATTCCGGGGTTTTTTAACAGCTCCTCCCTTACTAATTTTTGGTTTATCGCTTCTCGGTTGCCATTATAAGCACCAATATTATTTATATTCAAGGCACTTTTATCAGCCCGCAATATAAAATTAATAAATTTATGGGCGAGCTTGGGATTTTGGCTTTTTGCCGCGATTCCGATGACATCGACAACCCGAAGAGTGCCTTCAATCGGCACGATCATTTCGATCTCGCCCTTGATTCCGGCCTCGCGGCGCATTCGATTGGCGACCATAATATCGCTGGAATAGCCAAGGGCGAGGCAGGTCTTGCCATTCACCAAATTATCGACATATTCCTGAGTGTCAAACTTGCGGATATAGGGGCTAACCTTGGTCAGCATTTTGCTCACCTGAGAATAGTCATCGGGGTTGATCGAATTCTGACTAAACTTCATGTAATGGAGGGCGACCGCCATCACATCGTTGGTCTCGTCGATAAATTCAACGCCACAGGATTGTAGTTTTTTTAAAATCTCGGGGTCAAAAACCATGCGGTAGCTGTTCAGCGGGGCATTGGGCAAAAGGGCCTCGATCTTGCTGCGATCAAAGGCAATTACAATCTGATTCATAAACCAGGGAACAAAATAGTCATTGTTCGGATCATCCAGGGCCATCTGGCGCAATAGTTCGGGATCGATATTGCTATAGTTGCTAAGTTGGCTGCGGTCGAGTTTTAAAAACTGCTCGGCTGCGGCTTCACGGCGACCGAAGGTCTGGATGGTGGGTACGGCCAGGTCGAATTTAACCCGATCATCACCGAGCATGGTTTCCAGCTCATCGTTGCCTTTAAAAAAACGATAGTCGATCTGGGCGCGATATTCAGCCTCGAACTGTTTGAGCAGCGGTTTGTGAATATAGTTATCCCAATTGTAAAAAATCAGTCTATTGGTTTCTTGACTCTCAGCCCGTGGGATAAGGGTTAATGCGCTGTGGGCAAGCAGACCCAAGGCAAGGATTAAAGTCCGAGCCGCAAAGGATTTTGCCACCCTGCTTATAAGGCTTAATTGACCTCCAAAACATTTATTCTTCATTGATGTTTCCCAGATTGTTTTACACTCAACCTAAAATAGACTAAAAAAATTATGCGCGGCAAGTTAATTTTAAGGGAAAATTAGTCTTCTTTAAATAACGATTTACTTTGATAGGATTAACTATAGGTGTGTTTCAAGATAGCCATAATCGGATGCAAGGCGGAGCCTTGCTGGATTTTTAAGGCGAAGCCTTAAATGGGTCTGGGCGAAGCCCAGAATAAGCCCGCCAATCGGTGAGGGTCGGCGCAGTCTGGCATTCCAAAGCTGCCCCTCCCAACAATCGACGATAGAAAATGGTCTTCGCGGGGCAGTTTGGGTCAGACAAGCCGAGCCCGAACCGATGGCGTAAGGGTTGATATGATAGACAGCGCGTTCTTATGAATTATTTACCCTTACTCGCTTTTTGCTCACTTTGTTCGCAAGCTCGCAAGGATAAATAATTCATTGGGAGAAAAAGAACGCGCTACAATTAAAAATGTAAATTTCTGATTGTGCTGGGCGGGGAAGTGTCTGCGACGCTTCAAATTGTAAAATGGTCTGTGACAAACGAATTTGGGCTTCGCCCATTGGCTGCCGCCAAACCGCTTTTCTTTTTCTTTTTGTTAATTTTAAGTTTGATTTATTCACTTCGAACGATTTGAATCCGAATGGGTCACCTCCATCGTACGAACTGGCCGTGCCAGTGAATTCAGAAAAGTAATTTTTTATACTGGCAATTTAAAGCGGTACTAGGCAGAATTGACCATGAACCAAATTTTAGGTCAGCTTCTAACGGCAAATATCTTTGTTCTCGCCATGGTCTTTTGTCGGCTGGGGAGTGCAATGATTCTGATGCCCGGCATCGGCGAGTCGGTCATTCCAGCTCGCTTTAGACTGCTCTTTGGCCTTGTCTTGACCCTGGTCTTGGCACCCGTCGTAGCAGGGCAGATTCCTCCCTTGCCCCCTGATGTCGCCTCTTTGTTTTTGCTGCTGGGCGGAGAGATTTTTGTCGGGCTTTTTATCGGCACGGTGATGCGGATTATGATGACCGCTCTGGATGTCGCGGCAACCATTATGAGCGATATTAATGGCCTGGCCTCGGCCTCCATCTTTAACCCACTATTGTCGAGTCAAGGTTCGGCGATTGGCGTGTTCTTAAGCGGCCTCGCCCTCGTGCTGCTGTTTGTGACCGGCCTGCATGAACAGATCATCCGCGCGATGGTCGATAGCTATGGTTTGATTGTCCCCGGCAAGCTCCCGCCGCTGGGGGATTTTAGTCAGACCGTAGTCGAATTTACCAGTAGATCATTTATGCTTGGCTTTCAACTGGCGGCCCCGACCATGGTGATTATCACCCTGATGATGGTGGGACTCGGGGTCATTGCGCGGCTGGTACCGCAGCTTCAGGTGTTTTTTGTCTCTCAGCCCTTGCAGATTGGCGCCGGTCTGGTGATTCTGCTGGTGGGTTTGCCGACCATGATGCTGACCTTTATGTCCGCCCTGTCCGAGGCCTTGACCCTGTTGCTGCAACCGCGATGACTCTATGATAGAATAATGAAATTTTAAAATAGGTTAGATCATGGCCGATAGTTCAGACGATAAGACAGAAGAACCTACCGGAAAAAGACTGTCGGAAACCAAAGAAAAGGGTCAGGTTCTACAGTCCAAGGAATTTACCCATTTTGTCATGATTGGCATGGGGGCGATTGTGATTCTCTATCTCGCGCCGCTCTTTATGGTCAAGGTTCTGGCCCTGGCGCGGGTATTTTTGGAACGGCCGCACGAACTGATGCTGGGGAGTGTCGAGCTTAAAAACCTGATGACCGAGTCGCTGCTTGGTTTGGGCATGGCCTTGATGGTGCCGCTGGTCCTGCTCTTTATCGCCAGTTTGGCCTCGCATATATTGCAGTCGGGCTTTAACTTTACGACCGAGCCGCTGCTGCCCAAACTCAATCGCATCAGTATCCTGAGTGGCGTAAAGCGCATATTCTCCTTGAATAGCCTGTTCGAGACCGCCAAGAATCTGGTCAAGCTGGCCGTGGTTGGCGGGGTTGGAATTCTGGTTATCGCGCCAGCCTTTTTAACCATCGATAGCCTGTTGCAAATGTCGGTGGGGGGAGTTTTGGGGCAGATGCGGACTCTGCTGGGGGCCTTGCTGTTCGGGATGTTAGCGGTGATCGCCCTGATTGCCGCGGTCGATTATCTCTATCAAAGATTCCAATTTATGGAGAAGCTGCGGATGACAAGGCAGGAGGTCAAGGACGAGCATAAACAACTCGAGGGTGACCCCCTGATCCGCAATCGGATTCGCAAACTGCGGATGCAAAAGGCGCGGCAGCGCATGATGCAGGCAGTGCCAACCGCGACGGTGGTGGTGACCAACCCGACTCACTTTGCGGTGGCTTTAAAATATGATCCATCGCTTCCGGCCCCGATTCTGGTGGCCAAGGGGGCTGATTTTGTCGCCCAGCGAATCCGTTTGATCGCCGCCGAGAATCAGATTCCGATTGTCGAGAATCCGCCCGTCGCCCGTGCGCTCTATAACGAGGTGGAGGTAGAGGAGGAGATTCGCCCCGACCATTACAAGGCGGTCGCCGAGATCATTAGCTTCGTGATGAAACTGAAGCAACAGGCGGTTGGGGCAGGGGGCTATTCGGCCAGTCCGGTGGGTCTAAACTTACCACCAGAGCCACCCGCAAATCCCCCCGAGAATCGCCCCGAGAATCGTCCCATTGGTTAATTGTTTTAGACTATGATTTAAATACCATGTACAGATTAAAAAAAATCACCCCCATTCTTCTGCCCCTGATCAAGTCGGTTTTGGTGGCGATCATCTTCTTTACGGGGCTTGTCGAGATATTGCTGGGGATCGATTCTCCGTCGCTTGTTTGGCTGGGGGCGGGGCAATGTTTGGCGGCGGTGGTGGTGGCAGCCCTATGGATTGGTGACGCGATCAAGGCCCCCAAAGGAATTCGCTCCTCGACCAGTGCCGATCGCGCGACCGACCGACCCTGGCGGAGATCGCCGGAGTTCTTGGCTGGGGTTTTTAACGCCGCTCCAATTGGCATGGCGCGATTGACGGCTGAGGGCCGGTTGCGCGAGGTCAATCGGATTCTGGCGCAAGACCTGGGGCTGGAGGGCTATATTGATTTTAATAAGACAATATTGAACTTTACCGACTGGATCGAAACCCCTGAGGAGGCACGGCAGTTCAACGAACAGCTTCAGCGAATGATGAACCCGCCCTTGACCCTGACCCAGAATCACGATGGCGCGGCGATTGTCGCGGCCCCCTTGAACGAGATTACCCTGAAGACCGAACCAAAAAGCAGTGTGCGATTCTATCTCTTGCCGCTGGTGGCAGAGAATTCGGCGCCCGAGTTTTTGCTCTATCTTATCGAGATTACCGCCTATAAGGATTTGGAACTGCAAATTCTGCAATCGCGGAAAATGCAGGCAATTGGCCAGCTGGCGGGTGGAATCGCCCATGATTTTAATAATCTATTGACCGCCATCATTGGCTTTGGCGATCTGCTGTTGCAGCGGCATGGGCCGGGCGATGATTCCTTTAGCGACCTCACTCAGATTAAGCAGAATGCGACTCGCGCGGCTGATCTGGTGCGGCAGTTACTGGCCTTCAGTCGGCAGCAGACTCTGCGCCCTTCGGTGCTCGACCTGTCCCAGAGTTTCAAGTCGCTGATGCAGCTGTTGCAGCGGTTGATTGGCCAGACCATTGATCTTCGGCTTTTGCTGCCGCCTGATCTCGGGCTGGTCAAGGTCGATCCCGGGCAGATGGAGCAGGTGATCATCAACCTGGTGGTCAATGCCCGCGACGCCATGAGTCATGGTGGAGTCATTACCATCCGCGCCAATAATATTACCATCGAGACTCCGATCAAATTTGCCCACGAGACCATGCCACCGGGCGACTTCGTTCAGATCGATGTGATCGACAATGGCTCGGGAATCTCGGAGAAACATATCGAGCGAATCTTTGATCCCTTTTTTACCACCAAGCCCGTTGGGTCGGGAACCGGGCTTGGCCTGTCAACCGTGTGGGGGATCGTCCGCCAGACCGGGGGCTTTATCACGGTGGTGTCAGAGATTGGCCGCGGGAGTTCCTTCACGGTCTATCTGCCGCGATTCGCGGGTGTGGTGGCGGAGGCCGAGGCTGCGGCCCCGATCCTAAGCCCGCCCCGCGGCAAGGGGCGAATCCTGCTGGTCGAGGACGAGGCGGCGGTTCGTTCCTTTGCCGTCCGTTCCCTGCAGAATCGCGGCTACGAGGTTTTTGATGCCGATGGCGGAGAGGCGGCCTTGGAATTGCTCGAGACCATCAACCCGCCACCCGATATGCTGATCACCGATGCGGTCATGCCGGGGATGGATGGGCCGGGGCTCATCCATCAGATTCGCCAGACCTATCCTTCAATTCGCGTGCTTTGCATTTCGGGACACAGCGACGAGGCCCTGCGCAAAAGAATCAACGACTTTAGCGATGTTAAGTTTCTGGCCAAACCCTTTAGTTTGAATGATTTGATCCGAGAGGTGCAGGATAGTTTGGATGCAAATTAGGGGGGCAAAAAATAAGCTATAGTCTGATTCTTTGAAAATCCAAAAACTCTTTCTTTTTGCGGGGGGCGGATGCCCCCCGTCAAGCTTCGCTTGACTCCCCCCTCTTGATTGCCTTCTGCTTCGCAGAACGCAATGAGGGGTTGTGGGAGGTTTTAACATTCCCAAAATCCTCATAGCGTCGTGCGTAAGCACGAGGCT
>JASGCE010000329.1 GCA_030054295.1 Minisyncoccota bacterium
AGACCGAGGCGCGAGTCGCATTCAGGGTCAAATTAGCACCGCTCGCCATGGTTATGTTCGCATTGATAATAATCTGCCCGCCCTTGAGGGTCAGGCTGTTGGTGACGCTGGTCGCCTCCAGAATCGGATCGGCAACGGTGATCAATCCGCTGCCGGTACCCGTTCCCGCCGTCGCATCAATCGTCACATTGCTGGTACCCAGCGCGGTTTGTAATGTCGTGGTATTGACGATGGAGGTCGCAGTATTGGCCGAAAATGTCCCATTGCTGACCGCATCGCTGTTGGTGCCGGTGCTGATGGTTATATCCGTCGGGTCGAGCAACAATGTCCCAGTCTTGCCGTGCGGGGCCAGGGTATTGACCTGGCCATTGTAATTAAGGGTGATTTTGCCCGAAACCTCGACAAAGCCGCCGTCACCGCTGGTGGTGCCACCCCGCGCGGAGATATAGCCGTGAAAGTCAGTCCGTTTGTCGGACCAGATGATGGCTCGCCCGCCATTGCCAGTGGCCAAGGCATCAACGCTGATGTTTGCACTGCTGCCAATGGTCGTCAGGTTGGTGGAGGAAATCAGGATATTGCCGCCGGTGGCCTGCAGGCTGCCATTGACGGTGATGGTTCCCGCCGTGGCGGTGATGCCATTGGCGATGACACTGCTGGTCGCGTCAAATATCAAACCATTTGGGTTGGAGAAGTAAACCACTCCATTGCTGGTGATGGAACCGCTGATGGTCGATGGCCGGGAATCAAGAATGCGGTTTAATGTCGCAGAGGTGCTGGTTGGGACGATGAATTCGACCGATTCATTCTGGGACAGGTTGAATGATTGCCAGTCAATCGTCGCACGATCAGTGGTTTGGGTGACGATGGTGGTATTGGCTCCCGTTGATAGGGTCGCTGTACCCTCGGTTGTCGTGCCGCCCTGCGGTGCCGCATAGGCGTGACTGTTGAGGGAAAGCAAGGCGGCAGCGGCTACCGTCGCCGCAAGTCTAAGGGTTTTTTGCTTGGCTGACAGAGGCTGCATAGTCAATGGCTTTCATAATGATCAAAATTAAAAAATAAGATATTGAGAATTATGCAGATCGTCAATGGATGTCAATGAAGGAGAGGTGGCTGTAAGCCCGACACTGTGCCATTTTTTATTGTCATTCCCCGCCAGGTTGACCCGCAAGGGGCAACCGCCTTTCTATTGTCATTCCCCGCCAGGTTGCTTCGGTAACGAAGCAAACGCAGACGGGGAATCTCGCTTCCTTTTTTACACTCTGAAAGCAAAGCGAGATTACCCGTCTCGCTACTTCGTAGCGGCAGGTAATGACAATGGGTGGGTAGGCGGCAGGTAATGACGGGAGGCATCCGCCCCCCACTGTCTCAAAATGCTTGTAAGGGGTCAACACAGACCAAAAATTGTCATTCTGAG
>JASGCE010000330.1 GCA_030054295.1 Minisyncoccota bacterium
TATTGTGTTTGGCTTATGCCGATCTGGATTGCCACTCTGCGCTGCTATCGCAGCTCGAGGGCAATGACGATTTTAGAAGAGCCTATATTTGTGTGAAATAATTTAGAATTCTCAAGTCAACATAGTATATCCACCAAATTGCTCAATCAAATCGCCCATATCCTCAGCGGGTGTGGGCAATTTGCAGTAAAGTCTTTTACGAACGCTAAAAATAGCCTATTATCAGCCGATAGAGGCTTGAATTCAGAGTGACTAAGACCAATCTGTGAAGGGTGTCGCAGAAGACTGCGACAGGGCAAGAATGTCAGCGACTTTAGACCAATGCGTCGGAATTTTTATGACTTCATTTACGATCGCTGAATTGCCAGCCAAGACTCCTATTGTTTGTGCCAATAATCCCTCGCCTCCATTTAAGGACGATCAAACGGGCGTCATGCTTGACACCCGGCCCGAGACCAAAAAACCGGCCATGTTCAAGGTTTTTTTATTGAACGATGACTATACTCCGATGGAATTTGTTGTTCATGTCTTGGAACGGTTCTTTGCCAAGAGTCGGGACGAGGCGACAAAGATAATGTTGCTTGTCCACCAAAAAGGGATAGGATTGTGCGGTGTCTATACCTTTGAAGTTGCTGAAACCAAAGTTGCCCAGGTCACCGACTTTGCTCGCCGTCATCAACACCCCTTACAGTGTACTGTTGAGAAGGATTGAAAGCTTATGTTGTCAAAAAAACTTGAAATCACTCTGCATCGCGCGCTGGATATTGCAAACCAGAGGCGGCATGAATATGCCACCCTCGAACATCTTTTACTGTCCTTGATCGAGGACCAGGATGCGCTGGAGGTCTTCAAGGCCTGTAGCGTCAACCTCGACCATCTGCGGCGGGATATTAACAAGTTTTTTGACGAGGAGTCCTCGCTGGTCTCGCCCCTTGGTGACGAGGCTAAACCCGCCGCGGGATTCCAGCGGGTCGTGCAGCGGGCAGTGATTCATGTTCAGTCTTCCGGTCGCGCCGAGGTCACCGGGGCCAATGTCTTGGTCGCGCTTTTCTCCGAGCGCGAAAGTCACGCGGTTTTCTTTTTGCAAGAACAGGATATGACAAGGTTTGATGCGGTCAATTTTATCAGCCATGGCATTGCCAAGACCATTGCCTCGACCAGTAAAAACACCTCGACCCGTAACAATCCCATCCCCGCCTTCCGCCAAGAGGAGGAGACGGTCGAGAAACCGAGTAAAAAACCAACCGATGCGCTTGAGAACTTCTGTGTCAACCTCAATAAAAAGGCCAATTCCGGCCGTATCGATCCCTTGATTGGGCGGGAGGCGGAGGTCGAGCGGACGATCCAGATTCTCTGCCGTCGCAACAAGAATAACCCCCTCTATGTGGGTGAACCGGGGGTTGGCAAAACCGC
>JASGCE010000121.1 GCA_030054295.1 Minisyncoccota bacterium
GCCGCCACGACATTGGCACTGCGGCCGCTGGTCGAGATGGCGATCAGCACATCGCCGGCACTGCCATAGGCGCGAACCTGACGGGCGAATATTTCCGTAAAACCATAGTCATTGCCGATGGCGGTCAGGGCTGAACTATCGACCGTCAGGGCGATGGCCGGATAGGGTTGCCGCTCCCGTTCGTACCGACCGGTCAGTTCCGCCGCCAGATGCTGGGCATCGGCCGCCGAGCCACCATTGCCACAGAGCAGAATCTTTTGCCGACTCGCCGCTGCGGTTTGCAAGGCCGCCGCCGCCGCCGTTACCTGTGGCGCAAGTTTCTGTAGGGCGGTAAAGTTGGCGGCAATCTCCGCCATGTCGCGGATAAAATCGGCTGCGGTGGGTGGGTTGGATTTCATTGTGGTGGGTACCTGTGGAGTTGAACAACTGCCCATGGTTATAACGGATTATCGCCGCCAATAAAAGATGGTCGCAAAAACAGAAAAACCGGCAATGGCCAGAGCCATTACCGGTTGATCCACAGGTAAAGAGACAGTCGCTGGAGGAGACCGATTTCCGTTTACACTGGTTGGTTAGAACTTAAACCCCACAGCGGCGACAAGGTAATTGCTGCCGACCTGGAGGATGAGTCCAGGCAATTACTAGAAGTAGAAATTTGCACCAACATTCAGGTTGACAGTGCCAAGACCTAAATCATCGCTCTTGTTATAGAGGCTGCTGTAGTCGGCCCCAGCGGTAATCCCGAACGAATCCGTCGCCTTGAACTCGAGATTGGCACCAGCAGTCCAGGCATAACTACTATTGGTGGTTGAAGAATTATCGTTGCCTACAGTCATAGAGGTCGTGGTATAACCAGCCCCGATGAGACCGTTGATCTTAAGGCTGTCAGAAACCGGAGCCGTCAACCGAAGTTTCGGAATGAGACCATAGGTATTGAACTTAATATCTGTACTTGTTCCTAACACTTTCGCCGACGAAGTGTAATACCAGTCATGCAAACTGAGCTGGATACCAAAATTGTCGCTGAACATATAGCCGGCACCAATTCCGCCGTTAAAGCCGCCCTTGTCCGAATAGGTAATAGCACTATTTTCACCTTTTGGGTTGCTCACATTCGAGATCGTGTAACCAAGTTCAACATTGGCATAGGCACCAGCCGCCTGTGCCTTGCCAGCCAGGCCAATGGTTGCCAAGGCCAAAAGACTGGCCATCGAGATTTTAAGTACGGATTTGGTAATTGTAGACATGTCTGAATCCTTATTATAAAGTTGCGTTCCAAATTTTTCATTTGGTATGTTATACATATCTATTATTTTTTTAGTGTCAAGCAATAATTTATTAACAGAAAATAAATTTTCGTTAATAATGGTTAATTTATGACTGTTTAAACTTTTCTCTCTATAAAAACTTGGCAAAACGGCTTAAACTCAACACAAATAGTTTGCGGCAGGGAGCATGACATGAAGATTAAATCGCTTGAGACCTTCGCCACCCCCTTTGTTGGATTCGTCAAGCTGACGACTGACACCGGCCACAGTGGCTGGGGGCAGGTCTCGACCTATTGCGCTGATATAACCGCGCAGGTTTTTCATCGCCAGATTGCGCCCCATGCTCTGGGGGCCGATGCGACCGACATTGCCGCTCTGGTCGCCCTGATCCCCGAGCGCGAGCATAAGTTCCCGGGTTCATATCTGTTTCGTGCATTGTGCGGTCTCGACACGGCCCTCTATGATCTGCATGGTAAGATTGCCGGCAAGTCGGTCTGCGAACTACTGGGGGGAGTGCCGCGGCCATTCCCGGTCTATGGCTCGAGCATGAAACGGGCCGAAATTACCCCGAGCGAGGAGGCCATTCGCCTGCAAAAACTCCGCGACCAGTTTGGCTTTACCGCCTTTAAATTCCGCGTGGGTAAGGAATGCGGCCATGATCAGGATCAATGGCCAGGCCGCACCGACGAAATTGTGCCGCTGGTGCGCAGGACTCTCGGCGATGATGTGCGGCTGTTGGTCGATGGCAATAGTGCCTATAGCCCGACCAAGGCCATCGAAGTCGGCAAGATGCTGGAAGAGCACGGGGTGATTCACTTTGAAGAACCCTGCCCTTACTGGGAACACCATTCGACCAAACAGGTGACGGCGGCATTGTCGCTCGATGTCACGGGGGGCGAGCAGGATTGTGACCTGACATTGTGGCGCTATGCCATGGCCAATCGGATTGTCGATGTCGCCCAGCCCGATCTTTGCTACATTGGCGGAGTCACGCGGTTTTTACAGGCGGCAGCCATGGCCAGGGTTAATGGCCTGCCGGTGACTCCCCATGCCGCCAACCATTCGCTGGTGACGGTCATGACCCTGCATGTTCTGGCGGCCCTCGACAATGCTGGACCCTATCTGGAATATTCGATCGAGGGGCCTGATTACTACCCATGGGAGGTAGGGTTGTTCCGCAACCTGCCGGTGGTCAAGAACGGCATGGTCGAGGTTCCGTCTGGGCCAGGCTGGGGTGTCGAGATCAACCCCGACTGGCTCGCCAAGGCTGAATATAGGGTGAGTGAGGTGGGGTAGGAATTTAGATTGCCCCCGTTCGCCCTTTAGGGAGCGGGGGACAATAGATAATGAAACTGCCCCCCCTTCCTTTAGGAAGCGGGGGGAAGGCTCACTCTGCGATGCAGAGTGAGACAGGGGGGGTAGGACACAAACATGGTAATGCTTCAAAGCCCTACCCCCCAACTGGTTCTAAGATTTTCGCTGCGCTTTGCTTGCTCAAATCTAAGAACCAGTATCCCCCGCTCCCTAAAGGGAGGGGGGACACATGATAATGAAACTGCCCCCCCTTCCTTTAGGAAGCGGGGGGAAGGCTCTCGACGCAGAATGCGGCGAGAGACAGGGGGGGTAGGACACAAACATGGTAATGCTTCAAAGCCCTACCCCCCAACTGGTTCTATGATTTTCGCTGCGCTTTGCTTGCTCAAATCTAAGAACCAGTATCCCCCCCTCCCTTTAGGGAGCGGGGACAATCTTAAAAATACAGAGTATCGAAAAAAATGAAAAAATCATGGGCAGTAGCCATTGCAATCATAACTCTGCTGGTACTGGCGGGCGGAGTCTGGCTGTGGTTGAAACCCACCGCCACGGGCACGGCCAACAAGACTCGCGGCGAGGCCGACCGCGCGGTCACCGTGGCTGCCGAGGCCGCCAGCCTGCGCACCCTCCCCATTACCTTGACGGCCCTCGGGACGGTGCAGGGTTTTAACACCGTGACGGTACGCAGCCGCATCGATGGTCAGATTACCAAGATCAATTTTAGGGAGGGGCAGGAAGTTACCCAGGGTGATCTGTTGGTGCAACTCGATTCCCGTAATCTCGAGGCCCTGCTCGGTCAGGTTACGGCCAATCTCCACCGTGACCAGGCGCAGCTGGAGGCAGCCCTGTCGAATCAAAAACGGATTGCCCAGCTGGGGGAGAATGGTTTTGCCTCGGCCCAGGCGGTGGAGGCTGCCAAGTCACAGGTGGAACAGCTCCGCGCCACCGTCGAATCCGACCAGGCGGCGGTGGTTGCTGCCAAGACGCAACTGAGCTTTACCCAGATACGCGCACCCATCTCCGGCCGCAGCGGAATCCGCACGGTGGACGAGGGCAATATTGTACGCAGCAGCGACCCCAATGGCATAGTCACCATCAGCCAGATTACGCCGGTGGCGGTGATCTTTAACCTGCCCGCCAATGACTTTATCCGCCTCAACCGCCGATGGGAGGAGCTTAAAAGACAGCAGATACCGCTGGTCGTGCTGGCCCGGGATGGCACCAGCGGCCAGACTATCGACCGCGGTCTGGTCATGACGGTCGATAACCAGATCGATACCACCACCGGCACCATCAAGCTCAAGGCGCGGTTCCCGAACCTGAACCGCAGCCTGTGGCCTGGGCAGTTTGTCTCGGTGGCGGTCGAATTGGCGGTGGTAAAGAATGCCCTGACGGTTCCCGAAATCGCCATCCAGCGCGGCCCTGACGGAACCTTTGTTTTTGTCCTTCAGGGGGCAGCGCCCAACCAGACCGTAACCCTGAGGCCGGTCAAGACCAGCCATAGTGTGGATGGCTTTACTCTTATCGACTCGGGTCTGGCGGCCGGGGAATCGGTCGTCACCGTCGGCCAGTTCCGCCTGAAGGAGGGGAGTCGGGTGACGGTCAGTGACCCCAATGCTCCCGCCATCGGTGGCGAATCACCCCCCGCACCCGAGGGCAAGTCCGACGGTAAAAAACCACGAGGGAAACCAGCCCCATGACTCGCATCTTTATCGAGCGACCGATTGCGACGATTCTGGTCATGGTTGCCCTGTTCCTGTCGGGGCTGCTCGGCTATCGCCTGATGCCGGTATCGGCCCTGCCCGAGGTGGATTTTCCCACCATCGCCGTCACCAGCCAATGGCGCGGAGCCAGCCCCGAGACCATGGTGCAGGGAGTCACCGTACCGCTGGAACGGCAACTCGGCAAGATTACCGGCATTCGCTCGATGGTCTCGACCAGTGGTTTTGGCACCAGTCGGATTGTCTTGCAGTTTGAACTGTCGCGCAATATCGATTCGGCGGCGCAGGATGTCCAGTCGGCGATCAGCGCGGCGGCGGGGTTACTGCCCAAGGCCCTGCCCTATCCGCCCGTCTATCACAAGGTCAATCCGGCCGACAGTCCGATATTGGTGTTGGCGGTGACGGCGGCCGACATGAGCCTTGGCCAACTTCAAGACCTCAGCAATGCCATTATCGGGCAGAAGATTGCCGAGATCGACGGAGTCGGACTGGTGACATTGGCCGGGGGGCAAAGGCCGGCGGTGCGGATCCGCGCCAATCCATCGGCCCTCGCGGCCAAGAACCTGACCCTCGCCGATGTCCGGCTGGCGGTGGCAGCAGCCAATGTCAACCAGGCCAAGGGCCAGATCGAAACCAGGCAACAGTCCTTCGCCATTCAGGCCGATGATCAGATTCTCGAACTGGCGGCCTGGCGCGAATTGATCATTGCCCGTCAGGGATCTGTGGTGGTGCGGCTTCAGGATGTCGCCACAGTGGTGCAGGGGGTGGAGAATGAACAGCTATCGGCCCGAAGCGGTTCCACCCCGGCGGTACTCATCAATATCCAGCGGCAGCCCGGGGCCAATATCATCGAGGTGGTAGGTCGCATCAAGAGAATCCTGCCGCAATTGACCGCCGCCATGCCGCCATCGGTCGAAACAAAAATTCTGATCGATCGCACCGCCACCATCCGTGCCAGCCTGTTTGAAGTTCAACTCACACTGCTGCTGAGTGTTGGGCTGGTGGTGCTGGTGATGTTTATGTTTTTAAAACGGCTGTGGCTGACTCTGATTCCCTCCCTGACCCTGCCCCTGTCGCTGGTGGGGTCGATGGGGATTCTCTATTTATTGGGGTTTAGTTTAGACAATCTCTCCCTGATGGCCCTGACCATTGCGGCGGGATTCGTCGTTGATGATGCGATTGTGATGATCGAGAATATCTATCGTTTCCGGCAGCAGGGCATGAATGCGCGAGAGGCAGCGATGGCCGGTTCCAAACAGATCAGCTTTACCATCATCTCCCTTACCGTATCGCTGGTCGCGGTCTTTATCCCCCTGCTGTTCATGAGCGGAGTCATAGGGCGGCTGTTCCGCGAATTTGCGATTACATTAAGTGTAGCGGTGGTGGTCTCGGCGATCATCTCCCTGACCCTGACTCCGATGATGTGCGCCCATGAACCGAAGGGGCGAGGGGGCAAAGGGGAACGAAAGGGGCGGCGCGAGTCGAATAGCATTGATTCCAGTGGCAGAATTCAGGACTGGGTTATGCGGCACTATTCTACCGCCCTCGACTGGGTGATGGCGCGGCAAGGGCTGGTTTTGGGTTTGACGGTGGCGACCTTTGTTGCAACCATAGTTCTTTACATCACCGCGCCAAAGGGCTTTTTACCGCAGCAGGATACCGGGGTGATTGTCGGGGTCCTGGATGCATCCAGCGACAGTTCCTTTGCCGCGATGGAGGACTATAGTGCCAAGATGGTGGCGGTGATTCGGGCCGACCCGGCGGTTGAATCGGTCTCAAGCGTAGTTGGCACCAGTGTCGATAATCCGACCCTCAATTCGGCGCGACTCTCGATTGCCTTAAGGCCCCATGACCAGCGGCGCGATACCAGCGACCAGGTGATTCGCCGTTTGACCGAGCAATCAGGGGCGGTGGTCGGTACCAGACTCTATTTGCAGTCGGTGCAGGATATTCAGTTAAGTTCGAGCCTCAGCCGCACTGCCTATCAGATTGTTTTGCAGGAGACTGTGGTGGGACGGTTGCAGCAATCGACCGCGCGGCTGTTGGAGCGATTACAGGAGCGGCCGGAATTCATCGACCTCGCCAGCGATCAATCCGTGTCGGGCCTGGATGCGCGGCTGGAGATCGACCGTAGTACGGCGGCTAAACTCGGGGTGAGCATTGCCACCATCAGCGATGCCCTTTATGACGCCTATGGTCAGCGGCAGATCTCGACGGTCTTTACCGCGACCAACCAATATCCGGTGATTCTCGAGGTGCCAGCCGAGAATCGCCGCTCGGTCAGTGACCTTGGCCTGTTGCGGCTGCGCGATAGTTCTGGTGGCATTGTTCCGCTCAGTTCGGTGGTAAGGGTAACTGAACAGAGCCGGCCGATGCTCATTACCCATCAGGGGGTTTTTCCAGCGGCGACGCTGTCCTTTAATCTCGCGCCGGGCTATAGTCTCAGCGATGCATTGGCGGGGTTGGCGGAGGCACGGAAGGCGGCACAGCTTCCCACTACGGTCAGTCTCGAACTGTCGGGCGATGCCGAGGAGTTCCGCAACTCCCTAAGCACCGAGCCCTGGTTGCTGGCGGCGGCGATCTTTGTCATCTATATTGTGCTGGGGATTCTTTACGAGAGTTTTATTCATCCCTTGACCATTATCTCGACCCTACCTTCGGCGGGGGTAGGGGCCTTGCTGGCTCTGCGCTTGACCGGAAGGCCGCTGGATGTCATTGGTATTATTGGGATTATTCTGCTGATTGGGATTGTTAAGAAAAACGCGATCATGATGATCGACTTTGCCATCGATGCCGAGCGCAATCATGGCATGAGTCCCGAACAGGCGATTATCCAGGCCTGTAAACTGCGGTTCCGTCCGATCATCATGACGACTCTGGCGGCACTGGCCGGGGCTGTGCCTTTGGCAATTGGAACGGGGGTTGGGGCGGAATTGCGGCAGAATTTGGGGATTGTGATCATTGGAGGCCTGGTGGTGTCGCAGCTTCTGACGGTCTTTTCGACCCCGGTGGTCTATTTGTTTTTTAGTCGGTTTTTTAAAAATCAGCAGCGGGGGACAGTAAAATGAAAACTGCCCCCTTCCCTTTAGGAAAGTCTGAAAAACTCCAAACTTGTCATTCTGAGCTTAGAACAGT
>JASGCE010000122.1 GCA_030054295.1 Minisyncoccota bacterium
ACCTACCCCCCCTGTCTCACTCTGCTTCGCATCGTGAGCCTTCCCCCCGCTCCCTAAAGGGAGGGGGGGCAGTTCATTTTTCTGTCCCCCCTTTCGCGCTTGCGAAAGCGGGGGATAGTCGTTCTTTGATTTTTGCAAGCAAAGCGCAGCGAAAATGTTAGAACGACTTGGGGGGTATGTCTTAACTCGATCAAAAATCTTAAAGACCTACCCCCCCTGTCTCACTCTGCTTCGCATCGTGAGCCTTCCCCCCGCTCCCTAAAGGGAGGGGGGCAATTCATAATTTTTGCCCCTCTCTATAATAAAAAACCATCAAAAACTCCTCTATTTTCCTTACAGTTAGCATAAATGACTCATGTACTTGGCATGGTAATTGCATAATAGTCAGCAAGAGGCTATTCCATCGTCATTGGTTGCGATGGTAGGTTTAAATTTCACTGCTGAGGATATGATCATGCCCGTATCGACGATTAACACCAATGTTGGCTCCTATGTTGCCTTGAACAATCTTCGGTCGGTCAGCCTGCAACTACAGGCGACCGAGAAGAAGATCAGCACCGGCTATGTGGTGGCGGATGCGCTCGATAATGGCGCGGTCTTTGGCGTGGCGCAGCAGGTGCGGTCGCAGATCAGCGGCAACGAAGCCGCCAATCAGGAACTGGGCAGTTTTATCGGCACGGTGCAGGTGGCAGCAGCGGCGGCGACGGGAATCTCTAACACCCTGTCCGATATTCGCGCCATCATGACCCATATCAGCAATCCGACGCTGGACGAAAATTCACGCGCACAATATCGTGTGCAGTTCGAATCTCTCGTCGATCAGATGTTGAATTTTATCAACAGTGGCAATTACAATGGCACCAATCTGATGAGCGATACCGATCGATCTTTACCGGTGATTCAGGATGGCAGTGGCACGACCCTGAATGTCGAGACCTCGCGCTTCAATATGTATAGTGCCTTGAATGGATTGGTTACTAAGGCTGGTGCCGCTGTGGTTGCTCCCCTTGTGCCTAATAAAAATTATGCCCAAACCTTGGCTACTTCTGACTATACCAATGCCGCATCCTATTTGGCCGCTGGCGGTACCTTCCTATCGGTATCGAATAGCATTTCGACAGTGCTTAATCGGATTGGCACCTTGAATTCGCGGGCGACATTGCAACAGACATTTAATAAAACCGTCACCGATTCTCTGGCGGTAGGTCTGGGCGCCCTGGTCGATGCCGATCTCGCCGCCGAGAGTGCAAACCTGACCGCGGTTCAGACCAAACAGCAACTCGCGACCCAGAGTCTGAGTATCGCTAACCAAAACCCGAGTATCTATCTGAAACTGTTCCAGTAGACAGTTCATTTTTGTCATTCCCCGCAAGGTTGCCCCGTTAGGGGCAACCGCAGACGGGGAATCTCTCTTAGTAAAGGAAAGACTGAAAACTCGAAAATTATAGTGCAACCCCTCCAAGAAAACCTAACGCTCGCCTTCGGCTTCGCTAAGGTTTTCTATCCTCCCCTTCTAAAGAAGGGGAGGTATAATTGATTGAAATCGTTACTCTTTATTTCCCCTTCTTTAGAAGGGGGGAATAGTCGAACTTGGCAGCTTGCTGCCTAGTGAGACTAAGGGGGGGTGCTTGACTGTCTTTTAAAAATGACTTTTTCAGGGTCTCCTAAAGCAAAGCGAGATTACCCGTCTCGCCTCGTAAACGAGGCGGCGGGTAATGACAAGTATTAGAGTGGAAGCTTCTGCGTCCGTACAGCGCAGCCCGCGAATCTGGCACAGACCATGCACCCATAGCCCTGCAATTCAGATTTCAGGGTCTATGGGCATTTTTGCGTTACCAAATTGCCTGTGGTTCAAATCCAACTGTCTAAGGATGAATCATCATGCCAGTTTCCACCATCAATACCAATGTCGGGGCCTATGTCGCCTTGGCCAATCTTCGTACCGTCAGTCTGGAACTACAGGTTACCGAAAAAAAGATCAGCACCGGCTATATCGTCGCCGATGCCCTCGATAATGGCGCAATATTTGGCGTGGCCCAGGGGATTCGCTCGCAGATCTCGGGGTCGGTTGCGGCCAACCAAGAACTCGGCAGTTTTATAGGTACGGTGCAGACGGCAGCAGCAGCGGCAACCGGAATATCCAACACCCTGTCGGATATTCGCGCGGTCTTGACCCATATCAGCAACCCAACCCTTGATCCCTTGTCGCTGTCGCAATATCAGGTGCAATATATCTCGCTGGTCGAACAGATGAATAATTTTTTATTCTCGGGCAATTACAATGGCGTGAATTTGCTGAGTAATGCTCAGGCCCTGCCGATTATCCAGGATGGCAATGGCACGACCCTGTTGGTAGTGGGGACTCAGTTTGATGTTGGCTCGGCCCTGCAGGGGCTGTTTGGGCCGGTGCAGTCGGCGACTGGCTATGCGGCGGTGGTGGGGGCGGTGTCGGGCTGGACCTCGGCCTCGTCATATTTGGCGCCCGGCGGCAGTTTCTTCTCGGTAGCCCAATCGATCTCGACGGTGCTGAACCGCATTGGCACCCTGAATTCGCGGGCTACCCTGCAACAGAATTTCAACAAGACCGTCAATGATTCCCTGTCGGTTGGCCTGGGAGCCCTGGTCGATGCCGACCTCGCCGCCGAGAGTGCAAACCTTACCGCCACCCAGGCCAAACAGCAGCTCTCGACCCAGAGCCTCAGCATCGCCAACCAAAACCCGAGTATATATTTAAGGCTGTTTCAGTAAGGCCCGTCGGTGAAACCTCGGCTTGAGTCAAGGGCGTAGCGAAATTCTTCCTCGGTGTTTCTTTTGGCAACACCGAGTGCAAGATGGACAGTTCCATCGGCAAATCTTGCCGCCACCAACCGAGTATAGAGCCAATCATAACCGTAAGACTCCATCAGAATTAGCAAAACCTCTTCAAATATTCTTATGCGCCGCGCTTGCTGGAGTTGGGCATATTGATCTGGAAAAAGGGTGCGAAAGGCTCTGACAAAACGATGGTCGCCCGTTATCAGGAGATGAATTTCAGACCTGGACAGTAAAATCGCCAGAAGTTCAGCTTCACCCGAGTCAATGTTTGGAGACATGTGTTTTTGCGAAAGGACAGGATTAAACCATTCAGCGGGAATTCGCTTAATCGATTGTACTATTCTTGATAGATTATTTGTAAAGCGCAATTCCTCTTCAGCGGATAAAAGCGGTTTGTTTTCCTTGGTTAATTTTGCGTTTATTCTTTTAATCGAAGTTTTAAACTGATTCTGACCAACAGCATTAAGACAATAGACTGTTTTGATATTCAAGACCGATAGGACCTCATCCCATAGTCCAAAATAGGCCAACTTATAGACAAGATCATTATCGAACAGAGCAATGATGTTAGTCATTAACTTTACTCAGGGGGCAAAATTTTTAATTTAGTAAATAACTCCCAATCATCGAGTTTTATCTGGTCTGGATCGATGTTTTGCAAAAAACGATCCTGTATTAACTTTTCATTTTTTCCTATTCTATTGGCTTGATTTGCTAATAGCTGCGGCGAAATTGCATGACCTAAGTTGAAGTTTTTGCCACTTAACAATTGATGGGCAAATTGATCTGCTTCCGTTTCTTGACTCAATTCGTTTTTTGGAAGATTGGTCAGGCTGCCTTCCTCAGCCAAGAATGAATTCTCGTCTTGAAGATGGCCGCAGGCAATATGTCCCATCTCGTGGGCCAGGGTAAAGAGCAGATAGGATGGAATATCGTTCGTCGCCTTCTTGGTTAAGACGATCGCATAACGCCCCCCATGGCGAATCACCATCGCATCCATTTTGCCCGCTGCTGGGATTGATGGCATATAGATAACCGGGATATTGGTCTGCCAGCAAAGATCAATTAAGGTCTCTAAATCAATCCTTTCTTTACCAAGAGCTAGCAGTTGCTCGCGCAATTCAGTAGCCTTTGGTAAGACTGGGTTCGCCATGGATAAGGGTTGCGGCAGAGACTGCAAGACGCGAATGGCAATCGAATGGGCAAAGTTTGCCGCGGGTGCCATAGTATCGCGGTCGCGGTTTTTTGCCGAGCGAAACATCGCATTGACTGGTTTTTTGGGCAGTAATCTGTAATGATCGCCCAATTCCAGTCCAAAATAATAGGCCATATAGGAACGCAGTTCATACTGCCCTGCTTGAGAGCCAGCCATCTCTTGCCAGCCATCGGGCAAAATCTTAAAGGTATCAGTCGCCTTCAGTCCAGCCTGCTTGAGTTCAGATTTTATGTCTATTTTGAACTGGGCGGGAGAGTAGTCCGATTTAACAACCTTTTTTGATAGGGGTTTTGCAGCTACTTCTAGGGCAGGTTCAAGCATGTTTCTATGGTTTCCGATTGTCACCACATAGGTTTGATCTATAGTTTGTAAAATTTACGATATATAATCTGGCCTTGTCAATTAATTTGTCAAAATAAATGTCAAGTGGATTTTAATAAAATACAGGCTAAACAATTTTCGTCCCTAATTTTTACTATAATCAATATATTGCCACAGTTTCCCGACATAAACCCAGCCAGCAAACAAAATTCTTCTATAAACAAGTCCCATTTTGAGACTATATCAAAAAAACCACTGGATTTCTGCGCGATTGAGTCCTAACAACAATGGGATGTGACCTAAAAAAACCTTAAGCCGTTCAAAACACCCATCAAGGATTCTTGCCATGGTCGAGAAGAAACTGCCCGCCCGTAAAACTGCCAAGGCCGTGAATGTCGTCGCAGCCCCGACTCCGACGGTGATCAAGGCGGCGATGCAAAGATTTACCAAACTCAGTAAATCCATGCCGACCAAGAGGGGAGCCAGTTCGCGCGGGCAGGATTTTAACGAAATCTACGGCGAGTTTAACCCTGCCGAGGCCCAGGCTCAGGCAGCCCGTTGCGCCCAGTGTGGTGTGCCCTTCTGTCAGGTTCATTGTCCGCTGCACAATAATATTCCCGATTGGCTGATGCTGGCGGCATCCGGTCGGCTGGAGGAGGCCTATCAGGTCAGCCAGGCCACCAACAGCTTCCCCGAGATCTGCGGGCGAATCTGCCCACAAGACCGACTCTGTGAAGGCAATTGCGTGATCGAGACCGGCTTTGAATCGGTCAGTATCGGCGCGATCGAAAAATACATCACCGACATGGCCTTTGAACAGGGCTGGGTGACCTCGCCCGAGCCAAGGCAAAGGCGCGACTCGCGGGTCGCCATCGTCGGCAGCGGCCCTGCCGGTCTGGCGGCGGCTGAAAGCTTATGCAGCCTTGGGCACCAGGTCACGGTATTTGAACGGGCGGATCGGGTGGGGGGCCTGCTCATCTATGGTATTCCCAATTTTAAGCTCGACAAGTCGCTGGTCACCCGCCGCACCGAACTGCTGGCGGCGGGAGGGGTCGAGTTTAAAACCAATATGGCGGTGGGCAAGGAGATTAGTTTGGCTGAACTGCGCAGCGATTATGATGCGGTACTGTTGGCGACCGGAGTCTATCGGGCGCGTACGGTCGAGCTGGTCGGGCGGAGTCTGGAAGGTATAGTTCCAGCCCTCGACTATCTGATTGCCAATAATCGCGCGGGACTGGGCGACCGACTCGAGAAGAGTCTGGATGCCAAGGGCAAGCGGGTGATTGTCATCGGCGGCGGCGATACGGCGATGGACTGTGTGCGCACGGCTGTGCGGCAGGAGGCCAAGGAGGTCACCTGCCTCTATCGCCGTGACCGCGAAAACATGCCGGGCTCGCAAAGGGAAGTGCAGAACGCCGAGGAGGAGGGAGTTCATTTTGAATGGCTCAGTGCCCCCGAAGGCTTTATGGCGGTAGGAAGCGGCAGCCGCGTCGGGGCAGTGGCAGCCCATCGGATTCATCTCGGCGTGGTCGATGGTTCGGGCCGGCAGGTGCCAACCCCCATCGCCGATTCGCGCTTTATTCAGGAGGCCGATCTGGTCATCGAGGCCCTCGGCTTTGATGCCGAGGATTTTGCGACGGAATTTGGCACCCGTGATTTGGCGGTGACTCGATCTGGAACCATTCAGACGCGCGAAGGCAAGGCGACCAGCCTGCCCGGAGTCTTTGCCGCCGGCGATAATGTTCGCGGCGCGAGTCTGGTCGTCTGGGCAATCCGCGATGGCCGCGATGCCGCAACCGAAATCCATAGCTATTTGCAATCCCACAGCCGTTCCCTGGCCGCGGAATAGGGGGAGCAATGAAGCCCTTTATTCCCGATGCACTGCCGCCCCCGGGGCTTAGGTATGATCGGCTGTCGGTGCAGATTGGGCCGACAACCTTGGCGGTTGCTCGTTATGATTCACTGTTGCAGAGTGTGACCAATCGGGAACTTCTCCTCGCGCCCTTGACGACGCAGGAGGCGGTATTGTCTTCTAAGATTGAAGGGACGCAGGCGACGCTCGACGAGGTATTTCGCTTCGAGGCAGGTATGGAATTTACCGGCGAGAAATACGAGGATATTCAGGAGGTTCTTAACTATCGTAACGCTCTGGTCATGGGCAGCAAGGCCTTGGAACATCGCCCACTCAGTCTTGGCTTGATCAAGGAACTTCATGCAACCCTGATGAATTCGGTTCGTGGCGCCAGCAAGACACCAGGGCTTTTCCGAATCGACCAGAATTGGATCGGTGCCGCGGGAACGCCTATCGAGGCCGCCAAATTTGTTCCGCCCTCGCCCTTGCAGCTTCAGGATCATCTCGAAAAGTTCGAGAATTTTATGCATCAAACCGACATTGATCCTTTGATTCAAACCGCCGTTATCCATGCTCAATTTGAACTGCTTCACCCCTTTAATGACGGTAATGGTCGGGTGGGGCGGTTGCTGATACCGCTTTATCTTTACCGTCGGGGTGTTTTGGGGAGTCCATCCTTTTATCTTAGCGAATATTTGGAAAACAATCGTGAAGCCTATTACAGCAGGCTTACAGCCATCAGCAAAGAAAACGACTGGCAGGGTTGGATCGAGTTTTTCCTTGTGGCGGTCGAACAACAGGCCCTCAAAAATATTGGTAAACTGCACAAGGTAATGGCACTCTATAACGGGATGAAGGATCGCGTCAGCAATGTCATTCACTCAAAATATAATTTTCGGTTTCTCGATGCTCTGTTTCATCGCCCGGTTTTTCAATCGACCGATTTTATTCAAATTTCGAGGACACCTCATCAAGCGTCCTTGCAGTTTTTAAATCTGATGGTCAGGGAAAGGATATTGCGGCTGGTTGAAGAATCCAGCGGCAGAAGACCAAAAACCTTCGTTTTTGTGCATCTGCTGAATATTACCGAAGGTTATGAGGTCATAAAACCAATGGAAGGAGAGTAAAGACAGATTGGCTAAAGTTTGTTGAAGAAAAAACGCGAATTTACATTAACAAACAATTTTGGCTATGAGATTCCATAATCAAACTGGTT
>JASGCE010000123.1 GCA_030054295.1 Minisyncoccota bacterium
TCCTAAAGCAGGAAGGGGAGGTATAATGATCCCGTTATTCATAAAAATGCTCTAACTTGGAAATAGCCTAACTCTTCTTGGTGCCGCGCGGGGGAATCGGACTGGTCGGGGCTGGCAAAAAATCGTTCAAACCATAGTCAATCACCCGCACAAAATCGATCTTGCTGAGATTGACAAAGCTCGTCACCACCACCCGCCGCTCGCTGATCGCCGAGATAACCCCAATCGGCAGACCGGGCGGGAAGCCTCCGCCCTGACCCGATGTCACCACCCGATCCCCGACCTTAATCGGGGCATCGGCCGGCAGATAGAGCAGACCAAGCTGGGCACTGTTATCCCCCACCAAAATCGCCCTTTCCTGCATACCCTCAATCGCCACCGGAATCCGCGAATTGAGATCGGTCAGCAGCAGAATCCGCGCCGAGGACTTACCAACCTCGGTAACCCTTCCGACCAGGCCATTGCCGGCCATGACCACCTGCCCCTTTTGCACCCCGTTTTTTTGTCCCGCCGCAATTAAGATATTGCGGACAAAGATCCCGCCCGAATCGCCAATGACTCGCGCCGAAAGATCGCTGCTATTCGGCTCTGGGACAAAGTTGAGCAGATCGCGCAGGGCACGGTTCTCGACCGCCAATTTGCGCGCGGTCTCCTCCCAGGTTTCGAGTCGCTTGACCTCGAGCATCAGCTGGTCATGCTCGACCCTCAGGCGGCGGAATTTCTGCCAGCTTTCGGCCAGCGAGCCAATGGTTCTGATCGGCCAATCGACAATATCATAGACCGGGGTGACAATATTGGTGACCAGTTCGCGGCTGCGCACCATCAGGGGACGGTCTCCCGAACTGACATAGATCAGGAGCACCGCCAACAGGACCAGCGCAATCCAGACTCCGCGCAGCATCAAGAACCGCATCGGCGAGGACATCCGCGATAGGTTGGAGCGAAACCTCATGGGGTGCAATCTCTCTGCGGTAAAGAGTTACTCAAAAGCCCGCGCCAGATCAATTGGCCGCAATAAGAACATTCTTAAGAGTCGCCATTTCCTCGAGACAACGACCCGTCCCAAGTGCAACACAGGATAGAGGATCATCAGCCAAGGAAACCGGCAGATTGGTCGCCTGGCGCAGAATCCGATCCATGTTTTTAAGCAGTGCCCCGCCGCCCGTCAAAACAATCCCCTTATCGACAATATCGCCGGCCAGTTCTGGCGCGGTATTCTCGAGGGCGACCTTGACCGCCTCCACAATCTGAGTCACCGGTTCGTTGAGGGCCTCAGCCATTTGCCGTTCCGAGATCATCATCTCCCGCGGCACGCCATTCATCAGGTCGCGGCCCTTGATCTCCTGTTTGCGACCCTCACCCACATCCGGGGGAACGGCCGTGCCAATGTCTTTTTTAATCCGCTCGGCCGTGCCTTCACCAACCAGCAGATTGTGAACGCGGCGCATGTAGGAGATAATGGCCTCGTCCATCTTATCGCCGCCAACCCGCACCGACCGGGCATAGACAATGCCCCCGAGCGACAGGACACCGACCTCGGTCGTGCCGCCGCCAATATCGACGACCATCGAACCGGTTGGTTCAGTCACGGGTAGTCCAGCCCCGATGGCCGCGGCCATTGGCTCCTCAATCAGATAAACCCGCCGCGCCCCCGCCGATTCGGCCGATTCCTGAATCGCCCGCCGCTCCACCGCGGTCGAACCCGAAGGAACACAGATGATAATCTGTGGCGAGGCAAAGTTACGACGATTATGAACCTTGCGGATAAAATGTTTAATCATTTCCTCGGCGATCTCGAAGTCAGCAATGACCCCGTCGCGCAAAGGCCTGATCGCCTGAATATTGCCGGGGGTGCGACCCAGCATCATCTTGGCCTCGTCACCCACCGCCAGGATCTGCCGCTTGCCGCGCGAATTGGCGACCGCAACCACCGATGGCTCGTTGAGTACAATGCCGCGATTCTTGACATAGACCAGGGTATTGGCAGTCCCCAAATCTATCGCCATATCGACCGATAACATTCCCAATAGATTGAAAAACATGGACAATTATGTGCCTTTAGCACGAGTTGAAGGTTAAGCCTGTCTTCTGTTATTGACAATTGCCCTAGTTAATAGCAGCAATTGCGAGAAGTTTCAACCACCATTCCGAACTTCACAGTTTAGTTTATAACTTAGTAATAACCCTATAAGATTATTTATATTTTGCAAGAGACAAATTGAATTTGTGATGATTTTTTTGCCCTAACGATAGCCATATTCAATAAAGAGCCTTCTTGCCGTCGGCCCAGCCAAAAACTTAAGATAGGCCAAGGCATCGGTCGGATTGGCGGTACGGCCTATCATCACCGCGACCTGCGGCAAGGGACTGTAAAGATGGCGTGGAACCGACCAATAGGAACCTTGATCCTTACCCCTTGCGCGGCGCCCATCCAACACGGTCGATAGGGCGACAAACCCCAGCTCGGCATTGCCCGACTGGACAAATTCATAGGCCTGTGCCACCGAATTGCCATAGACCAGTTTTGGTTGGAAGGCATCAAAAAGCCCCAGCCGCTCCAGCACCTCCCGCCCAGCCCGACCAAAGGGGGCCGTCGCCGGATTGGCCAGGGCGAGGTGGTTAAACTTTCCAGCCCGTAATTCTGCCTCCCCCATCGCGCGGCCCCTATCGTTCTCCCCGGCGTGGGCATAGAGAACCAAAACCCCCTCGGCCATCACCAGCCGCGATTGCGGCACAGCGACCCTGGCCGCGATCAGCCGCTCGACCGTGATACTATCGGCCGAGAAAAATAGATCAAAGGGAGCGCCATGAAGAGTCTGGGTCAAGATAACCCCGGTCGCGGCAAGGCTGTAGTCAATGGTTATAGCTTCTTGACCCGCCGCCACCCGTTCGGCATTAAAGGCCGCCGCCAGTTGGGGACTGACTCCCGCCAGATTGGCCGCCGCGGCGATCCGCAGAGTCTTGGCATCTGCCGAGGTCGTCCAAAAAAGGATTAGCAGCAAACCAGCGGTACAAAAAAAACTATTCCGGCAGTGGGTCGCTTGGTTTCCATTTAACCAAAAATTCATTGGCGCGACTCTTTTGTTCGGGGGTGAGTTGGAGATAGAGTTTTTGCGAATTCTGAAACCCATCAAGATCGTCGTCTCGCCCCATCATCCGGCGATAGAGATAGGCCAGATAGATATTCTTGGGTCTCTCCTTAGTGCCGGTAAAATATAGGCTGGAGAGATATTGATAGCCGCTCGGCAGGCCCGCCAGGGCCAGTTTCCGCGCCCAGTAAAAGGCCTGATCGAGGTCTTGCCTGATCCCCAGGGTGCGACTGCCATAGGAATAGCCCGAGGCCAAAACATCGCCGCAATAGTCAAGCGCCAATTCAGCGCATTTGGTAATATAGAGGAAGGCTTTGCTCGGACTGGCTGGCACGCCAAGCCCCCGCGCATTGATCACTGCCAAACCACGGTATGCGCGGTGTTCACCCATGTCAATTGCCCTTTGCAGCAGGTCGGCGGCCTTCTGGAAATCCTCCCGCCCCCGACCATCATTGATCAAACTGAGGGCATAGTGGAGATAGACAATGGTCTCCCTTTTCTCGACCAATATATCAAAAAGCCGATAGGCCTCATCGCGGTCAAAATTGACGGCCCTCTCGTTGTTAAGTTCGATTGCCAGGTCGCGCTGGGCAGCATAGTAACCAGCGTCGGAGGATCTTTTAAGCCAGCCAAATCCCAACGCATAGAGTTCCTTGGAACTGGTCGGAAAATCAGTAAAGTCTGGGATGATCTCGAGAATCTTATCATAGGCTGGACTGCCCAGTTTGGGAAACTGGTTAATGAATTTTTTCCGCTCCACCGGATCATTGCTGAGGGCGATCAAACTAACGCCCAAGATTTGCTGGGCCGAAGCATATCCCAACTGCGCCGACTTAAGATACCAGACCAGCGACTTGTAGCGCACAGGTTCGGGCCCAGACGGGCTGTAATATTCAGCCAGGGCCTCGGCGGCCATGGCATTACCACCGATGGCCGATTTTTGCCACCATTCGACTGTGGAGGCGCGATCACCCCCAAAGGTAAAGGTAAGTCGCGGCTGTGGGGCCGACTTGTCCTTGGGCGGAGTCGCCCGCAGGGTTAGATTGACTCCGTTATAAAGATAGGCACCATAGCGATATTGCGCTTGGATATCGCCAGCTTGCGCGGCCAATCTTGCCGATTCAACAATGGAGCCAAAACGATCATCCGAATCGCTTAAATCGCTTCGACCCTGCCCCTTCTCTCCCTTGGAAAAAAGCTGGCCGAGATTCTCGGGGCCAGAGGGGGTCGCTGTCGAATTGACCACGGGTGCCGCCGCCCCAATCGGGCCAGAATCAGTCGGGGTTTTAACCGTACCCGCGGCATCATTGGCGCGATTATTTGATGTCGGAATTTCGGGTTTCTGTACCTGCGGTATTGACTGCGGGGTTTCGACTGCGGCGGCGGTTTGGAACGGCGCGACTGCCCCCATGACTCCCACAATGACTCCCCCACCCAGCCCCAGGATAAGCAGGGCGAGTCTGACCAGATATTTTAGATGGTGATTTAAATTTGTCACAGTTGGTATTCACTCTTTAGACAATTACAGGTTAATTTCATTTTATCCTATAGTATAATGGTTAAGCAATTATTAATAATGATTAACGATTGATTTGATTGTTGGAGGCTCCCCACTCGCCCCAACTGCCATCATAGACCGCCACCTTCCTGACCCCAATCTGATAGAGCCCGAGGGCGAGGACACAGGCCGTGACTCCCGAGCCACAGCTAACCACTGCTTCGCGCCCGGGCTGATAGCCATTGTCTTCAAATATATGACGAATTTGCGCGGGCGGCAAGACGGTCTTATCTCCCGCCAACAGTTCCGTAAAGGGCAGACTGTGGGATGACGGAATATGACCACTGGCCAGGCCGGGGCGCGGTTCAGCCTCCGTGCCATTAAAGCGACCGCGACTGCGGGCGTCAAAAACCTGAAATTGGTTGGTTTCGATATTCTCCACCATCTCGGCCATTGACTTAACCAATTCGGGCCGATAGCGGGCGACAAATGGCATTGGCGGAGGCAGTTGATCCTTTACCGCCCCACCCTCGCAGGGATGATTCTCGGCCAGCCACTTGGGGAAGCCGCCATCCAGAACCCAGACCGAATCGTGACCAAAAACCCGCAGACTCCACCAGAGCCGTGCGGCACTCATGAGGCCCAGTCGGTCATAGGCCAGAACCAGACTATCGGCCCCGATCCCCAGGCGATTCATCTCGGCAGCAAAGACAGTGGGCGAAGGCAACATATGGGGCGCGGGGTGGTTATGGTCACTGACTGCATCAATGTCAAAAAACACCGAACCGGCAATCCGCGACTGGGCAAACTCGGCCTTGGCATCGCGCTGCATCGCAGGAAGGAAGAAACTGCAATCGACAATCTTGACCTGCGGATGGGACAGGTTCTCAGCCAGCCAAGCCGTGGTACAGAGGGCGGTGTCAGTGGTTAATGGAGTCATTTTATGTGCCTAAGAAAGGTATAACTTTACGATGTCTAAGCCGAAACTGCCCCCCCTCCCTTTAGGGAGCGGGGGGAAGGCTCTTGCCGCAGAATGCGGCAAGAGACAGGGGGGGTAGGCCGCGGTGCCATTTTCTATTCTTTGGCTTTTAAGTACAGAGTTAAAAATCAAAGAATAAAGAATCGCTCAGGCCGTGCCTGCCTACCCCCCAACTGGTTCTAAGATTTTCGCTACGCTTTGCTTGCTCAAATCTAAGAACCAGTATCCCCCGCTCCCTGAAGGGAGGGGGGACATTCATTAAGTTAAACTGACTTATCAATTTTCCCTAAAATTTAAACAGCCTACTATACCCCCCTCACCGATTTTGGTAAATGATCACGATGCTCCCGGCCAAAAACCGCCATCAAAACCGCCAATATCCCGAGGGTTGCGCCATAGGCCAGCAGCTGCATCCCATTGGGTTGATCGGTATAGCCAATCAAGGTCCCCAGCAACTTACCCACCAAACTCGCGTCAGAAACTATGGCCGAACTATCCCACACCGTATCGGTCAAGATCGCAATCGTGCCAGCCTGTTGCAAATATAAAACCGCCTGAGATGCCATCCCCGCAGCCAGGAGAATAATCATCCAGCCCGTGACTCTGAACATCTGGCGGGTCGGTATCGAGAGCAGGCCAAAATAGAGCAGGGCCGAAATCACCGCCCCTCCAGCCAGACCGAGCAGACCGCCACTGACCATCGCAGCCTTATCACTGGTTCCGGTGGCCAATATTCCATAGATAAAAAGCACCACCTCTGCCCCTTCGCGCAGCACCGCCAAACCGACGACCACCGCCATGGCCGCCAGCGAGCGAGTGCCAGCCGTAACCGCCGCCCCCACCTGTTTGAGTTCGCTCGCCATCTGTCGCCCGTGACTGGCCATCCAGACCGAATGCCAGCCGAGCATCACCACCGCGGTCAGCAGAATGGTGGCATTAAAATATTCCTGCCCCATTCCCGCCAGGGACTCGCCAATGGTGCTGGCAAAGGCCGCAATCAGGCAGGCCCCCACCACCCCACCTACCACGCCATAGGTAATCCATAGGCCGCGCCGCGGCACCAGTCGCGTAGCAGCCATAACAATGCCGATAATCAAACCAGCCTCGATCATCTCCCGCAGCACAATAATCAGAGTCGCAACCATAGTGATTTCCTATTCCACAATAATCCTACCCTTGGCAATATCTTCATGATATTCGCCAACAAACTCATAGGTACCTGGTTTTAACGAACGAATCTTAATCAAGCCTTCCTTGCCGCCCGCAATGATCTTTTCGACCTTGAGCGATTTGCTCTCGAATTCTTCGGGGCTGGCATCGCTGTTGATGACCAGGAGAGTAAAGGCCTTGCCCGCCGGAACCCTAATCTCGGCCGGGGTAAAGCGATGATCCTTGATCGTGATGCTATAGTCAGCGGTCGTCTCGGCCATCAAGGGTGTGGCAAAAATCAACATCAAGGCGAGCGCAGTTTGAGTCTTGAGGTTTTTATGATTCATTTCAGCCTCGTTTATTATTATATTGCGAATGATTCGCAATGTCAGATTAATAGCATGGCAATTCAATAATGGCAAGGGGGGAATATAAAGAATAACCCCTCCCTTTAGGAAACCCTGAAAAACTCACTTTTTTGTCACTCTGAGCGTCGTCGCGCTTGACTTTGCGAATGCAAAGTCTTTAGCAAGACAAGCGAAGAGTCCAGAAAACTCAGCAATTACAATGATTTAAGTTTTCTGGATTCTTCACTAAGAACAGTTATCCGAGCTAAAGCTCGGACTGTTCTAAGTTCAGAATGACAA
>JASGCE010000331.1 GCA_030054295.1 Minisyncoccota bacterium
CACGGCCTTCAGCAATGTCACCAATGGCAAGGCCGGAATTGCCGCAAATCTCTTTTATGGCGTGGGTTTCAGCTTTGCAGCAAAAAGCCGAAATTACTTCACCAGCCTTGTCGACGGTTCCGATGATTTTAAAGCGGCCGAGGCCGAACTTAAAGCGATCGATGCCGATGCCAAACTCTATAACTATGGCGAACTGACCCGAGTGGCGGGGGATAAAAGCGGGGTTGATCCAACCTCTGGCCAAACCATTACTTGGAACAAAGCCTCAAGTAATACGGCACTGGTGAACCTTCCCACTAAGATCGGCTTCTTTAACTTCAACAGTCGCGCGAGTCTTTTTGGCACCACGACCCAGACCTTTGGCGCCAATACCGATCTGGAATTTTTGGGGCGGAATAGTTTTGGCTCCAGCCTCAATCTTTCGTCCTATACAATCACCCGAATCAGCTTTGCCGATGATGCCCGCGTCACCAGCAAACTGACCCTGCCGAGCAATGTCGCACTGGTGGTGGGCAGCGGAGTCTCCCTGCCCAACCTGACCAGCTCAGATGGATCAGGGCAGCTCAATCTGGTCCTGACCGATCGGTTGATTCAGACGGCGGATACGCAATATAGTTTTAGCGGTGGAATCAAGCTTAGTTCCTTGACCGGCAATTCTGTGTCGCTGTGGTTGACCAGCAGGGCAAATCAGATCAGCCAAATCAGCGGCAATACTAACGGCGGCTCGATCTCGGTGGTGACAAATACGACCAATTTAAAGCTTGTCGGTCTTAACACCGGCGGCGGTTCGGTAGTGGTGGTCAATAGTGGCGGCGGACTCTCGAGCGATCAGTATGTGAACCTTGGCTCGGTAGGTTTCCGCCTTACCGGCGCGGTCGATCTGCAAGGCAAGATAGCTTCGGCCAGTGGCTCGGCCAGCTCGGTCAATCTGAACAGCCAATCGGCGG
The DNA here is from genome assembly GCA_030054295.1 of Minisyncoccota bacterium. GTDB lineage: Bacteria > Pseudomonadota > Alphaproteobacteria > Elsterales > Elsteraceae > JASGCE01. The sequence continues at coordinate 948 of JASGCE010000331.1, forward strand.
GATTTGTCGTGGGTAATGTCAGCAGCGACACCGGTGTCACCGTTGCCGGAGAGAATAAAACGGTAATCTTGACCGGAACCGTAACGGCCAAAAGCAGCCCGATCGAAATCGCCCCAAAGACGGTAGTGGCTGGCACGGTAGAACTCTATTCGGCGAGTAGGGTCGAATTGGCTACGGTCAATTCGATCAGCCAAACCTTGGCCGGTCTGCGAGTCGTGGCCAACACCATCGTCATGAAGGGGGCCATTGGCTCGACGGCCAAACTCGGCTGGGTCGATTTTATCGCGCCCAATCTCTCCAACCCGCATCCGTATGCGATTAACTATAATGGTGGTACCATCACCCCAGCCAGTCAAACCGATTTTAAAGGCCCAAGATGGCCTAACTAGAGCATTTTTATGAATAACGGGATCATTATACCTCCCCTTCCTGCTTTAGGA
>JASGCE010000332.1 GCA_030054295.1 Minisyncoccota bacterium
AGCTCGGACTGTTCTAAGCTCAGAATGACAAGTTTGGAGTTTTTCAGGGTTTCCTTCAATCACCGCCTGTACAATTGATTGACATGGCTGGAAAACTTCATTAAATTTTGATAGGATCATGGTTTAAATTCGGTGGGGACTATATGTTTAACCTAAGCATCAGCGGATTAAAATACCGACTCGCCCATATGTTTGGCGTTCGCGGATTGCCTGATTTTCCGGCGGTTCTCAAGGCTGCGCACCGCGGCAATACCATCGCGCTCTATTACGGTGGCATAATGTTCAGCACCGGCCGCGGCGGCGTGATGCGCGACGAGGTGGAGGCCAGCCAATGGTGGAAAAAATCCGCTGAACTCGGCAATGCCGATGCTCAGAATGATCTCGGTCTGATGTATTTTAATGGCCGCGCGGTGATCGACAATCCGCTGCAAATTGCCTCCTGGTGTCGCAAGGCCGCGAGCCTTGGGATCGCCGATGCCCAGGTCTATCTTGGTGATCTGTTCGATCTCGGGCGCGGGATAAAACAGGATTTCGAACGGGCCGCATACTGGTACCGCCGCGCCGCGCACCAGGGCCATGCCGAGGGTCAGATGAAACTGGCCGCCCTCTATCACGCCGGCCGCGGAGTCAAACACAATATCAGCAAGGCCGAATATTGGTACAAAAAAGCCTCGCACAAAAGACCAGTCACTGTTCCCTATCGCCCGATCATGGGGAGTCACCCTCCGCTCAGTCGCAATCTTGAACAGAGCTATTTTTGGTGGCACAAGGCGGCTAAACGCGGTCAGGATAATGCCCTTTTTAATCTTGGCATCTGTTACAGTCTTGGACTGGGGACGGCGGTCAATCTGGCCGAGGCCGCGGTCTGGTTCCGCAAGGCCGCGACCCAGGGCAATGCCGAGGCCCAGATCAACCTCGCCCAACTCTATTGCCAGGGTCAGGGAGTCAATCAAGACTTCCCCCTCGCCATCAACTGGCTGTCGCGGGCAGCCTCAACCGGCCATGCCAAGGCCCTGTTTCACCTCGGCACCCAGTTCTTCAGCGGCGAAGGGGTGGCCGAGAATTTCGTCATTGCCTATGCCTATTTCAGCCTCGCCTTTGCCCGCGGCGATGAAGTCGCCCAGCAACTGCGCGACAAGATGCGCAAGCTTCTGACCCCACAACAGATCGATCAAGCCCAAAAAATTACCAGCAACTGGAAACCCGGAATGCCACTGCCAGGGTTGTAGGGGTTTTGATTTGGCCCTTCACTTTAGGATAGTTTAAATATATTCCGTTCACTTGAGAATTCAAAATTTTGGTTATAGTTCAATCACTATCCATATTCGTCATTGCCGCCGCTCGTTTTGAGCGGCTGGCAATCCAGCGG
>JASGCE010000333.1 GCA_030054295.1 Minisyncoccota bacterium
GGCCGAGATAGTCGGTATGGTTATCCGACCAGATAATGACTCTGCCGCCATTGCCGTTGACTCCGCCATCGGCGCGAATCACCGCTGTGCTGCCGATGGTGGTGAGGTTGGTGGAAGACAGGAGCATATTCCCCTGCGGCGAATCGATTGAACCGTAAACCGATACCGTGCCGCCGAGGGCTGTGATGGATGGCGCGGCGATGCTGCCATCCAACCTGATTTCACTGCTGCCAAGATTGGTCAGGCTGGTCGGGGTAATGGTGCTGTTCATAAATTTTGTCGCATCAATGGCCTGGGTCGCGGCAAAAAATCCATTGGCGGTGACGCGGCTGGTGGCATCAAAAACTAAACCGTTCGGATTGGTAAAATAGACCGCGCCATTGCTGATGATGCTGCCGCTGATGGTGGTGGTTGGTGAATGGATGCGGTTCAGAGTCGAGCCGCTGCTGCTGGGGAGTTTGAATTCTACCGACTCATCGGCGGCGACATCAAAGGATTGCCAGTCAATCACTGCGCGGTTGGTCGATTGGTTGACGGTGGTAACCCGGCCGTTAAAGGCAAACTCCGCCGAACCCGCCGCCATGGTCGCGCCCTGCGGAGCCGCCTCCGCGTTTTTTGGCGCCAGACTCATCAAGACCGATAGAGCCACGCCACCCAATAGTTTTAATGCCTTGGGGGCCCGGTTGTGACATAGGAATTGGTTTGTCATTTTCTGCACCATCGTAATCACCTCTATTGCTCATTAAATGAAAATTTAAGCACATAAATTGAATCTTAAATTTGTTAGTAATTTTAGACTATAATTTAATGGATAGTTTGTCAATATGATATGGAGTTGGGGCAAGGGCAGATTGGTTCTATTGATCCCTTTCGCCCTTCAGGGGGGGGGCTGTGACAATTTTAAAATGGTAGCCAAAATTAATTCGCTAACCCCCTGTAGATTTGTTTCAACCTCTTCGTTCGTAAATCTAAGAATATAAAGCCCATTTGTTAATAAATATTCTTCACGGATCTTGTCAGCAACCATTACCTCGTCTCTACCATGGACGGAACCATCTACCTCAATGACGAGATTAATTTTTGGGCAATAGAAATCGAGAATGTAATGTCCGAATGGATGCTGCTTTCTAAAACGAACGGGCATATGTTTTAGCGATTCCAGCCAAATTTTCTTCTCCGCCCGAGTTAATGATTTCCGTAATTCCCTTGCTCGACTAAGGGTTAGTTCGTTGTGGTATGACATGGGTAAATGTCCGTTTGAACTGAGGTTGGTTTCGTTCTACTGTCCCCGTTCGCCCTTCAGGGAGCGGGGCAATTATAATGAATGTCCCCCCTCCCTTCAGGGAGCGGGGGATACTGGTTC
>JASGCE010000124.1 GCA_030054295.1 Minisyncoccota bacterium
AGCCTTTGCATTCGCAAAGGCAAGCGCGACGACGCTCAGAGTGACAAAAAAGTGAAATTTTTTAGGGTTTCCTAAAGTAAAGTCAAGTATTTCTTTTAAATCATACTTAGCATGTGATGAATAGGTAAGGCGGATCATCGAACCTTAATTCCATGTTTCGCAAAAATCTCTTTTTGAATATCGTCGTAGAATTTCTCCGTATCCGTGACCACGACACATTCGCCCCTTTCGATCTGGTCAATCGCAGCCTGAAGGCAGAGTTGTAACTCGGCCATGTTTTTATAGCTACTCCCATGGGGGTCAAAACCAGGGGAGACCTCTTGGCTTTCGTTCGGATCAAAAAGTAAAGCCGTGTCAGTCAGAGGATCATAATCCAGCCCCTCCAACTCACCCTTTACTGCTAAACTACCATCCATGACCTATCCCCTTATCATTTATAGTCTATATTGTACCTATCTATTGCCAAAATGCAATTATTTCTTGGGATTCAAGATTGCAGTTCGGTTCATTCCCTTGTGGAAAATGCGCAATATCTCGACGGTTGAGTCATCGACAATTCGGTAATAGATGATATGGGGCGGATTCTTCACCCGCAAAGACTTATCGGGTTGCGGCACCAACCATAGGGGCAGGCCGCGAATAGCCGCCGAAAGATTAGGAAATTTTAAAACAAAAGGAGCTTCAGGATTTAGGGCGATTAATTCAAATGCTCTATTCAATAGATCTTGATAGCGAATATAACCATTCACTCCCCAATGAACTATACTATAATCATAAATATCATCGATTTCTTGGTCGGCTTCGGGTGTGAATAACAACGATACCATAGGATTAAACTAATCCATGCCGTGCCAATACCCTCTTACCAATCTTATCAAGATGGGAGCCAATATCAGAAGCCTCGACGCGAGTATAACTTCCCGAGTCTATCTGGTCGATTGCCAGTTGAAGAGCAAGCCTAAGTTCTGCCATAGCGGCAGACTCAGTCACTTCACTCTTTTCTAATAAACTACCATCCATGACCTATCCCCCTATCATTTATAGTCTATATTGTACCTATAGTCTGTTACCGTAAATATTCTTAGAATTCTATAAAAAAATGTCATTGCCACGCTTCGTTCGCAATCCCTCGCAATGACGAATAAGGATGATAATTGAAACATAAATAAAATTTTAAATTCTCAAGTGAGCAAACTATACCTTAAACATTAGAAGGATTTAAGCCATTATTTTTAAGAACCCTTTGCCATATTTCCTCCATAAAGGCAGAAATATCGGTGACCACGATATATTCTCCCCTTTCGATCTGGTCGATGGCGACCTGAAGGCAAAGTTTAAGTTCGGCCATATTTTTATAGCTACTCCCATGGGGGTCAAAACCGGGAGAGACCTCTTGGCTTTCGTTCGGATCAAAAAGTAAATGCGGGTCAGTCAGAGGATCGTAATCGAGCCCCTCCAACCCCTCCTCCTTCACTGCTAAACTACCATCCATGATTCCCTCCTGAAATTAACACCATAAGATTACCAAAGACAAAACACCATTGCAAACCAATTTCTATTCCGCCAGCCTGTCCAATTTCGACCTTGCGCAGATAAAAACTATCGCCTATAAGGTACGGTAATTGGCTTGGCTATCCTTAGGAAATAATCATGACTTCACTGGTTCGCTCGACGCGCTCGCTCTTGCTGTTGGAGCTTCTGAACGGTATGAGGCTGACACTGGTCGAGATGTTCAAAAAACCCTCGACGGTCAATTACCCTTACGAGAAATCGCCGCTTTCGCCGCGCTTCAGAGGTGAACATGCCCTGCGCCGCTATGCCAATGGCGAAGAACGCTGCATCGCCTGCAAATTGTGTGAAGCCATCTGCCCGGCCCTGGCCATTACGATTGAGGCCGAACCGCGCAGCGATGGCAGCCGCCGCACGACAAGATACGACATTGACATGACCAAATGCATCTATTGCGGATTGTGTCAGGAGGCCTGCCCGGTCGATGCGATTGTCGAGGGCCCCAATTACGAATTTGCGACCGAAACCCACGAGGAGCTGCTCTATGACAAGCAGAAGCTGCTCGATAATGGTGACCGCTGGGAGGCTGCGATTGCTGCCAATCTCGCCGCCGATGCCCCCTATCGCTGAGGTATTGATATGATCCTTGCCACCATCGCCTTTTATTTTTTTGCCGCTATCTGTGTCGCCTCGGCGGTGCTGGTGGTGACTCTGCGCAATCCGGTTCACTCGGTCTTGTTTTTGATTCTGGCCTTTTTTAATGCTGCCGGACTATTTGTTTTGCTGGGGGCTGAATTTATCGCCATGACATTGGTGGTGGTCTATGTTGGTGCTGTCGCGGTGCTGTTCCTTTTTGTCGTGATGATGCTGAATATCGACAAGGTGGGGATGAAGGAAGGCTTTCAAAAATACCTGCCGATTGGTGGGATTGTCTGCGCGATTTTGCTGGCTGAATTGATTCTCGCCGGTTTTGGCATTCGTGCTGCGGCGGGGGAGGCTGCGGGGGCGGCAAGTGGCGCGGTCGTTCCGCCCGCCTCCACCCTCACCAATACCGAACAGTTGGGTATGGTTTTATATACTGATTATTTTATCCTCTTCCAGTCGGCGGGGATGATTTTGCTGGTGGCGATGATCGGGGCCATCACCTTGACCCTGCGCCACCATCCGCGAGTTAAAAGGCAGAATGTCGGTGATCAGGTCGCACGGGATTCTAAAAGCACCGTAAGGCTCGTCAAGGTCAAGAGCGGCGAAGGAGTCAAGCCATGAGCACTGTCCCCCCTAGCCTAGAATTGATTGGCGTGGTCGGTGTTACCCCCTATCTGGTGGTCTCGGCGATACTCTTTACCCTTGGCGTCTTTGGCATATTTGTCAATCGCAAGAATGTCATCACAATATTGATGTCGATTGAATTGATGTTGCTGGCGGTCAGTATTAATTTTGTCGCCTTCTCGGTCCAGCTTGGCAATTTGCAGGGTCAGGTTTTCTCGTTATTTGTCTTGACGGTGGCGGCGGCGGAGGCGGCAATAGGCCTCGCCATATTGCTCAGTTACTATCGGATTCGTGCGACCATCGCGGTCGAGGATGTCAGCTCGCTTAAGGGCTGATTCGGAATTAAACCCCAGCCCTTGTTACAGGATTTACCCATGTTTGCCCTCATCCTTGCCCTTCCCTTGCTTGGTGCCTTGATTGCCGGACTATTCGGTCGTTGGATCGGGGCGCGGGGGGCAGAGATTGTGACCTCGGCGGGGGTGATTGGTGCCTTTGCGATTGGAGTCAAGCTCTTCATGACTCTGATGGCCGGGGACGAACTGCAACCGATTATTCTGTTCCAATGGATCCTGTCGGATAATTTTACGGCTGCCTGGTCCTTGCGGCTGGATATGCTGACGGCGGTGATGGTGCTGGTGGTGACTGGAGTCTCGTCATGCGTTCATATCTATTCGATTGGCTATATGAGTCACGATCCGCACCGCCAGCGATTCATGGCCTATCTGTCGCTCTTTACCTTTGCCATGTTGATGCTGGTCACGGCCAATGATTTTATCCAGCTGTTTTTTGGCTGGGAGGGGGTTGGGCTTGCCTCCTACCTGCTGATCGGATTCTGGCACCAAAAGGATTCGGCCAATGCCGCGGCGATTAAGGCCTTTGTCGTCAATCGGGTGGGAGACTTTGGTTTTGCCCTCGGGATCTTTGGCGTCTTTTGGCTTTTTGGTTCGGTCAATTTTGATGTGGTTTTTGCCGCTGCCCCAGCCAAGGTTGCTGAAGTCTATCGGATTTTTGGCATCGATTGGCCGGTCATGACGGTGATCTGCCTGTTGCTTTTTGTCGGAGCCATGGGCAAGTCGGCGCAGATTGGGCTTCATACCTGGCTGCCCGATGCGATGGAGGGGCCGACTCCGGTCTCTGCCCTTATTCACGCCGCGACCATGGTCACGGCGGGAGTCTTTATGCTGGCGCGCCTGTCACCCCTGTTTGAACTGAGCGAAGCGGCCAGCCTCTTTGTCGCCTTGATTGGGGGGGCGACGGCCCTGTTCGCGGCTACGGTTGCCCTGACCCAGTTTGATATTAAGCGAGTCATTGCCTATTCGACCTGTTCGCAGCTGGGCTATATGGTTTTTGCTGCGGGAGTCTCGGCCTATGATGCTTCGATGTTTCATCTCGTGACCCATGCGGCCTTCAAGGCCCTGTTGTTTCTGGGGGCTGGGTCGGTCATTCACGCCCTGGCCAATGAACAGGATATGCGCAAAATGGGCGGCCTATGGCGCGTGATTCCGGTGACCTATGTTTTGATGTGGATCGGCAGTCTGGCATTGGCCGGAGTTCCGCCCTTTGCTGGCTATGCTTCTAAACATATGATTCTCAATGCCGCCTTTGCTGCTGGCGGCTGGATTGGGCCCCTGCTCTATTGCATCGGAGTCCTGGTCGCCGGTCTGACCGCCTTTTATAGTTTTCGCCTGGTCTTTATGGTTTTTCATGGCAAGCCCCGCGCCGATCACCATAGTATGGACCATGCCCATGAATCGCCGCTGGTGATGCTGGTTCCGCTTTTTGTCTTGGCGGTGGGGGCGGTTTTGCTTGGGGTGGTGGGAGAGGCCTATTTTATCGGCGAAGAAAGGGGCGAGTTTTGGAAACACGCCATTACCGTCCTGACCCTACACGATACCATCGCCCGCGCACACGAAGGGTTTGTTCCGCCGGTGCTGGTGATTCTGCCGACGATTGTTGGCTTTGTTGGGATTGTTCTGGCTTTCGTCTTCTATGTTCTGCGCCCGCAATGGCCGGCACAGCTTGCCAGAATGAGCGGCGGAGTCTATCGATTCCTCCTGAATAAATGGTACTTTGACGAACTCTATGATCGGATTTTTGTGAGGCCGGTATTTTGGCTTGGGCGATTCCTGTGGCAGCGCGGAGATATGGGAACCATTGATCGTTTTGGCCCCGATGGCATCAGTCTGGCCTCGCAACAGATCTCCAAGCGGGCCGGAATTTTACAAAGCGGCTATATCTATCACTATGCCTTTGCCATGTTGCTGGGGCTGGTGATCATTGTCAGCTGGTATGTTTTTATCAGGGTTTTTATCTAGGCCATGATCCGCGATCTGCTGGCGAGCATCGGTTTTTTTACGCGGTTTCCTCTGCCCGCTTGGCTGATTGGGGATCGAGTCGCGCTTGGCTTTAGCGGCCGCGCCTATTGGGCGGTTCCATTGGTTGGTTTGGGAATTGGCGCGGTCAGCGGCGGAGTCTTTGTTCTTGCCCATTGGCTGAATTTACCCCCGCTGCTGGCGGCGATCTTGGCGGTGGTTGCGGGCCTGATCATCACTGGAGCCATTCACGAGGATGGCCTGGCCGACTGCGCCGATGGACTGGGGATTCGGGGTGATCAGGCAAGGGTTCTGGCCAAAATGCGCGAGCCAACCATCGGGGTCTTTGGCACCCTGGCACTGGTGGTGACGATTCTTTGGCGAGTCCTTGCCCTGTCGCTCTTGCCGCCTCTTACGGGAGTTTATGCCTTGATCATGGTTGGGGGGATGGCGCGGGTTGGCATGGCCGCCTTGACCCGCCAGCCCTTTGCCAGCAGCAGCGGACTCCATCACCAGAGCGGGAGTCCGAGTCCGCTCATCTATGGCCTGACCCTTGGGCAAGGGGTTTTGCTTGGCTGGCTTGGTCTGGGGCTGGGGTTATGGACTCCCCTATCCCTTGTGATTATGATCGTGATACTGGGTCTTGGATTGATTCTGATTGCCCGCACGGCCAGTCGTAAAATCGGCGGGATCAATGGAGATTACCTCGGCGGGTCAGAACAGTTTTGCGAACTGGTGATTTTGTCGGTCATTCTCCAGTCGGTAAGGCTGATGCCATGATTCCAGATGCGACAAAATGGTTTTTTATCCGCCATGGAAAACTTGATATTGCCGAGGGGGTGATTCCGCCCCCCGAGGCTCGGCTGGTGGGGCTGACGATTGAGCAGCGAACGAGTTTGCGTGACAAAATTCATGCTTTAATTCCCGACTATGATTCCGCCCTCTGGCTCTGTAGCACCCTGCCGCGCAGTTGGGAATCGCGGCTGATTCTGGGGGCACCGACGCCGCGGCAACTGTCTGATTTTAACGAGCAGGATTTTGGCGATTGGCACGGGCGCAGCCATAATGACATAGCCAGAACAAACCCGGCGGCCAGTAAGGATTTTTGGCGCGACCCGGTCAATGGGGTTCCGCCGGGTGGGGAGTCCTTTGCGGCGATGGTTCAGCGGGTGCAGCAGCGAATTATATTTCTTAACAAACAGAATCTAGGCTATAAGTCGATTATCATGATTGGCCATAGTGGTACGATTCGCGCCGCTGTGGCTCTGTCGCAGGGTTTGGCGATTCCCAACCTGCTGAGTGATTTGAACCGCCATATTGACCATTGGTCGGTAACCGAGTTGAATTTTGCGCCAGATTTGGATTGACCGACCATGCCTACCCGCCGCGCTGCCATTACAGAAATAAGGATTGCCGATCCGCAGGAGCGGGCGCAGGCCTTGGCGGTTTTTGTCGCCGATAAAATCATTGCCGAGTTAAAGCTTCATCCCACTACCTCGATTGCTCTGTCGGGGGGCAGAACCCCGTCGCGGTTTTTTAGGGAACTGTCGGAGATCGAATTGCCGTGGGAGCGGGTTACCGTTGTGCTGATTGACGAGCGATGGGTTCCCGAGAATTCCGACCGTTCCAATGCCCGTTCGATCCGCGAGAATTTGTTAAAAAACCAGGCCAAGAATGCCCAGTTTTTCGAGCTTTTTGACCCCTTTAGCGAGCGGCCTGAACTGGCGGTTTTTGCCCTTAATCAGCGGTTTAAGGCCTCGGTGCCGCAGCCTTTTTGCTGTGCGGTTTTGGGGATGGGTTTGGATGGTCATACGGCCAGTTGGTTTCCCGATGGGGATCATCTCGAGGATGCTTTTCATCCCAATCAGCAATCGATTTTTTTGCCGATGAATGCGGCTACGGCGGGGGAGCCGCGGATGACTCTCAGTCTGCCGCCTCTGGCCTCGAGTCGCGCGGTTGCCTTGCTGATTGAGGGTAGGGACAAGTGGCAGGTTTACGAGGCCAGTAAGGAGATTGGCTCGACCCTGCCCTTTACGCAGATTATATTATCGGCCGGTCGCCGCCTGACAGTTTTTGGGGATTGAGTGGTGGGCTGGCCAGTCAATTAAGAATGGTTGCAAGGCAGCGCCTTGCTCGGGGATTTTTAAGGGGTGAAACCCCTTAAA
>JASGCE010000334.1 GCA_030054295.1 Minisyncoccota bacterium
CTGCAGCGGCTGTCGCCGCGCCAATCCTAAAACTGTGACCCGCGTAGTCCCCAGAACTTAGTGACAGTGCGGCTAGGGCCCGCCTGACCTCTGCTATGAAGTGGGACTTTTGGAGTGGTCTGCCGCTCTTCGAGCGGAAGAATGGACCGGCTGAGGTACCCCTTACTGCTGTGAATGCGACGGTCGCCGCCACCGGACAGATGACGTTGCCTGACGGGCCAATGTATATATCGGCGCCTCTCCCGAACTGGTCGCATTTAGCGAAGCTGAGGTGGACCTTAACCATGGTGGGCTGAAAGGCGTGGTTGAAGGTGATGTCGCCCCAGTTCAGCTGTGCCCGGGATTCTGAAGGTGTGAGGAGCTCGCCTAATCGAAAGAACCCAAAATAACATAGGGCGGCTGTGGCCCAATAAAGCTGCCGATCGTCGTCCGAGCTTCCAGCCCAGAACTTTTTTAGACCCTCTAGAACTGCCGGCGTGATCGGAAGGCGAGATCTTTTCTGCTTGCCGCGAGTCGCCAAGACGCGCCAAATGCCCGCTAGTATCCTTTCCAACCTAGGCATGGGCGCCTGGGCACGCGGATCCAGGAAGCCCAGCGAAATTTGCGTGTTGCACACTGCCGATAGGTATGTTTTAATTGTCTGGGCGGACAGCATAACATTGGCCAAAAAGGTGGTAAAGTAGCATAGCGTGCACTCAGAGACTGGGAAAGGGGAGGAAATTGAGTAAGTGTCACAGAAGGCATAAAAACGACGCATGCCAGACTGGTACGTGCGATGTGTGGACTCGGCTAAACCTTGCGAGTAATAAAAGCGAAGTGTGCCGTCCAGGTCGGCGACAGCCAGTCGAGGTCCTTGCGCAGCAGGGCGTCTATCAGCCTGGGCGGGAGGGCGTAAGGTAGCGGGTCTGCTTCCTGCATCTGCAGACGAAAGGATGGGAGTGCGTTACGGGAGAGTGCGTCTGCCACAGTATTCAACGACCCAGGCAAGTGAGTGCAGTAGAGTGCGAACTCATGAAATGCCTCTACATAAAACAGGCAGCGCATCAAGTGCATGATGTGGTCAACCTTGCACGAGCGTGAAGACAGAGCGGCTACGACTGCCGCGTTGTCGCAGCAGCATGTGATCCGCTTAGCGGCGCGCCACTGTGGGCCCCAAATGGCGGCGGAGATGATGATAGGTAACATCTCTTTCACAGTTATGGGTAGAGATTGCGACCTCACATCCCATTTCAGCTGGAACCAGTGCTGGTTCCAGGAGGCCCCGCATCCCCACGACCCTGATGCGTCTGGGGACTACGCGGGTCACAGTTTTAGGATTGGCGCGGCGACAGCCGCTGCAG
>JASGCE010000335.1 GCA_030054295.1 Minisyncoccota bacterium
TGAGGGCAATGACGATTTTGGAAGAGCCTATATTTGTGGGAATTACTCTAGAATTCTTAAGTTAACAGAGTATATGTAAATTTATTTTGAACTAATTGATTTCGTATCAATGGGTGGCATTTCAGGCGTTACCCCATCGCCCAAGGGGGTAAAAACCGCCCAAAACAAAGGGTGAGACATAAGGGTCGGCAAATCCTTTCCAGCCCGCTTAAAGAGATCGAGTTGCGCCTCTCGCAAAGCCGTCGAACTATCGGCGGATTTTTCGGCAATCCTTTTATAGAAATTCGACATGATGATCATGGTCGATTCATCCGCAGCCAGCCAATGGGAGACCACCAATCCGCGCACCCCGGCGACAAAGAAGGATTGAGCCAGACCTGACAAGGACTCACCCGAACTGACCTGTCCTTGACTCGAGGTGTTACAGGCCGACAGCACCACCAGATCGGCATTGAGCTTCAGGTTCAAAATATCGTCGGTATCAAAATAGAGATCGCTCAATTTGGCCTTGCTGGTTGGTGGCGAGACCAGCATGGTCGGAGTCGAACGACATTTTAAATCGGTCGGCAACAGAGCATGGGTGGCAAAATGCAAAATCCGATAGCTGCCGAGATCGAGCTTTAACAGATTCTCCTTGGTAAAACTGTTACCGGTCAGAATATCGCCGGGCCTGGCCCTCATGGTCGCGGCAATATTCTGCACCTCCGCCTTGGTGCCGGGCAGGGTGCCGAGGGCAACCATCGAATCCATATCCGATGCGCATTTAGGGTCGGTAAAACTCTGTTGCAGGAAGTTACGGCTGGCCGGGATAAAGTCGCCAAAGCCAGCAAAACTGCGCTCGGCGTGATTCAGATTGGTGGCACTCCGTAGAATCACAAAGGACTGGGTAGAGGTCACATATTGCAATGTCACCTCCTGAAACAAAAAATTAACATTGCGGTAATCAAAATTATTGATTCGATTGACGGGTTTAGTCACCAACATGCCAAAGGGTAGACTGAGCAGGGCCCCGGTTTGCGCCACAATCAATTTTTTAAGCCTGGGGAATCGATCCTCAATCGGGGCGAGGAGTTTTTGATAGGTTTCATAACTCTGTTCGACATCATAGCCATTGATCACGGCCTGGCCAGTGGAATTACGGTTGACCGTCACCGCCTCCCGTAATATCTCCACCGCTGACTGGGCCTTTACGAAGTTAAGGTCGATGGGATAGACAAAGACCTCGCCATTGGCAAGGTAAAAGCCATAGGAACTATCATTGCCAAGACGAATGAGCAAAAACCCTTCGCCGGGTTTCAGAATCTTCAAGACATCATCGGCCCGCACGGTTTTAAATC
>JASGCE010000336.1 GCA_030054295.1 Minisyncoccota bacterium
CGACAATATTGATGATCTTGATCATCGGATTGATCGCCGGCCCCGCTGTATCCTTGTAGGGGTCGCCGACCGTATCGCCCGTCACTGCGGCCTTATGGGCTTCGGAGCCCTTGCCGCCGTGGTGGCCCTCCTCGATATATTTCTTGGCATTGTCCCAAGCCCCACCGCCCGAAGTCATGGAGATGGCGACAAACAGACCCGTAACAATGGTTCCCATCAACATCGCCCCGACCGCCGAGAAGGCCGCCGTCTGATCGGCAATCAAGACTATCACAAAATAAAGCACAATGGGAGCCAAGACCGGCAGCAGCGACGGTAAGATCATTTCGCGGATCGCCGCCTTGGTCAAAAGGTCAACCGCGCGTTTATAGTCGGGTTTAGCCGTACCCTTCATAATGCCCGGAATCTCCTTGAACTGGCGGCGAACCTCCACCACCACCGAGCCCGCCGCGCGACCCACCGCCGTCATACCCATCGCGCCAAAAAGATAGGGCAACAATCCACCGAGGAACAGGCCAACCACGACATAGGGCGAGGTCAGATCAAAACCCACCTTGAGCTGGCCAAAATAATGTTGCAGATCCTGGGTATAGGCCGCAAACAGCACCAGCGAAGCCAGGCCCGCCGAACCAATGGCATAGCCCTTGGTCACGGCCTTGGTCGTATTGCCAACCGCATCCAGGGCATCGGTCGTAACCCGCACATTTTTGGGCAGGTTCGACATCTCGGCGATCCCCCCAGCATTGTCAGTCACCGGGCCATAGGCGTCCAGCGCGACAATCATCCCCGCCAGGGCCAACATCGTGGTTGCCGCCAAGGCAATGCCAAATATCCCGGCAAGCATATAGGAGACAATAATTCCCGCCGCAATCACCACCACCGGCAATGCGGTTGATTCCATCGAGATAGCCAACCCCTGAATCACATTGGTACCATGACCGGTCGTCGAGGCCTGAGCCACCGAACGAACCGGACGATAGGCCGTCGAGGTATAGTATTCGGTAATCCAGACCAACAGTCCCGTCACCGCCAGACCGACAATCGAGCAGAGGTAAATACTGGTTCCGGTCACCGTCAAATCAGCAATCTGGAGACTCTGGTCAAAACCAATAATCTGATCCGTTACCACCGCAATCAGTCCAACCGAAATCACGCCGGTCGCAATCAAACCCTTGTAAAGGGCTCCCATGATATTCTCGCTCTTGCCGAGGCGGACAAAGAATGTTCCCACCACCGAGGCCAAAATACAGACCGCGCCAATCAGCAAGGGATAGAGCAACATCTTGTCGAGAACTTCACCGGTAAAATAGAGCCCACCGAGCAACATGGTCGC
>JASGCE010000337.1 GCA_030054295.1 Minisyncoccota bacterium
ATCCCGTCATAGCCGATTTTGCCGGCTATAACAATTGGTAACCATCGCTGAACCGCCATTCGCCGCTGTAATGGCTGCGGAGACTGCCGTTGCTGTTCAGAAGTAAGGCCCCATCGGGGCCGACTCCGTGGAATGTTCCGCCCTCGGCCGGGTTGGGTGGAATGGCGACCATGGCGCGGCCCTGGTATCCGGCGGCGCGGAGATTCCAGTCATCGGCAAGGGCGGCGAAACCATGTCTCTCCCACTTTTCAAGTCTCTGTATCAACCGCTGTCCAATCTGTTCGGTAAATTCGGTCAGAGTCGGTGCTGTGCCAATGATGGAATTGATGCTGGTCGCGGGATAGGGAAGATCGTGCGGTGCCTCCGATAGATTCACGCCAATGCCGATGATTATGGCGGTCAGCGGCTCATGCGGTGATGTTTCGGTCTCGACCAAAATTCCCGCTAGTTTGTGTCGGTTATAGTGGAGGTCATTGGGCCATTTAAGGGTGAGATAGTGCTGGCTGGTAATCGGCAAATAACGCACCACCGAATCGTTCACCGCAATGCCCGTCACCAGTGCAATAGTAGCCTGTTGGTTTGGCGGTTTAGAACTGCGCCAAATCAGCGAGCCGTAAAAATTCCCCTGCGGAGACTGCCACTGTCGCCCCTGCCGCCCGCGACCCTGGGTCTGAGTTCTGGCAATGACCAGGGTTCCCGAAGCCGCTCCCGCCCTGGCCAGAGTCCGCGCCTGATCATTGCTGCTGCCCAGCTGGTCGTAATAGATCGGCACGAGTAGGGTCATATTCATCCCAAGATTGTGATTGAAGTTTAACATATAGTCGAATTCCGCAAGAATTTTTGAATTTTCTACTATGTGCAGCAAGCCCGACCCCTCATAGCCTCGAGCGAAGCGAGGGTTCAAAAAACCTGTTTTTTTTTTGATTTTTACGAACGAATAGGTAAGAATAGCTATATATGGTTCAATATTAACGACTTCAGATTTTGTAAAATGCCAAAACCTAAAAGAAAATCAAAGGCAAAATCATCATGGTGGCTCGATAGGGAGCAGAGAATCGCCTTGTCAAATATCCTGATTGGCTATACCATTGCAGGTGGTTTAGCAGTATTTAGCTATATCGGAAATCCGTCGAGTTACAGTTTATCCGATGCAGCGGCAATTGTTCTGGTTACAGTAATTTGTTTAATTGTGACTCTTTGGATCAGAAAGGAAAAATAAAATGACGGCACTTGGTTATTCGGTCTTGGTTTTTGGGGCGATGGTCCTGCTGATGGGATATTTCGGTACCCGCGAAAGAAAGATTAAGCGAAAGAAATAGGTCTAACGGGAG
>JASGCE010000338.1 GCA_030054295.1 Minisyncoccota bacterium
ACTCAACCGCGATCTTGAATCCCATCGCCGATATGATCCGACCAGGGGCGGCGACTGGCGGGTTTGAAAAACGGACGACCCTTACTTCAACCAGTGTCTGGTGGAAGGCTGGCGGGGTTCCGACCCCCGTGACTCTGCCTACCCAGATTGGCTTTTTCGCGGTCAACAGGGCCAATGGTACTTTGCTAGCCGTGAAACCCAGTTTTGCCGACAATACCGATCTGGTGATCTTGGGTAAGAATCGTTTTGGTAGGCAGGATTTCTCGGGCCTGACCAATATCACCCGTTTGACATTTGCCGATGATTCGGTGACCAGCGGCAATATCAAACTGGCGACTGGTACAAAGGTTGTGGTGGGGACGGGTGCCTCTCTGCCGAGTCTGAATGGTACGGGAAGGCTCAATCTGGTTATCACCGATCGGTTGATGCAGATGGCTGGGTCAAGTTATAATTTCACGGGCGGAATCACGGTAAGTTCTCTGACCGGCAATTCTGTGTCGCTGTGGCTGACCAGCACCAATAATCAGATCAGTCAGATCAGTGGCGAGACCAAGGGCGGTTCGATCTCGGTGGTAACAAATACGACCAATTTATTGCTGACCGATCTGAACACCGGCGGCGGTTCGGTGGTGGTGGTCAATAGTGGCGGCGGACTCTCGAGCACGGCGGATGTCTATCTCGGCGGGGTAGGTTTCCGCGTTGCGGGAGCGGTCGATCTGCAAGGCAAGATCAGTGCGACTAGTGGTTCGGCCAGCTCGGTCAATCTGAACAGCAAATCGGCTGGCTTTGTAGTGGGTAATGTCAGCAGCGACAACGGGGTTGTGATTGCTGGCGACAGCAGCTCGGTGATCTTGACTGGTACCGTCACCAGCCGGGGCAGCTCGGTCGAGGTTCAACCCAAGGCGGTAGTGGCTGGCACGGTAGAACTCTATTCGGCGAGTAGGGTCGAATTGGCTACGGTCAATTCGATCAGCCAGACTCTGGGCAACAATCTGCGAGTCGCGGCCAACACAATCGTTATGAAGGGGGCCATTGGCTCGCCGACCGCCAAACTCGGCTGGGTCGAGTTTATCGCGCCAAATCTCTCCAATCCACAGGGGCAAGCGATTAACTATAATGGTGGTCCCATCACCCCGACCAGTCAAACCGATTTTAACCGCCAAAAATGGGGGAATTAGGGGAGTGACTACTGTCCCCCCTCCCTTTAGGAAAGTCTGAAGAACTCTAGTTTAAAGATAGTCAGGCAACCCCCCTTAGTCTCACTAAGCCGTAAACGGCTAAGTTCGACTATTCCCCCCTTCTAAAGAAGGGGGGATAAAGAGTAACGATTT
>JASGCE010000125.1 GCA_030054295.1 Minisyncoccota bacterium
ATCGAGAACCATGCCAATGCCATATTGTTCATCGACGAGATCCACACCATCATCGGCGCGGGTGCGACTTCTGGCGGGGCGATGGATGCTTCCAATCTGCTGAAGCCAGCCCTGGCCTCTGGCACATTGCGCTGTATTGGCTCCACCACCTATAAGGAATATCGCAATTACTTCGAGAAGGACCGCGCCCTGGTGCGGCGATTCCAAAAGATCGATGTGGCCGAACCTTCGGTCGAGGATTCGATCAAGATCTTGCGCGGATTAAAACCCTATTACGAAGACTATCACCATATTCGCTACACCAATGATGCGATCAAATCTGCGGTTGAATTATCTGCCCGTTATATCAATGACCGCAAATTGCCCGACAAGGCGATTGATGTCATAGACGAGGTTGGGGCGGCGCAGATGTTGGTTCCTCTGGCCAAGCGCAAAAAAACAATTACGGTCAAGGATGTTGAAGCGGCCGTCGCCAAGATTGCGCGGATTCCGCCAAAATCAGTCTCGACCGACGATAAGACGGTTTTGCAGGGGCTGGAGCGGAATTTACAGACCGTGGTTTTTGGTCAAGATTCGGCCATTACCGCCTTGGCTACGGCGATTAAGATGGCGCGGGCGGGCTTGCGCGATGGGGAGAAGCCGATTGGCTCCTATCTTTTCTCGGGCCCCACTGGGGTTGGCAAGACCGAGGTTGCCAAGCAGCTGGCCCTGGCACTGGGGATTGATCTCGTGCGTTTTGACATGTCGGAATATATGGAGCGCCATTCGATCAGTCGTTTGATTGGCGCGCCGCCGGGCTATGTGGGGTTTGATCAGGGTGGGCTGCTGACCGATGCGGTCGATCAAAAACCTCATGTGGTTCTGTTGCTGGATGAGATCGAGAAGGCTCATCCTGAACTGTTCAATATTCTGTTGCAGGTGATGGATCACGGTAAACTCACCGATCACAATGGCAAGGTGGTTGATTTCCGCAATGTGATCTTGATCATGACCACCAATGCCGGGGCGGCGGATATGGCCAAGGCTCCGATTGGTTTTGAACGGACTAGTCGCAGTGGCGAAGATACCGAAGCCATCGAACGCATGTTCACGCCCGAATTCCGCAACCGTTTGGATGCGATCATTGGCTTTGCGGCTCTCTCCCCCGAGACCATGGGGCGGGTGGTTGATAAGTTTATCATACAGTTGGAGACTCAACTGTCGGAACGGCATGTGACGATTGAATTGACGGCGGAGGCGCGGGCCTGGCTGGCGAAGAAGGGTTTTGATTCTAAGTTTGGCGCGAGGCCGCTCGGTCGGGTGATTCAGGAGTCGGTAAAAAAACCGCTGGCTGAGGAACTGTTGTTTGGCAAACTTGTGCGGGGTGGAGCGGTTAAGGTTGATTTGGTCGAGGGTAAACTGGCCTTTAACTTTACCGAACCGCCAACCACGCAGGAGGATAGTAAGGAACCCGAGTTGGCGGAGTAGCAGGCTCGGCCTAAGCGGTTTTCAAATCGCTCTGAGTGGATAAACCAAACTAAAAACTTGCAAAAAGAAAAAAAGAAAGCGGTTTGGCTGCAAGCCAATGAGCGAAGCGCAGGCGCGGCCTGAGCGATTCGTTATCAAATTGTTGACACTGAAATTCTCAACCAATTTTTGGGTTTTGTTAAAATAGTTTTCAACCATTTGAAGCACCGCAGGTACTTCCCCACCCAGCGCAACCCCGAAACTATCGTGTGATTTGCAGCGCGTTCTTTTACTCCCATGAATTTTTTATCCTTACTCGCTTGCGAACGCAGTGAGCAAAACTGCGAGTAAGGATAAATAATTCATAAGAACGCGCAGATAATGACCAACGAACGCCATCGGTTCGGGCTCGAACAGTAAATTTAATCAGACCTTGTAAAAGGTTATCACAGATAGGTATTTTCGCTTAAGGTGAATCTGGGTAATCAGTTTGTAAGTAACGGCTTCAATTTTCTTTTGGAAAATCAGTCGCTTCATTCCATTTTTTTTATCGTCCTTTCCTGGACTCAGTTTATCATTCTCGATAATCAACCTATCGATAAGGCTAAAGTCTGAGGCCTTGATAATTTTATCGGCGGCTCCTCTTAAAGAGTGACGATTTACAATATGATAGACTGCGTCGATTCTCAGTCTTATCTCAAACTGGTCCAACGAATGACCGAGGTGACTGTGAATAGTCTCACAATTATTGACTCTGTTTGTTTCAAGGATTGAGAAGAGGCAAAAATGAAGTGGGTCTTTTGTATATTGAAGGGAAAGTTCTTCTGTAAGGGGTAGATAGCTATCGTTTTTGTTTGACAAATCCTTCTCCTTTGTTATGATTAAACTGTTCGTGGCTTGTGTTCGGCCGTAAGTCTCTCGGCGTTAGCCTTTTCGGCTAATCAGCATTGAGGCACCACGAACTATATATCACGAATTCTTCCCCAATAAACATCTGCAAGCATAGTTGATATGTTAAGAATGCATAGCTTTGCAAGTTAATATTATGTAATCAGTACAGTTTAAAATTCAAAATTTTGTTAGTGTTTCAATAACTATCCACATTTGTCATTGCGAGGGAGCCCCGTCAGCGAATGCTGACATGCGTCAGCGGGGCGACCGTGGCAATCCATTTTCCATCTGAAAACAACTACTTAGTGGAGAAATGGATTGCCACGGTTCGTCTCACAGCAAGCTGTGAGTCTCGCTCGCAATGACATCCTATTTATAAAATTCCAGGGATTTTTAAAGAAACACAGTATACCATTTAGTTTTTGTCATTTTAATCAAAGCGATATTACCCGTCTCGCCTCTTAAACGAGGCGGCGGGTAATGACAAGGAAGAAATGATTTTGGTCACTATCCTCTTGCCGAAACTCGAGGCCGACATGATTCGGCTCATCTGGCGGTGCAGGAAGGCCTCGGTATCCGCCAATGACGGGGCCGCGGGTGACAGCCAGTAACTGATGGTCGGCAGATAGACTCCCGCCAACAAAATTCTTTTACTATACCAATTATAGTCGGTTGAACGGTCGCCAAGCCCATACCACAGTTCGTCCACTGTCCGACCCACCAGCGCCATCGCCAGGGCCGTGCCACCACGATGATGGGGAAAACTCATTCTTTGCATCGCCAGTTTGGCGGCCTCGCGGTGCGGAGTCAGACTCTGTAACCGCCACAGAATCGCCGCCTCCGCCCGAGCAACTGTGCGCAGAGTCTGGGCTTCAGGGGATTGCAGCCAAGCCACCATCGCCGCGTCAAGTTCATGACTCCAATATTCAAAAACCTCGGGCACTCCGCCGGGAAACAACCGCTCGGCATGGGCGGGAGAATGGCCAACTGCCTCTGCCGCCGCCGCCAAACAGGCCTGATTCCAGCCCGTAAATGGAACCTCCTGCAAAATCGCCGTCAGCAGTTTCTGCCGACTGGCATCGCGCAGCGGGGTTGGTGAAACCTGGTCAGAAACTGCGATCATATTCTCATTCCCATTCTCAATCCCATTCGGCAAATCTGGTTAACTCGGATCGGCGCGGGACTCGCGCGCCGCTGCCAGTTCGTCATTATAGACCAGAGTACTAAGCTCCGTCATGCGCGAAGGATAGAGGATTCCGTCCAGATGATCGATCTCGTGCTGGACGATGCGGGCGTGATAGCCATAGGCCTCGCGCTCCCGCCAATTGCCGTTCAAATCATAGCCAGAATAGCGAATCCCATAGTACCGCGTCACCATGCCACAGATGTCGGGAATCGATAAACAGCCCTCGATTCCGGCCTCCATCTGGTCGCCTAGGGGCGTGAATTTTGGATTATAAAGAATATGCACGGACTCGGAATCTTCATCGGCATCTTCGGTGGCGGCCATTTCCTCGGGGGCTATTCGCTCGCGCGGCACCCAAAAAACAATTGCGCGAAGCCCTATACCAATCTGCGGCGCGGCCAGACCAACGCCGTTAGCCTCCGCCATATGGTCGAGCATGACGGCCGCCAAGGCCTTGGATTCCGCCGACTTCAGGTCGGTGATCGCGGCGGCGGGGCGGTGCAGCACCGGATGGCCAGCGCGGACAATTCGCCCAGCATAGCCGAGCGGCATAATCAATTGACTATTCAATTCACCAGACATGGCTCAACTGCCTCTCTTAACTTGTTTTGATTAAGTAATATACCATTCAGAATCTTCACGGTAAACAGTTTGTTTTGGATAGTAATCTCAAGTAATGGGAATTAATGCGTAAATAGTGACCAAGATTAAAGCTTGATGGTTTTGAATTTAAATCATAGCCTTATTGTGTCAGCAAAAGGCTGATATTACAAACCAAAGAGGTTTATTATGGCTGTTACTTTGAATACCAATAGTGCTGCTTATATTGCTTTAGCTAATCTCAGAACCGTTCAAACGGCTCTGGAGGGTTCCGAGAAGCGCATCAGTACCGGTTATGTGGTTTCTGATGCCCTCGACAATGGTGCGGTCTTTGGCGTGGCGCAGTTTACCCGCAGTCAGATTGCCGGTAATTCGGCGGTGAGTCAGGAGCTTGGGAATTTCTCCGGCCTGGTGCAAACCGCATCGGCGGCGGCGACTCAGATCTCTAACGATCTGTCTGATATTCGCGCGGTGCTCAGCCATCTCAGTTCGACCGCGCTGGACAGCAATTCCCAGCAGCAATATGCGACCCAGCTCCAGCAGCTGGTCAGTTCGATTTCTAACTTTATCCGCGGTGCGCAATATGGTTCGACCAATCTGCTCAGTAATGGTCAGTCGTTTAATATTCTTGCCGATCATAATGCCGGTAATAATATTTCGATTTCGGGGACTAACTTTAACATCTCCACCCCCTATGTTGCCTTGAATACCCTTGCCAATGCTTCATTTGCCGTCGCGCAGTTACCGAGTTTTGCCTCTAATGCCCAGAACTTTTTGCAGACCAGTTTTGGGTCTATCGGCAATTCGGTTTCGACGGTTTTGAACTTTGTCGGGGCCTTGAACCGCAGCTTTAATACTCAGCTTAACTTTAACGCCACTGTTCGCTCGGCATTGAATAATGCCTTGGGTTCGTTGGTCGATGCCGATTTGACGGCCGAGAGTGCCAATCTTACGGCATTGCAGGTCAAACAGTCGCTCTCGACCCAGGCCTTGACCATTGCCAATCAGGGCCCGAGCAGTCTGCTCAGGCTGTTCCAGTAACAGTTGTTTTTGGCGTGATGAAACCCCCGGGTCGAGTGACTCGGGGGTTTTGTTTTAATCGTCATTGCCGACGCGAGCATTGCTCGTGTGCTAGCAATCCCAAACACTCCACACCCGTCATTGCCGCCCGCTTGCGGGCTGGCAATCCAGATCGGCGTAAGCCAAACACAAGAAAATCGAATTTATTTTATTCAGCTTACGCTGTTCTGGATTGCCAGCACGCTCGTTTCACGAGCGGCGGCAATGACGGGTTTAATATAAATCAGTATAGAGATCGCGCCATTCATTATTATTCTGCTCAATAAGATTGAGCTTCCAGAGTCTCGTAAACCTTTTGATCTGTTTCTCTCGGGCAATAGCGTCTGTGATTCGCTCAAACTGTTGATACCAGACCAGAGTTTTGCAGCCATATTTTTTTGTAAACCCGGGATGGATCGCTTCCTTATGCTCAAATATTCGCCGTGACAAATCACTTGTGACACCCGTATAGATGGTGCCATTTCTTTTGCTTGCAACAATATATACAGCAATAATAGGTTGTAACATGATGTGATTATAGAATAGAATTTTTTAATATTGCAATGATTTTTTTCGTCATTGCCGCCGCGTGCATTGCCAGCACGCTCGTTTCACGAGCAGCGGCAAGGACGATAGAACTGACAGTCACCCCCTATAAGCACTCCAAAAAACATTTATCTTGAATAAATTCGAATTATCTGACTATAAATAGGAGTCAGCAAAATGTTGACTAATAAATAATAAAAAAAGAGGTTAAAATGGCTGTTACTCTCAATACAAATTCCGCTGCCTATGTTGCTTTGGCCAATCTGCGTTCGGTGCAGCAGGCTTTGCAGGTGACGGAGAAGCGCGTCAGCACTGGTTTTATCACGGCGGATGCCCTTGATAATGGTGCGGTTTTCGGTGTGGCCCAGCTTACCCGTGGGTCGATTGCCGGAAATACGGCGGTGAGTCAGGAGCTTGGCAATTTTTCGGGCTTGGTTCAGGTTGCTTCGGCGGCCTCGACTCAGATTTCGAATAATCTGTCGGATATTCGTGCGGTCTTCAGTCATCTGGGCAACCAGAATCTGTCGGCTGATGAGCGGAGTCAATACCATACTCAGCTTCAATCGCTGGTCAGTTCGATTGGAAACTTTATCAAGGGTGCCCAGTATGGCGCGACCAATCTGCTGAGTAATGCTACGACCATTTCGCTTTTGGCCGATCATCAGAATGGCAATACCATTTCGATTTCGGGTAATTCCTATAATATCTCGTCGCCCTATGTTGTCTTGAATGACTTGGCTTCGCCGGTGACTGCGCTGACGGCGACGGTGTCTCAGGATTGGTTGAATACCAGCTTTGGTTCGGTTTCGTCATCGGTTTCGACGGTCTTGAACTTTGTGGGTTCGCTCAATCGGAGTTTGGAAACCCAGCTTAACTTCAATTCCAATGTTCGCTCGGCATTGAACAATGCCTTGGGTTCTTTGGTCGATGCGGATTTGGCGGCCGAGAGTGCCAATCTGACGGCATTGCAGGTTAAGCAGTCGCTGTCTACTCAGGCCCTGTCGATTGCTAACGAGGGACCGAGCAGTCTGCTGAGACTGTTCCAGTAAGCTTAGTTGGTTTTTGGATGATGAAACCCCCGGGTCGAAAGATTCGGGGGTTTTGTTTTGCGCTCCTCTCCCTTGTTATTCCCACGCACCCTCCGCCCCCCCTTGTCATTCCCCGCCAGGTTGACCCGTCAGGGGCAACCGCAGACGGGGAATCTCCCTTCCTTGCTTTTACTATGAGAAAGCAAAGCGATGAGGGGTTTCGAGAGGTTAAAACTGCCCATCACCCCTCATAGCGTCGAGCGAAGCGAGAGGCTATCCAGAGGGGGTGAGACTTACGAAGTAAGTCGAGGGGGCATCCGCCCCCTGTTTTTTGCGTAATAAAAGTGGGGGCTGACGCCCCCGTCTCACTTCGTTCGACTCCCCCGCTGGATCGCCTTGC
>JASGCE010000339.1 GCA_030054295.1 Minisyncoccota bacterium
AGCTATGCCGCCCATTATCTGTGGCATATGTACCATTGTATAAAGTCTCCCGCGCCAAAGGGAACGGGTCAATAGAATAAAAATTCAGCAAAGTTAACCGTGAGAGGAAATGATGGTCAATAAATCAGATAAGCTAGCGGAGGCGATTTTGCAATCGCGCAAATTGCCCTCTAACCGCGTGCCTGCAACCGGTCTGGTGGTGCTGTTGCATGGTTTGGGCTCCAGCAGCGATGACATGTTTCCGCTAGCTCAGATTTGGCAAAATGCCTTGCCTGATCTGGCCTTCGAGGTTGTAGATGCCCCGCAGGCCTATGATATGGCTCCGCCGGAATTTGGTGGGCGGCAATGGTTTTCTATGAGGGATTCCCAGATGGCCAATATGATCGCCGGGGCTGATATAAGCGCGCCGATTCTAAACCGCCACCTTGACCAGAGTCTAGCCGAACTCAATCTCACCGACCGCCAATTGATTTTGGTGGGATTCTCGCAAGGGGCGATGATGGCCCTACATGTGGGTTTGCGGCGGCCCCATCAGATTGCGGCCATTCTTGGCTATTCGGGATTGATGTTGGCGACCACCGAGACTCCCGACGAGATTAAATTTGCTCCGCCGGTTTTGCTGGTTCATGGTACCGATGATCCGGTGGTGCCTTTTGCTGCGATGGCGGCAGCGGCGAGTCTGCTCAGTACCTGTCGGATTCCGGTCGAGACCCTCAGCTGTCCGGGGGTTGGACATACCATCGATCAGGCTGGTATTGTTAATGGCGCGGCATTTTTGCGCCAGTCCTTGCAACCAAAGGATTGATGGGGTGGAGGTAAAAAATGACAGACAGGGATCGTGACAAGTTAATCAGCCAAAAACAATCCTGGGCGCGGGATGGGCGAATGCTGACCGGCAAATCTGCCGCTCGGTCGCAGAGGTTGCCGCCGGGCCAGCATCTGGTGCGCAACTGGCCAGTCTTGGATCTGGGGATTCAGCCTGAAGTTGACCGCAACCATTGGCTGCTGACGGTTGATGGCTTGGTCGAGCAGCCGATCACCTGGAACTGGTCGGATTTTCTCGCCGAGCCGCAGTTTGAAAGTCTGTCTGATATTCACTGTGTTACTACCTGGTCGCGCTATGACAATCATTGGCGCGGTGTCAGTGCCAGGCAGATTATCGAGCGGGTGCGGCCCTTGGCGCGGGCGCGGAATCTGGTCTTCTATTCCTATGACAACTACACGACCAATTTGCGGCTGGATTATTTTTCTGCGGAAAATGTTCTGCTCGCCCATTCGTGGGAGGGGGAATATCTGACCCGCGAACATGGTGG
>JASGCE010000340.1 GCA_030054295.1 Minisyncoccota bacterium
CAACCCCTCCAAGTCTCGCTAGGCAGCAAGCTGCCCCGTCAGCGAATGCTGACATACGTCAGCGGGGCTGCGACTATCCTCCCCTTCCTGTGGAAGGGGAGGTATAGTACATTTTGGTACTTAGTCAACTTTCAGAAGAATTGCCGTCATGCCGCAGGATAGGGGGTGCCATCGCGCTGTTCAAACTGCCATTTGCCCTCCACCAGAACCGCGACCAGATCATCGTTAGGAAAGGTTACCTGATCGCCAGGGGAGCGATCTCCAATCTCGAGATAGATGACCGTCTCATCGGTGCGGTTGACCAGCATATGGGCAATGCCATTATCGGCCTTAAATCCGCAGACCATGCCCGGGGCAAGAATTTGCTCCCCCAGTTCGGTGACCAGAGTCGGGTGACCGACCAGAATATAGATCAACTCGTCCTGACCGCGGTGGCGGTGCAGCAGGGCCGACTGTGACCCGGGGGCTAGACTGGTCTGGTTAATTCCAAATTTTGTCAGGTCAAAATAATCGCCGAGGGGAATCTTATACCTACCCTTGACGCGATCCGAAAAGGGTTTGGGATAGTTGCTGATGCCACGGCCCGGAATCTCGGTTGCGGCAATGGCGGGTTTTTGCGGCGGAGTCATTGGTACCTCGGGTGTTGGGAGTTGCTGCAAATTACGGAAGGTCTGAAAAATTCTTTTTTAAAGACAGTCAGGCAACCCCCCTTAGTCTCACTAAGCAGCAAGCTGCTAAGTTCGACTATTCCCCCCTTCTGAAGAAGGGGGGATAAACATGAATTACCTCCCCGCCTGACGAAGGGGAGAGCCTGTCCCGCGGCCGCGAAGCGGAGCGCGGGAATAGCAAACCTTAGCGAAGACGAAGTCGAGCTTTAGGTTTGCTTGGAGGGGTTGCACTATAAATTTCGAGTTTTTCAGAATTTCCTTATGGATAATAGTCGGATTAAGATGGTTTGAAAATCTCCATTCTCAGAATCGATAAAAACGACTATGGTGCAACCATGGATATGATTACAAAAGATCTCCAGGTCATGATGCAGGCCATCGGCCGAGCGGTCAAGTCCGCTGCCGCCAGTCTTGCCATCAGCAGTGGCGAGCAAAGGCGGGCGGCGATTCTGGCGGCGGCTGAAATGATGGTTGGGCAAAGAGACAGAATTCTGGCGGCCAATCAAATCGATATGGCGGCGGCGACTCACCTGAATGGCCCGATGAGCGACCGGCTGATGCTGAATCAATCGCGGTTGGAATCCCTGTCACAGGCCCTGCGCGACATTGCCGAGCAGCCCGACCCGCTGGGTCTGGTGGACGAGC
>JASGCE010000126.1 GCA_030054295.1 Minisyncoccota bacterium
GGCTGGCAATCCAGCGGGGAGTTTGAGGGGCATAAGCCCCTCAATGATAAGGATTGTTTTGTGTTTGGCTTATGCCGATCTGGATTGCCACTCTACGCTGCTATCGCAGCTTGAGGGCAATGACGATTTTGGAGGAGCCTATATTTTGGGAATTACTCTCGAATTCTTAAGTGAACAGAGTATACATAAAAGAAAGCGAGATTCCCCGTCTGCGGTTGCCACGCAGGCGTGTCAACCTTGCGGGGAATGACAATAAATAGGGTGGTTGCCCCTTAACGGGACAACCTTGCGGGGAATGACAACTATTCTGTATCAGTCACAGTCAAAACTGCCCTAAATATCCAACACCAGCAGGGGCGATTTAGACCGAGAACAACAGACGGTCATCATATTGTTCTTTTCTTTCTCGGCCTTGGTTTGGAAACTGTCCTGGTGATCGGGAATCCCTTCCAGCACTCCGGTCAAACAGGTTCCGCAGATTCCATTCTCGCAGGAGGTCGGGATGGCAATACCATTTTCCATCAGGCATTTAGCGATGGATTTATTGGGCGGAACCTCGAACTCCTTGTTGCTCTTTTTCGCCTTCACGCGGAAACTGCCCGCCGCCGCCGCCGCCGAAGCATCGACCGGCTTGGCACCAAAATATTCGACATGTAGCTGGTCTTCGCTCCATTTGTTGGTGCGCGCCGACTTTAAGATAAATTCCATAAATCCGCCCGGGCCACAGACATAAAGGTGGGTGCCAGAAGCGGGTTTCAGGCTTTTGCTCGGGTCAAGTTTTTGGCTCGGTTCGCCATCGTCAAAATGGAAATGGACATGATCCTTGAGCCCAGCCTCCTCGATCAAGGGGACAAAGGCCGCCCGTGATTTGCTGCGAACGCAATAGTGCAATTCAAAAGACTTGCCGAGCGACTTCAGCCGCAGGGCCATGGCGAGCATCGGAGTCACGCCAATTCCCCCGGCCATCAAGACAGTATGTTTTGCCGATTCATCGAGGGGAAAACTATTCCGAGGTTGCGAAATCTCGAGCGCGACCCCGACCTTTAACTTATCGTGCACCGCGATCGAACCACCGCGCGATTGCGGCTCCCGCAATACACCGATGAGATAACGGTTGGTCTCGGCCGGGTCATTGGTCAGGGAATATTGCCGGATCAAATCCTTGCCAAGGTGCAGGTCAATATGCGACCCGGCGACAAAGGCGGGTAAATTCTTACCGTCAGGGTGCCTTAGTTCCAGACTGATAATTCCATCTGCCTCGTCCCGCCTTGCCGCAACCACAACCTTGATTTGACCTGTCGATTTAAACATATAGACCTCCGTTGGATGGTCTATCAGTAGCAGAGTTGGAAGCCCGTCGCTACGACAATCTTGACTCGATTCTCTTGCCGGGGAGGCGTAAAAATACTATTTAAACTATAAATCTGAAGGGAACTGTGTATAGTATTAGGTTTTAAGGGGTACAAAATGACTCGCCAAGGCTATTCAATCGAAAGCTTAAAAATCGGTCAAACCGCAAGGATGGTCAAGACCGTCAGTGATGCCGACATTACTCACTTTGCCGAGGTTTCGGGCGATCATAATCCGGTTCATCTCGATGAATCCTATGCCGCCACGACTGCTTTTAAGGGTCGGATTGCCCATGGAATGCTTTCGGTCAGTTTTATCTCGGCGGTACTGGGTAATGAATTGCCGGGGCCGGGTTCGATCTATCTCGGTCAGACTCTTAAATTCAAAGCCCCGGTGCGGCCAAATGACACGGTAACGACGGTGGTTACGGTCAAGGAAATCATCGCGGATAAAAGGCGCGTGATCTTAACAACCCAATCCTTTGTGGGGGAGACTCTGGTTATCGATGGCGAAGCCACCATCATGGTGCCATAAGGATGAGCCGTCTTAAAAAAATGGATTCAAATCCATTTGGTTATGGTTGCAAGTTAAACTGTAAGGTGAATGATTAAATTTAATCCCTTGATTATCAAAAGATTGATAATTTTTAGACTAAAACACCATATTTTGTAGAAAACTATATTTTATCCCTTGCAGAATTTAGGATTTAAGTCAATAATGCATTGGGTTCTTAATGGGCCTCGACTATGATTCAGTTAATGTGAAGCCGCTGTTCTCAGTACGGTAATAAAATTTCTTGAGACACCATCTTCGGCCCTCACGAGTTACTGGCAATCTAGACGCATTTAAATATGGAGAAGACTCATGAGCAAGTTTAACTCGATGACTCGTTTGGCTGCCCTTGGTGTGGTTGGTGCAGCAACGATGATGATGACCAGCAGCATTGCTTTGGCTGCTAACAAGACCCTAACCATTGGCTTTGTCGGCGTGACCAGTGGTCCGGCGGCAGCCTGGGGGACTTCCAATGTCCGCTCGATGGAGACCTTGGCCGGGATTTACAATGCCAAGGGCGGCGTGAAGATTGGCGCTGATACCTATGACATTAAGATTGAAAACTTTGATGATCAAAAGGATCCGAAGTTGGCTGCCGAAGGTATGCAGAAGATGGCGGCAAAGTCCATCCATTATGTGGTTGGCCCCAATGTTGACGACGGTGCAGCCGCTGTGAAGCCCGTTGCCGAAGCCAAGAACATTATGTACTTCCCCTATGCCTTCCCCAAGGAACTTTACACCAAGCCAGCATCCAATGCTATTCTTGGGATGGTTGCCAATTACCAGTCTGGTCCGGCAATCTACAAGTATCTGAAGGATAAAAAAGGCGTGAAGACTGTTGCCTTCATTGCTGCCAATGAATCCGATTCCCTCAGCCAGCGCGATGGTGGCGTTGATGTCGCCAACAAGCTCGGCCTGAAGGTCGTTTCTTCCAAAACCACCTATCAGTCGGACACGGTGGACTTTACCGCCATTGTTACCCCGATTGTTAAGCAGAAGCCAGACCTGTTGGTTCTGTCGGGTGCCAATGCTGCTAACGCTGCCAAGATCATTAAGGCTGCTCGTGAAGCTGGCTTTAAGGGTCTGATGTCGGCCGAGACCGCCATGGATGCCAAGGTGCTTATGGAAGGCGCCGGCGATAAGGCTGATGGCTTTATTTCGGTCGGTGGGGCCTCGACCCCTGAGATCGCTTCCGACGAGATGAAGGCCTTCGTCGATGCCTACAAAAAGAAGTATGGCGAATATAACGACGAATCCAACACCAAGGTCTATGCTCTGGCCTATATCGTCGAAACCCTGAAGGCCAATCCGAAGGCCATTAACGACATCAGCGAGTTCAAGAAGACCATGGATAGCTTCTCGGCTCCGAACCCCTATGTTAAGACTGCGGGTGCGAAGTTGCGTTATGTCGGCATGACCAGCTTTGGTCAAAAACGCCAGATCTCGATTCCGATGGTTGTCACTGAATATATGGGTGGCAGCTTCAAGACTCTGTTCGTCGGCGAAGTTGACTAATCCCTCTCTATCGGGATAGGTTGGAATTCGGGAGGCAATCGCAGGATTAGCCTCCCGAATTTTATCTGGTTTTAAATATACTCCGTTCACCTGAGAATTCAAAAACTCAATCGAGTCTTTTGTTTTGTCGGGGGGCGGATGCCCCCCGTCGCACTTCGTGCGACTCCCCCCGCTGGATAGCCTCGTGCTTACGCACGACGCTATGAGGGGTGATCGGAGTTTTTAACCTTTCGATAGCCCTCATCGCGTTCTGCGAAGCAGAAGGCGATCCAGAGGGGGGGGAGTTGCGCAGCAACTCGGGGGGCATCCGCCCCCCGTTAAAAACGAAAAGTTTTCGGATTTTCAGAGAAACAGACTATAGTTTACACTTAAGCAAAATTAGCGGTTGATTTTTTAGACCAACATGGTATTTACGATAAAAATATTATTGTAAATTTAAGGGTTGGAATAAAAGGGTCTGTTGCAAAAACTTCTAAGCTCTATAGACTGTACTGGCTGGTATAGTTTGCTAGGCAGAGTTGTTGGTGGTACCCTGATGCGCAATCCATTTGTTAGACGATTTTTTTTTGAGCGATTCGCCATTGTCGATGAATCGAGAGATTGAGACTAAAGACCGCCATAACCATTGAACGGGATAAGGGCTAGAATGGAACAGGTAATCGCAAACGGACTATTCTCCGGTACGCAATATGCTTTGATCGCCTTGGGTTTAACCCTGATCTTTGGCCTTATGAATGTGCTCAACTTTGCCCATGGGCAGATGTTTGTCTTGGGGGCACTATTTGCCTATACAATATTTAATCATATAGTCGAACTGGGTTGGTTTTTGGGGATGACCCCGTGGCTGGGCAATATCCTGACCTTTATGGTTGCCTTGGTCTGCTCTCTGGTTTTTTTAGCCTTTGTCGGGGCCCTGTTCGAACGGTTCCTGTTCCGCACCGTCATTAAACGAAGTTCGCGCGACGAAAGCACCATGTTGCTGGCGGCGGCAACAGCATTTCTGCTCGATTCGCTGTTACCGATGAAACATGTTTTTGGCGAACTTAGTCACAGCCTGCCCGCCTTGGTCGAGGGCAGTCTGACGATTGAACAGCCCTGGTTCTCCGACAGTCCCTTCTCTATGCCGCTGGCCAAGGTCTTTATTTTCAGTCTGGCCCTTTTCTTGATCGCGGGTTTTATGGCCTTTATGCAATATACCAAGCCGGGTCGAGCGATGAGGGCCTTGGCTCAAGACAAGATCGCGGCCCAGCTGATGGGGGTTCATGTTGATCGCTTTACGATGTTGGGTTTTGCCCTTGGCGCGATGCTGGCGGGTGGGATTGGAGCCCTGATGATCACCATCACCAATATTGGACCGACGGCGGGTTCCAGCTTCTCGATCAAGGCCTTTATCATGGTGATGATCGGTGGGGCGGGCGTGGTTGGTGGGGCCATTGCCGGTGGTTTTGTGCTGGGGATGATGGAATCGATTGTCCCGACCCTCTTGGCTCCCTATGATCTTGCGAATCTTTCTGATTTGATTATCTTCGCCGCCCTGATGATCTTCCTCTCCTTTAGGCCGCAGGGTTTGATGGGCAAGCCGTGGGGTTGATTCTGGGGGGTTGAGTCTGGGGGGGTTGATTTTGGGGGGTTGATTCGTGTGTGATTTAGGATGGTTGATTGTGGTGGGGTGATTTTGGGCTTGTCGCGCGGAGCGAGTCTGCGAAGGGTGCCAAAATATTTGGGTTTTTATCGATGCGACAATTGAAGGTCTATAGATATGAAAGTTAAACCACATTCAGAATCGAGACTAGGCACTTGGTATGGCCTGGCCGGTCTAGTCTTGGCAATTGCCATTTTTTACTTTGGTGTACCTGCCTTGATCGAGCAAGACCCAATGGTCTATAGCCGTTACTATACGACTCTTTCGGGTATTGCCCTGCTCAGTATGGCATCGGCGGGTGTTTGGCTGACCTTTTATATTGGTCGGATCAATATTGGTCAGGGGGTCTTCTGTCTTTTTGGCGCCTATATATCGGGAATTTTGGTCGTCAACTATGGGATGAATTTCTGGTACTCGGCCATTTGGGCGGGGGTTATCTGTTCCTTGTTAAGCTTTTTGATCGGCTTGCCGATTCTGCGGCTACGGGGTGTTTATTTTGCGATGGTTACCTTGATTTCGACCCAGGTGGCTAATCTCGTGGTGCAGAATTTATCCATCACCAAAAATGGTCGCTCCTTTGCCCTGCCTATGCCAGCGGCCTTAACCATTCCTGGCACCGACATAGTGGTCATCCCGGCCTTTACCCTCGAAGGGGCTGCTGTCGGATTTTACTTTGCGGCCATCACCCTGATGATCTTGACCTTTCTTGGGCTTTATCGTTTGGTCAATTCGCGGATTGGTCAGCTCTGTAAGTCATTGCAGCAGAATGAAGAACTGGCCTCGTCCTTGGGGGTTAATATTGTTTGGCTGCGTCTGGTCGCCTATGCCATCTCCTGTTTTGTCGGGGGTGTGGCCGGAGCCTTTTATGGTGCGCAACAGGCCAATCTTAATGTCAGTCTCTTTACGGTTCAGGATTCGGTGAACTTCCTGCTCTATTGTTTTATGGGTGGTTTGAACTATGTGGTTGGGCCCTTGATTGGGACGGTTTCGTTGCGGCTTGGCTGGGATCAACTCTCCTCGACGGGCGAATATCAGCTGACCATCTATGCCCTGGTTTTGATCGTCTTGATGTTCATCCTTCCCAATGGAATCATGAGCTTTTATGAGGAATCAAAAAAGTTATTTGCCAAGTTTTCGCCCGCAAAACCCCAGGTTGCGTCTTCTGGGTCAAAGAAAACGGCTGCAAAGACTGCCCCAAAGACTAGCAAGAGAAGGAAATAGCCATGTCAGAAATTCTCCAAGTCAAGGGTATCTCTAAGAAATTCGGCGGTCTTACCGCGGTCAATGGCGTGAGTTTTGGCGTCAAGGAAAAGGAAATTCTGTCGGTCATTGGCCCCAATGGCGCGGGCAAATCGACTCTGTTTAAACTCATCTCCTCCTTTATGAAGCCTACGGATGGGGAGGTTCTTTTTAACGGCAAAAGAATCAGCAACCAGGCCCCGCATATTGTGGCGCGGAAGGGGGTTGTTCGCACCTTTCAGGAAACGACGATCTTTAAGAATATGACGGTTAAACAGACGGTGATCGTTGCCCATCATCTGCGTTCTAAGGCCAATCTCTTTGGTTATTTTGTCGCCACCCCCAATGCTCGGAATGACGAAAAACATTTTGGCGACTCGGCGGATGAGATTCTTGATTTTCTGGGTCTGTCCTCGATGGCCCATGAACAGGCTTCGAACCTGCCCCATGGCCACCTGCGGGCCCTGGGCATTGCCATGGGTCTGGCGACCAATCCGAAGATTTTGCTGCTGGACGAACCCTTTGCCGGCATGAATCACGACGAGACCATGAAGGCCGTCAAGATGGTTCGTGATCTCCGCAAGCGCGGCTTGACGGTTCTGTTGGTCGAGCATGACATGCACGCCGTCATGACCATTTCGGATCGGATTGTGGTTCTGAATTTCGGCACCAAGATTGCCGAAGGCACACCGGAGCAGATTCAAAAGAATCCCGCGGTCATCGAGGCCTATCTGGGGCAAGAAGACAAGGAAATAGGATTATAACCATGACAAGAATCCTCGATTTTTCAAATGT
>JASGCE010000127.1 GCA_030054295.1 Minisyncoccota bacterium
ACAAGTTTTTTTTGAATTAGCACCACGAAATTCATTTTGAGACAGCCTGGCCCCCTCGACTTACTTCGTAAGTCTCACCCCCGAGGGATAGCCTTCTGCTTCGCAGAACGCTATGAGGGGTTATGGGTGGTTTTCACCTTTCGAAACCCTTTAGCGCGTTACCCCGTCAGCGGGTGCAGCTTGCTGCTTAGTGAGACTATGGGGCTTTGCTATTCATAGAAGAATTGCTAACTAATAAAAACAAAAATCAATAAAACTGTGTTATTTTAAAGGCCAATCTGTTACTATACAGCCAAATAATTAATTTTTTGTGAATCATAGATGATATCACCAATTATGATTAAGGGTCAGAGGTTACAATGTTCTTTAAGATGCGCGACCTATCCATAACAAAGAAACTGATCGTTCTGTCGGCACTATTGCAGATTATGGTCACAGTTGTCGTTATGTCGAACTATAGTCAAATCCGCACCATTTACACTGCGAATCAAAAGTTGAAGGGGGATTTTGGCAATCACATCAGCCATACCCAGACCATCCGAGTCGCCTTGCAAAATCAGCAAGAGGCGATTCGCAAACTGATGACCAACGAACCGAGTAGCTTGCCCAGGTCTCAAACCAAGGCCCATTCTATGGTCATGGCCGACGGTTCGGTGATGGAGATGGGAGGCTCGACACTATCCAACAATGCTGCCGATTTCAGCCCTCTCGAGGTGGTTGTCGAGAATACCAAAGAACTAGACGCTATTACCCGCGAATATATCGACCATCACCTCCCCTTGTTTGAAGTGGAGAATCTCAGGAATCTCGAAAAGAGCCATTTGAGCTATATGGAAACGAGCAAAAACTTCATCGAGACCTACCCCAAGAATCGTCAAGATGCCAGCCAAATCTTTTTAAAGCAACTTATGCCAATGGCCATAGACTATCATGAAAAACTCAATGTCGAGATAGCCGAGATTAAAGATGGTTTTGATAAAAACTTTAAGCAGATTGACGGTGCCTTTGAATTTACCCTCGCGGTAAGTATCGTCGTTTGGGTATTAATGGTTATTTCCATGGGGATTGTCACCTGGGCCCTTCGCTACTATGTGACCCTGCCGATTAATCTGCTCAAGGCCCATATGGATAAGCTGGCCCAGAGAAACTATTCCTTCGTGAATAGGGTTAGCAATCGCAGGGACGAGATTGGCAAAATGTCAATGTCTTTGGATAATTTCCGCACCGCATTGATAAATTCCGAAAAACTCGAACAGGAGCAGGAATCCCTGCGCAGCAGGTTGGAATCACAGCGCAGCGAAACCATCGCCCGAGTCGCCGGCCAACTCGAGAGCCATGTCGGCAACACTGTCGAGGTCATCGGAACGGCAGCCGAGAACCTCGCCCAGTCGGCAGAATCGATGTTACAGGCGGCCAAGGATACCAATCAACAGGTGGCCTTTGTCGTCAGCCATACGACCCAGACCCGCAGTTCGGTCGAGACCCTGGTCACGGCCTCGACCCAGCTTTCGGCATCAATCCGCGAGATCGGGCGACTGGTCGAGTTCTCGAGCGAGATTGTCAACAATGCCCTGGGGGATGTCGAGAGATCCAATCAAATCGTCAGCGAACTGGCCAGCGGTGCCGAACAGGTTGGCAAGGTGGTTGACCTGATTGAATCGATTGCTGGCCAGACCAATCTGCTCGCCCTCAATGCAACCATCGAGGCAGCGCGGGCGGGAGAGGCTGGCCGCGGCTTCGCCGTCGTCGCCAGCGAGGTCAAGGCCCTGGCCAATCAAACCGCTCAGGCGACTCAGGATATTGCCCACCGCATTTCGGAAATGCAAAAAATCACCAACGATGCCGTTGCGGCCATCCAGTCGATCAGCCGAGTCATCGAACAGATGGGAACCATTGCCCAGAATATATCCAATGCGGTGCAGGAACAGGATGTCTCGACCAATTCCATCTCGGTCACGGCCACCCAGGTTGCCGATGGCACCAAGCAGCTGTTCCAGACCATGGATCGGGTATCCAAGGCCGCCGAGGTGACCGGAATAGAAGCCAGCCAAATGTTGGAGGCTTCGCAATCCCTGTCGCAGCAGACCAATCAACTGGCGGTCTCGGTCGATGGATTTGTCTCGGAGATCACGACTCAACCGCAATCAAAGGCAGCATAGCCAACCCTTCACACTTAGTCACATTTTGTTTATCCCGCTGAATTGAATTTGTCGTATAACTCCCCCATCGACATCATGGGAGCATTGAATGTGCGGAATAGTAGGTCTGGTCAGTAACAAACCCGTAGCCGCTCGGCTGATCGAGGGGCTGCGCAGATTAGAATATCGCGGCTATGATTCGGCGGGAATCGCCACGGTAAATCATGGCGCGATTGACCGCCGTCGCGCCGAGGGCAAGCTGGCCAACCTCGCGGCACTGGTCGAGACTCAACCTCTCGCTGGCACCATCGGCATTGGTCACACCCGCTGGGCAACCCACGGGGCTGCAACCGAGCGCAATGCCCACCCCCATGCCAGCAAAGACTGCGCCATTGTCCATAATGGAATTATCGAAAACTTCCGCGAGATTCGCGCCGAGTTGGAACCGCTCGGCCATGTTTTTAACAGCGATACCGATACCGAGGCGGTGGTGCATCTGTTCAGCCACTATCTCCAAAGTGGAATGACTCCACACGAGGCGATGATAGGACTCATGGCGCGGCTGCACGGGGCCTTTGCCCTGGCGATTATCTTGACCGGCAATCAAAATCTGTTGCTGGGGGCGCGGCGCGGCAGTCCGCTGGCGGTGGGCTATGGTCAGGGCGAAATGTTTCTGGGCTCTGATGCCCTGGCCCTCGCGCCCCTGACCGAAAAAATTTCCTATCTCGAGGAGGATGATTTTGTCGAACTGACCCACGATTCGGTCAAGTTCTTCAAGGCCGAAGGAAGCCAAGTAACCCGCGCCATAGAGATTACCGAAAGATCCAACGCCATCATCGGCAAGGGAAACTACCGCCACTTTATGGAGAAGGAGATCTACGAACAGCCCACCGTGGTTGGCGATAGCCTGTCATCCTTGATCTCGCCCAGCGATCTGGCGGTCAATTTGCCGCCCATGCCCTTTGATCTTAAAAAGATCGAGCGGATCACCATCGTCGCCTGCGGCACCAGTTACTATGCGGGCATGACCGCCAAATATTGGCTGGAGAGTCTGGCCAAGATTCCGGTCGAGGTCGATATTGCCTCGGAATATCGTTACCGTTCGGCCCCGGTCAATGACCGCAATCTGGTGATCTTTATTTCGCAATCGGGCGAGACCATCGATACCCTCTCGGCCCTCGACTATGTCAAGAAGGCAGGCGGGCGCACTATGGCCATTGTCAATGTCCGTACCAGTTCGATGGCCCGGCTGGCCGAATATCGGCTGGAGACTCTGGCCGGGCCAGAGATTGGCGTCGCCTCGACCAAGGCCTTCATGACTCAGCTGGCGGTGCTGGCCTGTTTTAGCATTGCGGTGGCGGTGGCGCGGGGTGCGATTGATCGGGAGCGGGAACAGTCGCTCTGTCACGATCTACTGACCCTGCCCTCGCATTTGGCCGATATTCTCGCCCATCTCGACGGGCATTTGAATCAGATTGTCGAGCAGATTGCCGCCGCGCGGGATGTTTTATTCTTGGGGCGCGGAAGTTGCTATCCGATTGCGATGGAAGGGGCCTTAAAGCTCAAGGAGATTTCTTACATTCACGCCGAGGGCTATGCCGCCGGTGAACTCAAACATGGCCCGATAGCCCTCATCAGCGACGGGGTGCCGGTCATTGCCCTGGCCCCCCCCGGCCACTGGTTCGAAAAGACCGCCAGCAATGTCGAGGAGATTGTCGCACGCAAAGGCCTGCCCATCGTCGTCACCGCTATCGGCAGCGGCGGCAGGTTCACCCCATTGGGGGGAGAGGTTTTGGAACTGCCCGCCGTGCCAGAACTGGTCGCGCCTATGGTCTATTGCCTGCCGGTACAGCTGATTGCCTATCGCGTGGCCGTGCGCAAGGGCACCGATGTCGATCAGCCGCGCAACCTTGCCAAGTCAGTGACGGTCGAGTAGAATCTGTCATTATTCAGGAGAGAGTGCGATGACAGAAAAACGAGAACCAAGATGGGTGTTGCGGCTTGAGAATTTTCAAAACTCTGTGCGGAACCTTATGGCGGCTCGCGAACTGAGCAAGACGCGGGATTTAACAGATTTAGAAAAACAGGGCCTGATCCATGGCTTCATACTATGTTATGAACTGTCGTGGAATCTTATCAAAGACTATCTGGAATATGCCGGTCATGGGGATATTCTTGGCTCTCGATTTGCCTTTCGTCTTGCCCTTAAACAGGGGCTTCTCATCAATGGTGAAGTGTGGATTAACATGATAAAAGATCGCAATCTTGCCAGTCACACCTACAATCCTGCATTGGTTGGGGGATTGATCGATAAGATTATTAATGTCTATTCGCCTGAATTCAATTGGCTGATTAATCGAATTCAAACATACAATGATTCCCAAAAATGACGGTTTCTTTACCCGATCATCATCTCGAGATGGTACTGGCCATCCTGCGTGTGCATCCT
Source organism: Minisyncoccota bacterium (assembly GCA_030054295.1). Lineage (GTDB taxonomy): Bacteria > Pseudomonadota > Alphaproteobacteria > Elsterales > Elsteraceae > JASGCE01. Next base: position 4,588 of record JASGCE010000127.1, read on the forward strand.
AAGGTCGAGCGGGCGGTGGTCTATGGCAGTCGCGCTCGCGGCGATAACAAACCCTATTCCGACATTGACCTGACTCTGATGGGGAAGGGTCTTGACTGGCGGACAGTGTCGGACATTGCCGAGGCCTTAGAGGAATCCGCCCTGCCCTATTTTGTCGATCTGTCAGATTTTTCCACCATCAGTAATGAACGCTTCCGCGCCATTATTGAGCGCGAAGGTGTCGAGATCTATGGCGCCGCGACCCAAAGCCTGCCCTAAATCCCACTCTTGTAACCTGGGTTTAAAATCCTGATCGGCAGCCGCTTGATGCCATTTAAAAAGTTAGATCTTACCCATTCTGGCTCGGCGGTCAATTCAATCGCCCCATTCCTTGCCACCCATTCCTGCAAAAACAGCTTCAGTTCGAGCCGCGCCAGCCAAGCCCCCAAACAATTGTGCGGCCCGCCCTCGCCAAAGGCAAGATGCGGATTGGGCGAACGCAGCGGATTGACCACCGACGGAGACACAAATACCGCATCGTCGTAGTTGGCGGAACTCAGCCACGACACCACCTTGTCTCCGGCGCGGATGGTCTTACCATGAAGATCAAAGTCGCGCGTAGCCGTCCGCCGAAAATAATGGTTGGGGGTTGAATATCTTACCCACTCCTCCACCGCGGAATCCCAAAATGGATTATCGGGATGGGGTAAATATTCCCGATGCAGCTGCGCCAGTTCGGGTCGCTCAATCAAGGCCAAAACCATCGCAGCCATGGTGTAGCGCAGGGTATCATTGGCAGTGACTATGATGAGACAAAAGAAATTACGAAACTCCTCTTCGCTGATCGTGTTTCCATTGTCATCGGGCATCAGAATCTGCTGGAGCAGACTGTTACTCTCCCCCTGATCGGCCATTTTTTTTAACAGCAATTTACTATAGTCAAAAACCTCGATACCCGCCGGCAAGCCAAAGGGATAGGGGCGATAGGGTTCATCCTTACCGCGATCCCGAACAAATTCATTATGATCAGGATCGCCATTGGCAAAAAGCTGTTCGGCGCGGGTCAATAACCATTCATGGTCTTCGGCGGGAAGCCCCAGGATTCGCCCAATCGCCAACATCGGAATATGGCGGGCAATCTGCTCGGCAAGGTCAAACTCCTGCCAATCAATCGCCTGAGCAATGATGGATCGGGTTAACCCCCGAAGCTCCTGTTCATATTCCAGCATCTTGGATTGCGAGAAGGCGCGACTGACAATCAACCTCTGCCGCGTATGGTCGGGCGGGTCCGATTCATGAAAATTGCGCCGCGCAAAAACCTCTTCGGGACTTTGATCCTTGATCCTAATTCCCTGGGCTGAACTTAAGCGGCGATAGTCTCGATTGAGCTGAACAATATCGGCATGTCGGGTGAGCGACCAAAAGCCGCGACCCTGAGACTCGACCGTCCAGTGAAGCGGATCATGCTGGCGCAAATGGGCAAAATATCCAAAAGGAATACCATGAGCAAAACTATCAGATTTACTTAGATCGATCCCGTGCCACTCTTCTTTACCAGTTACCATAATCAATGAATTCACAATCACAACCAATAGAAAATCTATGTTATTAATTTTATATTATATTTTTTAATATTAGATTGCAATGACTAACTATCGATTCAAACTGTTCCACCGACAAACGACGGGTAAATATATTATATTGCGAGCAGTGATAACTATCGACGAGGGTTAATTTGTCATCTATTACATGGTTTTGACCATGAACAAAGGGATGGCCAGCAAGACTATGACCATGGCACCGCAGCACCGATTCATGGGCGATTCGCCCCAGGGCCAGAATCACCCGCAGTCGATCAGAGGTTCCAATCGAGGCCTTAAGAAAGGGACGGCACTGGTTGATCTCGGCGGCAGTCGGGCGATTCTGCGGCGGCAAACATCGAACGGCATTGGTAATCCGACAGTCGATCAGCTCTAACCCATCATCGGCATTCTCGGCAAAAACCCCGCGAGCAAAACCAAATTTTAACAATGCTGGATAGAGAACCTTACCCGCATAGTCTCCCGTAAAGGGCCGACCGGTGCTATTGGCGCCGCGCTGCCCGGGGGCCAGTCCAACAATCAACAACCGACCATCGGGATCGCCAAATTCCGCTACCGGCTGATTATGGGCATTGGGATACCGACTCTGCTGGTAGTTGCGAAACTCGACCAGCCGCGGACAGAGCGGACAGTCATGCGGGGGATTTGACGACAGGGGATTTGGCATGGGTTATGTTTGTGGGTTTGACCCGTTATTATTTAATCCGTATATACTCTTTTCACTTGAGAAATCTAAAGTAATTCCCACAAATATAGGCACTTCCAAAATCGTCATTGCCCTCAAGCTGCGATAGCAGCGCAGAGTGGCAATCCAGAGCGGGCATAAGCCCAAACACTAAATAATCCTTATAATTGAGGGGCTTATGCCCCTCAAACTCCCCGCTGGATTGCC
>JASGCE010000341.1 GCA_030054295.1 Minisyncoccota bacterium
TGACAATTTTTGGTCTGAGCTAACCCCTTACAAGCATTTTGAGACAGTCTGGGGCATCCGCCCCCCGCTAAAAAAATGAGTTTTTGGATTTTCGAAGACTCAAACTATAGATGATTCATCTGTTCAAAAACCCAACCAACTGGGCAAAGGCCTTGGCGCGGTGGCTTATCGCATGTTTCTCCGCCGGATCAAACTCGCCAAAACTTCTCTGCTCGCCCAGCGGTACAAAAATCGGATCATAGCCAAAACCAAATTTCCCGCGCGGCGGAAAGGTCAAATTTCCGTCAACCGTCCCGACAAAACTATGACAGTCATCAGCCGTCAAGGCCAGGCTGAGGGCGCAAACAAACCGTGCCGACATGTCTTTGCACCCCGTCAACCTAACCTGTTCCTCGACCTGCTTCATGGCAAAGTCAAAGTCCTTATCTGGGCCAGCCCATCGGGCCGAATAGATTCCGGGAGCCCCCCGCAGGGCCGTAACCTCCAGCCCTGAATCATCGGCCAGTGCCGCCATGCCGCTCGCCCGCGCGGCCGCCAAGGCCTTGAGTTCTGCATTGGCGACGAAGCTTTTGCCAGTCTCCTCCGGCTCGGGCAAACCAAGTTCACCCGCCGAGAGGCAGGTGATTTTAAAGGGGGCTAGGAGATCGCCGATCTCTCTCACCTTTCCAGAATTGTGGCTGGCAATGACAATTTTTGCGGGAAGTTTCATCAGTTTCTCGGAAGAAAAAAGCTCATTCTAACTATGATTTACCCGGTCAGTGGACTGAAGCCGCTCGATCTCGCAGGCCTTGAACTGCTGACCAATGATGGTTGCAACCCCGGCGCGGGCCAGTGCCAGCAGGGTCATCATTGACTCTTGACCTATGGCTTGCTTCTCGGCGGTCAGTTGCACCTCGATCAAGTCACCCGATTGGGTGATGACAAAATTGGCATCGGCATCACAGTCGGAATCTTCGCTGTAATCCAAATCAAGCAAAGGCACCCCGTGCCAAATTCCGCAGGAGATTGCCGCCAGACTGGTCACGACCGGGTGGGATTTAACCGCTCCCGACTGAACCAGCCCCTGTCCCGCCAGATAGAGCGCGACCCAGGCCCCGCTGATGGCGGCGGTTCTTGTACCACCATCGGCCTGTAATACATCGCAGTCGATTTTGATCTGGCGCTCCCCGAGCAGTCCGAGATCGGTTGCCATGCGCAGGGATCGGCCAATCAGTCTTTGAATCTCGTGGGTGCGACCCGATTGCTTGCCGCGGCTGGCTTCACGATCCATGCGGCTGTGGGTTGAACGGG
>JASGCE010000342.1 GCA_030054295.1 Minisyncoccota bacterium
TGTCTAGGGTTAGCAGGTCAAGCCTGCCTCTCTGTCTGCAACCCTCCCCTCTAAAGGAAATGATTTCGCGCCTCACTTAAGCTTGCGAGGTCCTCCGTTTTCGGCCACGTCCACATAATGCTCACCCTTCAACCATGGGCAAATAATCGACCCTTGTGGAGAGCCTGCTTCAACACGAAGACAGCCTCCAGCAGGGTATATACGTACATCTGGCCTCGCCAATGTTCACCCCCTTTTAATGCCTACCGCCGCATCTGACGATCCCAGTGAGAGCTCGGAGTCGGAGAAACCTTGAAGAAGCCCCTCCTTCGGCTGCCGTCGGAACAGGTTCGATCCCTTCCCCCTTTACACTCAGCGGTTCATACGAGCCGCCTGAGTTGCTCGAGGTGCGCGATACGGCTGCTAACCTCGCTTCCACGACTCGCCATCCCCGACGCAAGCAAGCATCAGACCCTCCCCCTGTGGTTGCACGCAGGGCGCGGTCGCGGCGGCATATGTCACGGTCTAGCTTGCAGCCGACAGATCCGGTGCCATGCAAAATGCAAATCCAATTAAGGCAGTCGACTCAAAGTCCACGGCTAGCCGCTCTCTCGCTCGGGCACAACGAGCGGAACCGAGGCAGTGACTCTTCCAGCAGTGACTCGTCGCCTTCCAGAAGCCGCTCGCGCAGACGGCACAAAAGGCGGCGTCATTCGAAGAAGCATCATTAGAATCAGGCTCCCTTACCTTCATCAATGCAACGCTCCATCGAGGAAGGAAGCGTGCGGAGAATACGCAAAGGTAAAAATACATTGCCTTTGATATAATCTCCTCCCTCCCATAGACGATCAATCGTTGCCAGCTCCGATTGACAAGGGCAAATTACGGTGGCCCTGCTGGAGGTCGCGCGACCAAACATTGTACGACAAGCAATTTTTTGATTGAACAATACAGCGACGGTCCGATTCCGTGTTCGAGCAATGCAGCAGCGGTCCGATTCTGCGATCGATCCCATTCCGCGATCAAACGATCATCCACTTCCGCTACCGCGCTAACTAGCATTAATCTATTTTTGGGATCAAACAACGGCCTATATTTGGGATCAAACAACGGCCTATATTTGGGATCGAACAACGGTCAATTTTTGAGATCGAAAAGCGGACCGTTTCTCCGACCGACCAGCCAAACGTACTATGGGATGTATAGCTATATAGGTGTACCTTGGATGACGTCACGTAATTTTATATTTGAGGCGAGCAGTATGGTTCACAGAGACGACCCAATAGTCGACCGT
>JASGCE010000343.1 GCA_030054295.1 Minisyncoccota bacterium
TGTCGGGGCTCGAGATGGCCCTGTGGGATATTAACGGCAAGGCCCTCGGCAAGCCGATCTATCAGCTGCTGGGCGGTAAGGTTCACGAGCGGCTGCGCTGTTACACCTATATCTATCCCAAGAATGAACATGCCCATTCGGCCTCCACCACCTATAGCGATCCCACCATTGCCGCCGAGCGAGCGATTGACTATCTCAAGATGGGTTTTACGGCCTTGAAGTTTGATCCCGCCGGTTCATGGGGCAGTTTTGACCCGCGGATGCCGTCGCTGGAACGGATGGATATCAGCGAGCGATTCTGCAAACTGCTGCGCGAAGCGGTTGGCTCCAAGGCTGATCTGCTCTTTGGCACCCATGGGCAATTTACCACCGCCGGGGCCATTCGTTTGGCGCGTCGGCTCGAGGCCTATGACCCCCTGTGGTTCGAGGAGCCAGTCCCGCCCGAAATGCCCGAGGAGATGGCCATCGTCGCTCGCCAAACCACCATCCCGATTGCCACTGGCGAACGGCTGACGACCAAATATGAATTTGCCCGCGTGCTGGAGCATCGTGCGGCGGGGATATTGCAATTCTCTCTCGGGCGAGTCGGGGGGATTCTCGAGGCGCGGAAAATCTCGGCCATGGCCGAGGCCCACTATGCCCAGATTGCCCCGCACCTCTATTGCGGGCCGGTGGTTGGCCTCGCCAATATTCAGGTGGCGACCATGGCTCCGAACTTTTTGATTCTGGAATCGATTGAAGATTGGTGCGGAGTCTATTCCGACCTGCTGACAAATCCGGTCAAGTTTGACAATGGCTATGTCATTCCCTCGACTGAACCTGGCCTTGGGAGTGATCTTAATTTAGATGTCGTGCGCGCCCATCCCTATAGCGGAAAGGACCTTCATCTGGTGCCGGTCGATCGGCCGATGAACCATCCGGAATAATCCGCGAAGGTCGCGGTGCCATTAGTTTTCCATTGGTTTTAAGGCGCAGTGAAACACAAGTGGATAGACTATCGAGATGCAGTTGTGCCTGCAGCCACCACCATTGTCATTCCCCGCACCGTATTGCTAAAGGAAGGTCTGAAAAACTCACTTTTTTGTCACTCTGAGCGTCGTCGCGCTTGCCTTTGCGCCCGTCGGCGTATGCCGACATGCTTCAAGGCGCAAAGGCTTTAGCAAGACAAGCGAAGAGTCCAGAAAACTTAGCAATTACAATAAGTTAAGTTTTTCTGGATTCTTCGCTAAGAACAGTTTGCCGAGCTAAAGCTCGGACTGTTCTAAGC
>JASGCE010000128.1 GCA_030054295.1 Minisyncoccota bacterium
AAGCTCGGACTGTTCTAAGCTCAGAATGACAAGTTTGGAGTTTTTCAGGGTTTCCGTAAGGGACAACCGCAGACGGGGAATCCAGGGGGTCAATTGCTTAGTACTGTTTCGTAACTCTGGATTCCCCGACTCGCCACATAAATGTGGCGGCGGGGAATGACAAATTTTATCAATCAGCTGAAGTGGTAACCCCTCCCCCATCAATCCACCTGTTCGTCGGCTTCGGGGTCTTCGGGTCGCATCGAATCATGGCCGAACTGTTCGCGGACGAAGGAGCGCAGTTCCGGCCGGATGGTGCTGGAGCTGCGATCAATGGCCGTTCCGACAAAGGCCTGTAACTCGGCAATATGGCAGTTGCGCACCATCTGGCGAATGACTCCGATCAGCACCGGACTCATCGACAGGCTGCGGATTCCGATCCCCAGCAGGGCCATGGCCTCGAGCGGTTGCCCGGCCATCTCGCCGCAGACCGACAGTTCGACACCCGCAGCGCGGCAAGAGCTCGAGAGATCGCGGAGGGCGCGAAGTATCGCCGGTGACAGGCTATCGTAGCGGTTGCTCATCCGCGAACTGCCGCGATCCGAGGCAAAAATAAACTGCAACAGATCGTTCGAGCCAATCGACATAAAATCGACGCGGCGTAAAAACTCCGGCACCTGCCAAAAAAGGGCGGGTACCTCGACCATGATTCCGACCTTGACTCGACTGGGAATTGCCCCGCCTGAACTTGCCAAATCGGCGATCTCTCGGTCGAGCAGAGCGCGGGCGCGATCAAACTCCTCGACCGTCGCAATCATCGGGAACATCACCGCCAATTCGCGCCCAGCCGCTGCCCGCAACATGGCGCGAAGTTGCAGTCGAAGCAGGATCGGGCGGTCGAGCGAGATGCGAATCGAACGCCAGCCCATGGCCGGATTCTCGTCGCCGTCGATGGGGAAGTAGGGCAGCATCTTGTCGCCGCCAATATCGAGGGTACGGAAGATCACCGGCTTGTGCGGGGCGACTTCCAGCACCCGCCGATAGACCTCGGTCTGGGCTGACAGGCTGGGGAATCCCGACCGCAGCATATAGCCGAGTTCGGTGCGATAGAGTCCTATGCCATCGGCCCCCACCTCCTCGGCGGCTATGGCATCGCTGAGGAGCCCGGCATTGGCATAGAGGGTCACCCGCTGGTTATCCACCGAGACAGCGGCCAGGTCGCGCATGGCTCGGAATGTCTCCCGCTGCTGCGATCTTTTGGCGATGATCTGGCGGAAGGAATCCTCGATCTCCTCCGACGGGCGGACAAAGACCTGGCCATTATCGCCATCGACGATCAAAATATCGCCATGGTCAACCCGATCGAGCAGATCCTTGACTCGCCCAATCACCGGAATATCAAAGGCGCGGGCGACAATGGCGACATGGCTGGTTGGCGACCCCTCCTCGAGAATGAGACCGCGCAGAGAACGGCGATCATATTCGAGCAGCTCGACTGGCCCCATGCTGCGGGCAATCAAGATACCGTTCTTCTGCCCGTTGGTCAGGGCGTGGCGCGAATTGGCATGTTGACCGCTTAAGTGCAGCATCAGGCGGTTGGTCAGGTCTTCAAAATCGCTTAGTCGCTCGCGGAGGTAAGGGTCGGCAATGTCGCGCAGGCGAGCCCGCTGCTCTTGGTGGGTCTTTTGCACCGCTGCCTCGACCGACAGGCCGCCCTGAATCGCCTCCCTAATGCGATTGAGCCAGCCGCGATCATTGGCGAACATGCGATAGGTCTCAAACACATCCCGCACTTCAATATCCGGCGGCATGTCGCTCTCGAACAGGTCGGCGAGGGAGGATTGCATCCCCTCCACCGCTGCATCCAGCCGAGCAATGTCGCGGTCGGGATCGTCGGTCAGCATCTCCTTGATCGTGATTAAGGGGCGATGGAGTATGGCGCGGCCAATCGAGATTCCCGGGTTGATCTTCATCCCCTCGTACCGGCCTGGCTTGACCGCCAATGGCTCGGTAAAGTTGATCTCGCTGGAGCTGACCAGATCGCCCGAGGCAATCAATTCCCCCAGCACCATGGCGATGGTCTCAATGGTCTCCACCTCGTCCTCGGTATAGTGCCTTGTCGTGCGGTTCTGGATGATGATCACCCCCAGCACCCGACCCGAACGGCGAATCGGCACCCCGAGAAAGGAACGGTAAATATCCTCGCCAGTCTCGGGGCGATAGACAAAATTGGGATGGGCCCAGGCATCAGCCAGCACCAGCGGCTTGATCTGGGCGGCAATCATTCCCGTCAGACCCTCGCCAGTGCGCAGGCGGGTGCGGTGGATGGCCTCAATGCGCAGGCCTTCGGTGGCAAAGAGTTCGAGCACCTCTCCAGCCCTCATGACATAGATCGAACAGACCTCCGCCGCCAATTCGCGGGCGACCAGCCGCACAATCCGATCGAGCCTCTGCTGGGCGGTGAGGGATTGGGTCTGCCCCGACTGAGTGGTGGATTCAGGGGATTCAGGGGATTCACCCGTCTCATCCTCCCCATCGCTGGCCATGATCTGGCGCATCTGTTTGAGCAGATGGCGCGACTTTACCTGATGGCCAGCATCGATGGGAGTCGCAGCGACCCTGCCTTCCGGAGACTCTTGGGTTTCCGGGGGCATCACCGGAGCCTTGGTCTCATCCGGAAGACTATTGTTCATGTCATGAGTTCCATATTGGCCTGTCGCAGAACCGCAAGGTGTGATTGGGCCTGAGTAACCAGCTCTTGCAAAATCTCGTCGCAACTCTGTTCAGAACTGACCATTCCGACGCTCTGGCCAGCCATCAGGGAGCCATTCTCGACATCGCCATCAATGACCGCGCGGCGCAGGGCCCCAGCCCAAAAATGCTCGATCCTTTGCTGACCGTCATATTGGGTGATTTTTCCCGCCTTGAACAGGGCAATGACTTCGGACTGTTCGTTGAGGAATTCCTCCGAGCCATGGTTGAGCAGGGCGCGAACCGGTATGACCGGAAAATTCGGGTCGAGCTGCACCGAAGCCACCGCATCCCGCGCCTTGGCATTGATAAAGGCCCGCTTAAAATTGGCATGGGCAATCGATTCGGTAGCGCAAACAAAGCGCGTGCCAAGCTGGACTCCCGAGGCCCCCATCTGTAAATAGCTGACAATCGATTCGCCGCGACCAATCCCACCGGCGACAAAGACCGGCACCTGGCTGATCTCGGGCAAAATCTCCTGCGCCAGAACCGAAGTCGAGACCGGGCCGATGTGACCGCCCGCCTCGCTGCCCTCGATAATCAGGGCACCAACCCCATCCCGCACCAGTTTTTTGCCAATCGCCGCCGTCGGGGCAAAGCCGATCACCTTGACCCCAGCCGCCTTTAAAACCGCCACGGTTTCGCGGGACGGAACCCCCCCGGCCAAGACCACCGTCTTGACCCCCGTGCGGATACAGACCTGCATCAATTGGTCGAGCTGGGGATGGAGCAGAATCAAGTTCACACCAAAGGCCAGGGTGGTTTTTTGTTGGGTCGCGGTAATCTGATTGGCCAGCAGTTCGGGACTCATGGAGCCGCAGGCCAGCACGCCAAAGCCCCCGGCGTTAGAGATGGCCGCGACCAGATGAGATTCCGAGACCCAACTCATGGCTCCGCCCATGATGGCGTAGCGACAGCCGAGGAATTCAGCCCCACGCTGCCACAGGCGCATCAGGGCCTTTTCGGCATCATAGGGATGGCCGCTGCCGCTGCTGCTGCCGCTGCTGTGACGGTCGGAATTCCCTATATCGATCAGTGTTTTAGCCATGACAAGGACTCTCGTTGCTAAGTTATTGGGCATCCAACCCATAGGCACTATGGAGGGCGCGAACCGCTAGTTCGGTGTATTTCTCCTCGATCAGCACACTTATCTTAATCTCGGAGGTCGAAATAACCAATATATTTATCGACTCCTTGCCGAGGGCCTGAAACATGGTCAAGGCGACCCCAGCATGGCTGCGCATCCCCACCCCAACCACCGAGACCTTAGCAACATTTCCATCGGTCTGTATCGCCTTATAGCCAAGCTTGGTTTTTTGCGTCTCGAACAGGGCCAGGGTTCGCGCCAGTTCGATCCGCGGCACGGTAAAGGTCATGTCGGTAGTCTTGCCATCGACGCTGATATTCTGCACGATCATATCGACATTGATATTGGCATCATTGAGCGGGCCAAAGACTCCCGCCGCTACGCCCGGTCGGTCGGCGAGTTCAAGCAGAGTCACCTTGGCCTCGTTGCGATCGCTGGTAATGCCGCTGACTAGTTCATGTTCCATCATCTCCTCCTCTTCAACCATCATGGTGCCGGGTTTATCTTCAAAGCTTGACAATACCTGCACCCGCACCTGGTGCTTCATCGCCATCTCGACCGAGCGGGTTTGCAGAACCTTGGCCCCAACCGAGGCCAGCTCCAACATCTCCTCGTAAGTAATCTGCTGGAGTTTGCGCGCCTTTGGCACGATGCGCGGATCGGCCGTATAGACTCCATCGACATCAGTGAATATATCACAGCGGTCGGCGTTAATCGCCGCGGCAATCGCCACAGCCGAAGTATCAGAACCGCCGCGGCCGAGAGTCGCCACCCGATCGAGTTGATTGACCCCTTGGAATCCGGCAATGACCGGAATGACTCCCTCCTCCATCGCCTCGATCAGAAGCTCGCCATTGATCTCGTCGATTCGCGCCTTGCCATGGGCCAGGTCGGTGCGGATCGGAATCTGCCACCCCTGCCACGACCGCGATTTAAGGCCCAGCCCCTGAAGCGCAAGGGCGGTCAGGCCGGCCGTGACAATCTCGCCCGAGGCGACAATCGAATCATATTCGGAATAGTCATGGAGGAGGCCATAACCATTGGCCACCTCGTCAACATAGGCCACCAGCTTATTGGTCTCACCCGCCATGGCGGAAACCACCACAGCGACCTCGTGACCTGCCTTGACCTCGCGGGCGACGCGGGCAGCGACGATGCGGATTCTCTCAGTTGTAGCGACCGAGGTGCCGCCAAATTTCATTACGATACGGGACATGAAGGATTCTCGGGATTATAACGGTAATACAATTGGATATTGGCTGCTCTTCTGTTATATTAATCTGTGTCCTTGGACCTTGGTAAAAAACCACACGGCGGAAACAGACAATGAACGGCGGCAATTTACCTGAGCTTGAGCTCGGAGTCGACTCCCTTAATCGCCCAGCTGCCAGCCCAGGGGACAGAGTCGCCAGCACAATCGACAGCGACGATTCTGCACGGTTTGCCGCAATTGCCGCAAAATGGTGGGATGAAGCAGGGCCCTTTAAACCGCTCCACATTATGAATCCACAAAGAATCGCCAGCCTGCGCCAAAGGCTGGTCCAGCATTTTGACCGCGATCCCGATGGCGATCGCCCCTTGCAGGGCCTGACCCTGCTCGATATTGGCTGCGGTGGCGGACTGGTCAGTGAACCGATGGCGCGGCTGGGGGCGAGGGTGACTGGTATCGACGCCGCCGAGGGTACTTCTGAAGTCGCCTCACTCCACGCCGCGACCATGGGATTGCAGATCGACTACCGCCGCGCCGAGACCAGCGACCTGGTTGCCAATGGCGAGCGATTCGATATTGTCCTGGCCCTCGAGATTATCGAACATGTCACCGCGCCCGATGTCTTCCTCGACCAGTGCCGCGCCCTGATGAGGCCCGATGGGATATTGGTCGTCTCGACCCTGAACCGCAGTTTAACCTCCTATGCCAAGGCGATCATCGGGGCTGAATATATTCTCGGTTGGCTGCCGCGCGGGACTCACAATTGGAAGCAGTTTGTCAAACCGTCGGAGCTGGTCGCGGGCCTCCGCCGCCGCAACCTCGAGACGACGGAGACCCTCGGCTTGAGCTATAATCCCCTGACCCAGGTCTGGAAGGAATCCAAAGACACCAGCGTCAATTACTTGGTTTTTGCCCGGCTGTCACGGGCCGCGACCCGAAGCGGTTTCGTGGTTTAGAGGAATCATGGCGATGATCAAGCTGAATTTTGATAAGAACCAATTGCTTTACGGGGATAATATCGCCGTACTTCGCGCCATGCCGTCTGATCAGGTTGACCTCTGCTATATCGACCCGCCGTTCAATTCAAAACGCAATTATTTCCAGATCTATAATGGGATTAATGACCAGGTCGATAGGGCACAGTCGCAGGCCTTTATGGACACCTGGCAATGGGGTACGGAGGCAATGGATGGTTTGAAATTTATCAACGACCCACGGAATCTTATGGGCAACGACCAGAGATACATTGTACTCAGTCCTGAGTCAAAAAACCTCATCAATGGTCTTCATAGTGTGATGGGTGATACTGGTCTGATGGCTTACCTTATTAGCATGACGATGCGACTTGCCGAAATTCACCGCGTTCTTAAGCCGTCGGGAAGTTTTTATCTTCACTGCGATCCCACCGCCAGCCATTACCTTAAATTAATTTGCGATACAATTTTTTGTTCTAAGCCCCGCGAAGGTCAGTTTCTTAACGAGATTATTTGGAGCTATCGCACTGGCGGCATGAGCAAAAGATGGTTTGGCAAAAAGCATGATGTCATTTTTGCCTATGCAAAAAATCGCCAAAACTATATTTTTAATCCGGTCAAAACTAAATCCTATTTAACCCATAAATATGGCTTTAAGAATGTTGAGATTTTCCAAGAACCACCGCCAGATAATCGATACTACACAATGGTTGGGGAGAGGGATGTTTGGGCGATAGATGCACTGCGCGGTAATCAACCCGAGACGCTCGGCTATCCCACCCAAAAGCCTGAGGCTCTGCTTGAACGCATTATTCAGGCCTCCAGCAACCCAGGCGATCTGGTTCTTGATGCCTATTGCGGCTGTGGCACGACGGTAGCGGTGGCGCAAAGGCTCGGGCGGCGCTGGATTGGGATTGACATTACCTTTCAGTCGATCAGCCTGATTCTTAAACGCTTAA
>JASGCE010000129.1 GCA_030054295.1 Minisyncoccota bacterium
CCTCGCAAGGCTCGGACTGTTCTAAGCTCAGAATGACAAGTTTGGTGTTTTTCAGACTTTTCTTAAAAAAGCGAGATTCCCCGTCTGCGGTTGCCACCTAACGGGGCAACCTTGCGGGGAATGACATGGGGGATGCTGGGGTGGCGGCGGTAATTTTCAATATGAACACCATCCCCCCATCAATTTAATGTAAAAGTTGCAATTATAGCTTGATGACAATAGGATATTTTGTCATAAGCTGTGTCAAGGGGATTATTGATGTTCAAACCTGTCCGCGCAAAATTAGCCCGTGGTATTATTCTTGTATTCTTATCGCTGGCGGTTACGGCCTGTAGTTCGCGGCAGGATTCTGTAAGGTCGCAGCAGCCCACGGATGTTGTGGCAACCTCGGCCAATCCCTTGGCCCGGGCTGGCAATGCAGCGGCGGCGGCGGAGGCTGCGGGCGCACCCCCGGCTGTGGTTGCACCAGCCCCGTTGCAGGAACCGGGGTTAGAATCCTTCAACCGCATTATGTTTAAAAACAATATGCGGCTTGATCGCGGAATCATTAAGCCTGCGGCCAAGGGCTATGGCGCCGCGGTTCCCGAAGGGGTGCGAATCGCCTTCCGCAATCTCTTTGGCAATCTTGTCGAGCCCTATTATTTTATCAACCATAATTTGCAGACCAATTTTGACTATGCTGGAATCTCTGTCCTTCGTTTTGGCATCAATTCGACCCTGGGTCTGGCTGGATTGTTTGATGTTGCTGGAGCCTTTGGCCTCACGCGCCGCGATACCGATATTGGCATTACCCTTGGGGTGTGGGGAGTGGGGATGGGCCCCTATCTCCAAATTCCGCTTTTTGGGCCCTCAAACCCGCGCGATCTGGTCAGTACCGCAGCGGGATTCTTTACCAATCCCCTGGGCTATGTTAATGGGATTCCCTGGTATGCATCGGCCTCGATGACAACGGTCAAGATTCTTGATGTCAGGCAGCAACTGATCGCCCCGATGGATGCGCTGGAGGCCAATTCCTTTGACTTCTATTCGGTGGTTCGCAGTGCCTATCTTCAGCAAAGGCAAAATTCGGTCAAGCGAGCCAAGGAACATAAACTATTCGACTTTTCTCAAGCAGCAGGCGGTGGTTATGGGCGCGGTTTTGGCGGTGGCCCACCGGGTGGCGGTCCACCGGGCGGCGGCCCAGCGAGCGGAAGACCAGCGGCAGCGGCGGGTATTTCTGCCACTCCCCCTCAAGCTGAATCTCCACCCGCGGCAAAATCGCCGGGCGGGGACTATGATTGGGGCGCGGAGGATACGACAGCCGCACCAGCCAAGTAGTAGGGTGGCTGAGGGGCTTGACACCTCAGACTGTCTCAAAATGCTTGTAAGAGGTTAATTCAGACCAAAAATTGTCATTCTGAGCTTAGAACAGTCCGAGCTTTAGCTCGGTTAACTGTTCTTAGCGAAGAATCCATTGTTCCAGTAGTACATTGTTTTTATGTGGAAAAATGGACTCTTCCCCTCACGCTTCGCTCAGGGTTGCTAAAGCTTTTGCCCCGCTGACGCATGTCAGCTTCGCTGACGGGGCAAAAGCCAAGCGCGACGACGCTCAGAGTGACAAGTTTTTTGTTGAATTAGAACGACGAAATTCATTTTGAGACAGTCTGGCCTACATCCTTCCCGCCACCGCATCTTCAAAGAGTTTTTGGTAATCAGCCACCGATAGGTTGATCGGATTGGTGCCATCGCTCGGGTCGGATTTGGCCATCTTCGCAATCTCGGCGGCGCGGCTGGCATCGATCTTGATCTCGGACAGGCTGTGGGGAATTTTAAGCTCCACCCGCAGGGCCAGCAGCCAGTTCATAAATCCGTCGAAACTGGCATCGGCCAGACCCATATAACGGGCAGCTTCGCTAATCCGTCCCTCCACCGCTGAACGGTTGCGTTTTAGGACATAGGGTACCAGAACCGCATTGGCCAGCCCGTGGTGGGTATCAAAAACCGCGCCGATGGGATGGGCCAGGGCATGGACTCCGCCCAGCCCCTTTTGGAAGGCGGTGGCTCCCATCAGGGATGCCGCCAGCATCTGCGACCGCGCCGGAATATTACTGCCATCCTTAAAGGCGGTGGGCAAAAAATCATGCACCAGCTTCATCCCCTCGAGGGCAATGCCCGCAGCCAGGGGATGGTAATAGGGCGAGCAAAAGGCCTCGAGACTATGAACAAAGGCATCGATTCCGGTGGCGGCGGTCAAGAATGGTGGCAGCCCCACCGTCAATTCCGGGTCAGCCAAGACCAGAGCTGGCAGCATCCGCGGGTGGAAAATAATGACCTTGCGGTGGTTGGCCTCGTCGATGATGACACTGGCGCGGCCAACCTCTGACCCAGTTCCAGCGGTGGTTGGAATGGCCAGAGTCGGGGCCATCCCCGCCGTCTGGACCCTCAACCAATTATCGCCGACATCTTCAAAATCCCACAGCGGGCGATTCTGTCCCACCATCAGGCCAATGGCCTTGGCGACATCGAGGGCCGAACCGCCACCAAGGGCAATAATCCCATCATGACCACCGGCGCGATAGGCTGCAACTCCGGCATCGACATCGCGGCCAACCGGATTGGGGCGGAGGTCGCTAAAGACCGCGGCAGCCAATCCGCCCTGCTGTAAAATCGCCATGATGGTTTCCAGCAGCGGCAGTTTTGCCAGTCCCGAATCGGTGACCACCAGAGGTTTTTTAATCCCCAGAGTCGCGCAATGTTGCGGCAGCTCCTTGATCCTTCCCGCGCCAAACTTTACCGAGGTCGGATAGTTCCAATTGGCGGTCATGCTGTTGCTCATGATAGACTAGTCCTTGAGGTGGAATGATTTAACCCGGGTCAATTGATCGTAACCCAGTACCGATAGGGATATGCCGCGGCCGGTATCCTTAACCCCGGTCCAGGCCAGATAGGGGTCGAGATAGTCGCAGCGATTCATAAAGACCGTCCCAGTCTCCAGCCTATTGCCAATCGACTGGGCCGCGGTGCGATCGCCCGTCCAGATGGCGGCGGTCAGGCCATAGGCCGAATCATTCATGAGTTCAATCGCTGCCTCGTCGGAATCCACCGCCATGATGCCGATGACCGGGCCGAAGGATTCTTCGGTCATGACGCGCATTTTGTGTGTGACATCGACCAGCACCTGTGGCCCCAGATAGGCCGGGCCGAGGGACTCGTTCTTGAAATAACCTTTTGGTATCAGGGGTTTAGCTCCAGCAGCCACGGCATCGGCGGTCTGGCCACGGATAAAATCTGCTGCCGCACCCCGCACCATCGGCCCCAGATTGGTGTGGCTGTGGAGCGGATTACCGAGGTCGTATTTTTTGGTCAGTTCGACAAGGCCCTCGACAAATTTGGGATAGAGTTTGCGGTCGACATAGATTCTTTCAATCCCGCAGCAGGACTGTCCCGAATTAAAAAAGGCTCCATCGACGAGGTTCTCAATCGCTGATTCCAGATTGGCATCGTGGCGAACAAAGGCCGGGTCTTTTCCGCCCAGTTCTAAACCGACTCCGATGAATTTTTGCGCCGCTGCCTGCTGCACCGCATGTCCCCCCGCGACCGAGCCGGTAAAGGCGACAAATTTAATCTCGGGCGCGGCCACCAGCCGCAAGGAATCCTGATGGTTGAGGTGGAGGTAGCTAAAGACCCCAGCGGGCAGGCCCGCCGCAATCGCGGCCTCGGCATAGATCTCGGCCACCAGCGGAGTCTGGCTCGAATGTTTAAGAATCACGGCATTGCCCGCGACCAGGGCTGGCACAATGGCATTGATCGATGTCAAAAAAGGATAGTTCCACGGGGCCAGCACCAAGACCACCCCGACCGCTTCACGGCGGAGAAAACGGGTAAAGCCAGCCTGAGCGGGGGGGTGTATATCGGCCAGGGCTTCGGTCGCCAGTTCGATCATTACCCGGCCCCTCTGTTCGAGTCCGCGAACCTCGAAAGGGGATTGGCTGATCGGGCGACCGATCTGGCGGGTGATGGCATCGGCGATGGTGTCGCGCCGCTTGACCAGTTCATCGACCAGCCTCGATACAATCGCCTGACGGGTTGTCAGGGGCGTATCGCGCCAGAGTTTCTGCGCCATCACCGCCGCCGCCAGTGCCGTGGCAATCTGATCAGCCGAGGCATAGTCGCGCTCCAGCAAGACCGCGCCATCAATGGGTGATATAGTCGTAAAGGAGTTCTGCACGCAAGCCATCCCGGTTAAATGGTTTATGACGGGCATGATAGGAAGTTTTATCGTGCTAATCAAGCCTGCCGTTTTATTTACACTTGTCAGTAAAGTCTATTTTTATTGGGGGGCGGATGCCCCCCCATCTCACTTCGTTCGACTCCCCCCACTGGATCGCCTTACTTCGTAACGCGATGAGGGCTATCGAAAGGTTAAAACCTCCCATCACCCCTGATAGCGTCGTGCGTAAGAGTGTTTTAAATGGCTGGTTAATTTAAACCCCCTAAAAATTCCGAGTTGACAAAAACAATAATACAGTTCCATAATTCTTAACCAACAAAAATATAAAGGGAGTTGACATGAAAAATTCTAAAAATTCAGCCACTCGGTCAGAGGGGCGCGTAGACGAAAAACTACCGATTTTTCGTTTGCTTAGTCTTGGTCTACAGCATGTTCTGGTCATGTATGCTGGAGCTGTTGCGGTTCCGCTGATTATCGGTCGAGCCCTCGATTTGACGCCCGAGCAGGTGGCATTATTGATCTCGGCGGATCTATTCTGCTGCGGTATTGTCACCATTATTCAGTCTTACGGTGTTACCAAATGGTTCGGCATTAAATTGCCGGTGATGATGGGAGTCACCTTCGCCGCCGTAGGGCCGATGTTGGCCATTGCCGGTCAAACCAAGGGGGTTGAGGGGGCTCAGATCATCTTCGGCTCGATCATTGCCGCGGGTATTTTTTCGATGATCGTCGCTCCGCTGGTTGGTAAGATGGTTAAGCTTTTTCCGCCAGTCGTCACGGGTTCGGTGATTCTGGTTATTGGAATCTCCCTCATGCGGATCGGCATTAACTGGATTTTTGGCAATCCGATGGCTCCAGCCACTACGCCGATGATGGTCGATCCGGCCTTTAGCGATTGGCTGGCAACGGCGCAGCCGCCGCCTCCGGCGGGGATGAAGGTTGTGGGCTCGCAGCCAAATCCCCTCTATGCCCCGGTTCTGGCTATGGTCATGTCGGCCTTTGTGATGGTGGTGATTATTGGTCTGGCGCGATTTGCCAAGGGTTTTGTTTCGAATATCGCGGTTCTGCTGGGCCTCTTGGCCGGGGCGATTCTGGCCATTATTATCGGCAAGATGACCTTCGCTAAGGTAAGTTCGGCCGATTGGGTCGGACTGGTTACACCCTTCACCTTTGGGATGCCGGTGTTTGACACCTGGGCCATTATTACCATGTGTGTGGTGATGATTGTGGTCATGATTGAATCGACTGGGATGTTCTTGGCACTCGGCGATTTGGTGGGCAAGCCGATTGGGCCAAAGGAATTGACTCGCGGGCTGCGGGTTGATGGATTGGGTACCTTTATCGGGGGTATCTTCAACACCTTCCCCTATACCAGTTTTTCGCAGAATGTCGGGCTGGTGGGGGTGACGGGGATCGCCAGCCGCTTTGTCACGGTGGTTGCGGGTATCATATTGCTGCTGATGGGCCTGGTGCCAAAGTTGGGAGCGGTGATTGCCTCGATTCCCGATTTTGTCCTTGGCGGAGCGGGACTCGTGATGTTTGGCATGGTGGCGGCGACCGGGATTCGCATTCTTGGCTCGGTTAACTATGACAAGAATCGCAACAACCTGTTTATCGTAGCCCTGTCGGTTGGCTTTGGCATGATTCCTTTGATTGCGCCGAATTTTAAGATCTGGCTGCCCCATGCCATCTATCCGCTTATCGAGAGTGGGATTCTGTTAGCGACGGCGGTTGCGGTATTGCTCAACCTGCTCTTTAACGGAATGGCTGGCCATTCGACCGAGGAATCGATGAAGGCAGCCAAGATGGCCGGTGAATGAGGTGGTAAAATTACAAAACTGACACTCGATCTGGTCAATCGCCAGAGCCGGGCTGAGTTTGTTCAGTCCCTGGGGGGAATATTCGAACATTCCCCCTGGGTGGCTGAACAGGTTTTTGCATTAAGGCCCTTTGGCTCGGTAGCAGATTTGCATCAGGCGATGGTCGCGGTGATTGCGGCTGCGGATCAATCGGTCAAGATGCAGCTCATCCGCAACCACCCCGAACTGGCGGGGCGGGCAGCCATCGCGGGTGAACTTACTGCGGAATCGACCAGCGAGCAAAAGGGGGCAGGACTCGATCAATGCAGCCCGCAGGAATTGGCCGAACTGACCGAACTCAATCGCGCCTATGCCGAGCGGTTTGGAATGCCCTTTATTATTGCCGTGTCTGGCTTGAACCGCCGAAATATTTTGGATGCAGTGGCGGCAAGGCTGCATAATTCCGAATCAGCCGAGCAGCAGGAGGCAATGAACCAGATCTATCGAATTGGATTGATTAGGTTAAATAAACTGTTGGGGTAGGTTGGGAAGTTTGGTGTTTTGTCGATTTAACGAAATTTATATGCCCCCCCCTCCCTTTAGGAAAGTCTGAAAAACTCGAAATTCGGATTGTCTCCCCCTAGCAGGGGGAGATAGGCTTGCTTGATTTTCGCCCCCTTGCGAAAATCTTTAGCAAGCCTTGTGGGGGTAGAATATATATTAAAAACAAGTCATTAACCTTCTACCCCCACCAAGAAAACCTAACGCTCGCCTGCGGCTTCGCTAAGGTTTTCTATCCTCCCCCTGCTAGGGGGAGGCAACAAAAAGTGAGTTTTTCAGACTTTCCTTTAGGAAGGTCTGAAAAAGTCATTTTTTTTGTCACTCTGAGCGTCGTCGCGCTTGACTTTGCGAATGCAAAGTCTTT
>JASGCE010000344.1 GCA_030054295.1 Minisyncoccota bacterium
ACGAGTAGTCCGTCTATGTAAAAATTATTTCCTAATTTTTTTTTAGTAGTAATTACTTCTTATAATCCATATATGCCATAATATAGTGGGCATTTTTAAATACAGAGTATCATAACGAGAAATGAAATTAGCCATGCCAGGTGCTACACTGATGACGCACTTTACGAAGCACATGTGCTTCAGTGTGTTATGATAGTATTTGAGGATTACATGTACATGTATACTTATAGGACATGCTACATTGCTAATTTGTTTGCCTGTAAACCATTTTCAAATACAGCGTATAGTTAAGTCTATGGCGCGGGAATCGTGTCAAAAGTACCTTTGTATCTATTGCACTATGTACACTTGCTAAATCAACTATACTGTACCGCATTGTGGTCATACCTCCAAATTTGGGTATATACTCTACTTTGGGTATATATACCATTTTGAATATAATTATATATATATATATATGTACAAAGGGTGTATACAAAAGGCTTAAACTATAGCTATTTACCTCCTCATAATCTACATACCTCCTCATAAGCTACATACATGTAACTCTATCCGCAATATAAGCTATATAGCCCCCGCACAAGCTATATATACATCCGCCATAAGGTACAAATATACCCACATAAAGGTATATACATGTACCTCCTTTATTATACATGTATATGCATATCATGTACCTCCAATCTATACCACCGCATAAGCTATATACCTCCACATAAAGTTATATACCTCCGCATAAGCTATATAGGTCCGCATTAGATATATACCTCCGCATGAGCGTTATACCTTCGATCTGCATGTAAGCTAGTCTGGGGACCACACACTATAGTCTGGTCCCCAGACTAATGCAATAAGCACCAAGTGTCCGGAAGATGTAACGGCCATTTGCGTCAATTGCTGTTATCTCGTACCCTGAACCATCCACGGCAGCGGCTTATTGACATAGATTGTGCATGCGTGAGAAACTTTCAGTTGCTGCAAAGTATAATCCCGTAAGTAAGCTTGCACACGCATGTGCTGCAGTCTGAGGCACTACTTCTGGAAGCTTGCCAAAATGCCGCGGATACAATTTTCCGTGACAGTTCTAGAACGAGCAACGACACTTTAAAACCATAGCGCCCCCCCCTCCCCCCAAATTGTGGGGACTGATCGAGCCCCTCCCCCTTCACTTCTATTTTTAAATTGAGTATGATTAATTAAACATTGCGTTAACCAGCCTTAAGGCAACTAAGCCAGTGATATAAGGAAGATTTTT
>JASGCE010000130.1 GCA_030054295.1 Minisyncoccota bacterium
CCCATTTAAGGCTTCGCCTTAAAAATCCAGCAAGGCTCCGCCTTGCATCCAATCATGGCAATTTTGAAATATATTTCAAGTTAAGTCAGTAAAATTAGGAAATTTTTTATTAACGACCATTTAAATCAAAACCCGTTCCAGTCGGCGGGCAAAGTCCGACGGATTATCGAGAGCCTCGCCCAGAGCCAACCTCGCCTCCGCCAATAACAACCAGGCGCGATCCTCAATCCGCTCGGAACGGCCAGCCTCGGCATCCTTGGCCAGTTTTTGGATGAGCGGATGGTCAGGGTTAATCTCCAAAACCCTTTTTGCCGACTTCTCAACCCTTTGATGCTGTTTGAGAAGTTTCTCGAAATTCAAATCAATATCGCCCGATTCTGCAACCAGACAGACCGCCGATTCGGTCAATCGTTCCGACAGTTCGACCGACTTGACCTCGGTTGCCAAAATCCCCTTAAACAGTTCGGCGAGTTTCTGCACCGATTGTTTTTGGCTATCGTTCTTAGATTTCTGTTCGGCAGATTCAGTTTTGGTCTCGCCGATCTTCGACAGTTCAGCCGCCCCGCGGGTGATCGAACGGAAGGCCTTGCCCTGGAATTCGCTGACCGATTGCAGCCAAAACTCGTCGATCGGGTCGGTCAAATAGATCACCTCCACCCCCTTGGCCTTAAAGCCCTCGAGGTGCGGGTTAGAGATCAGGGCCTCAGGCGATTCGCCGCTTAAGCAATAGATAAACTCCTGCCCCGGTTTCATCCGCGCGACATAGGCCGATAGATCGCTCCAGCCGCTCGCTTCGCTGGATTTGAATCGCGCCAGTTTTAAAATCTCCTCACGGTTCTCAAAATCCTCATAGAGTCCTTCTTTGAATACCGCGCCAAACTCCTGCCAAAAACTTTCATAGGCCGCCGAATCATGGCTGAGTTTTTCGATTTCGCTGAGGATTTTTTTGGTCAGGCTGCGGCGAATTTTCGGCAAAATGGGATTGTTTTGCAGCAGTTCGCGGCTGACATTCAGGGGCAGATCGCTGCTATCGACGACTCCCTTGACGAAGCGCAGATAGGGGGCAATCAGGTCGCTGCCCTCGTCGGTAATAAAAACCCGGCGGACATAGAGCTTAAGACCCGATTTCCGTTCCGGCAAAAAAAGATCAAATGGTTTATTCCGCGGGATAAAGATCAGGGCTGAATATTCAAGACTGCCCTCGGCGCGAATATGGACGGTGGCGCGGGGTTCCTGCCCATCGTGGCTAAGGGATTGATAAAAGTCCTTAAGCTCCTCCGCCGTCACCTCCGAACGGGGGCGCAGCCACAGGGCCTGGGAGTCATTTAACCGCTCGCTCTCGCCCCCCTCAGGGTCATCAAGATAGACCGGCAGGGCGAGATGGTTAGAATAGCGCCTGACCAGTTGCCGCAGGCGATGGGCCTCGAGATATTCCTCCGCCCCTTCGCGCAGATGGAGAATGACGGTCGTGCCGCGCCCGTCAGGCCGCGTCGATTCCCCCACCGTAAAACTACCCTTGCCGTCCGATTGCCAGTGATAGGCCTGGCTCTCGTTCTGTTTGAGCGAGATTACCTCGACCCGCTCGGCGACCATAAAGGCCGAGTAAAACCCCACGCCAAACTGTCCAATCAAGGCCTCGAGATTGGCCGCCGAATCGGAACTGGTTTTATTTTCTTGCAGGAATTTTCCAGTGCCAGAACGGGCAATGGTGCCCAAATGGTCGATCAATTCGCTGCGGTCCATGCCTATACCATTGTCGCTGAGGCGCAGGGTTTTGGCGACGGGATCGGCCGACAGGTGGATGGCATATTCTTCGGCGGGATTGTCCGCAACCCCGGCGGACAGGTTCAAAAACCTTTGCTTCTCCGCCGCATCGGCAGCATTGGCGATGAGTTCGCGTAAAAATACCTCCTTCTCGGAATAGAGCGAATGGGCGACTATATCGAGCAGCCGTCCAACCTCGGCCTGAAACTCCATCGTCTCGGTATTTTTGGGCTGGGTGCTGCTATCGGTCATGATTAAACTGTCCTTGGTATATTGAGTCCTGAGTCTGAATATGGGGGGCGGTGGGATTTTTTCAAGATTATGTGATCGCTTTCTCAGTATCATTCACCACCGCAGCCTCTTGCTGTTTGAGAAGTGGGGGGCGGACTGTCTCAAAATGAATTTCGTGGTTCTAATTCAACAAAAAATTTGTCACTCTGAGCGTCGTCGCGCTTGGCTTTTGCGAAGCGAAAGCTTTAGCAAGACAAGCGAAGAGTCCAGTAAACTTAGCAATTACAATGTGTTAATCTTTTCTGGATTCTTCACTAAGAACAGTTACCCGAGCTAAAGCTCGGACTGTTCTAAGTTCAGAATGACAAATTTGGTGTTTTTCAGACTTTCCTAAAGCAACGCGATGAGGGGTTGTGCGAAGATTTAACATTCCCTAACCCCTCATAGCGTCGTGCGTAAGCACGAAGCTATCCAGAGGGGGGAGTCGCACGAAGTGCGACGGGGGGCATCCGCCCCCCTACAAAATAGATGAATCGATTGATTTTTTGAATTTTCAAGTGAACGCTGTATAGATAAATTCAGTCACCTTATCCCGCGCTTTTTGAAAATAACAAAACTATGCTATAGGTTGGTTATGTATATGGAACTTTCAACAATGCAGGCCCTTGGCTATGCCGTTCGTGACCTGCTGCTGGGGCTAGGGCAGTCGCTGCTGGTCTTTGGCATTGTCTGGCTGATCGCCCTGGTTGGGGTTGTCTTGGCCGTCGGGATTACCCTGCGGATTTTGCGCCGTCGGCAGATTCTTGACCAGCCCAATGAACGATCCTTGCACAGGGTTCCGACTCCGCGTGGGGGTGGCATTGGTGTGATTATCGGCATCAGTCCGATCATGATTGCCTTTATCTATGGCATGGTTAGAAGCTCCCAAGTAGGTCTGGCCAATCTCGCCATGAGCATGGGGATTGGACTCTATCTTCTGACTCTGGTTTCCTTTATCGATGATCGGCGATCCCTGTCTCCGCTGGTGCGGCTCTTGGTGCAGAGTCTCTGTTGTTTTTGGCTGGTCGCGGCCATTTCTCCCGACTATAGAATCGCTTCTGAACTTGTGCCGATTTGGCTGGAGCGGCTGGTGCTGATGCTCGCCCTGGTGTGGTTTATCAATCTCTATAATTTTATGGATGGGATCGATGGCATAACCGCGATTGAGACCCTATCCCTCGGTCTGGGGGGATTTATGTCGGTCATCCTACCCTCGATTATCAATGTCATTCTGCCCCATTATTTTACCGTCACCATGCCAAGCTTTTTTGACCATCCGCCGATCCTGATGCTGCAACCTGTCATTCCGATTCTGTCGATGGTGCTGATGGCGGCGGGGATCGGGTTTTTGTTCTATAACTGGTCACCGGCCAAGATTTTTCTGGGCGATTCGGGTTCGATTCCGCTCGGATTTTTATCGGGATTTTTGCTGGTCTGTCTGGTGCTGGCGGGATTGTGGCAGACGGCGATTCTGCTGCCCCTTTACTATTGGCTCGATGCAAGCCTGACCCTGATACATAGACTGAAGCGCGGGGAGAAACTGTGGCTGGCCCACCGAGTTCATTTTTATCAAAGGGCGGTGCAGGGTGGGTTGAGCCATGCCCAGGTAGCGCGGGCGATTCTGTGGGTTAATCTGGGCTTGATTTTGCTTGCCTGTGCCTCGCTCTTTATTCCCTTTGGCCTGGCCCTGCTGGCGGGTTTTGCGCTGGTGGGTTGGCGGCTGTGGCGGTTTGATCGCCTCAGTCCCGTCACTCAGCGATTTTTACATTCCCAGCCAGAGTCAAGCTCGTGAGCAATCCCACGATGGGTGAAGTTAAATTACCCGCGGCGAGCAGTCTGGTTGTTTTTGGACAGAATATGGCCCTGCTCTCCTCAAGCGGCGAGATCGAGAGTCTGACTCTCAAACAGGCCAGCAAGCAATTACCGCGCAACGCCGCCGTCATCTGTTGCCACGCGCCATCGATTCGGCACAGGCTCGACCGACCCGATCTCCACTGTCTCGATCTGTTGGAGCTTTTTGTATTTGCCAAACCCACCAGCCCCTGCGTCCCCTCGGTCTTGGGGCTGATTGAGGCCCTGTCCCTGCCTGCGGTTGCGGCTTCTGATCTGTCTGGCCTGGCCATCAGTCAAGTTCTGATTGCCGAATCCCTGCTCGACTGGTTGCGGCTGGAGGCCGACCCCGAAGCCGCCCTGCTCGCCAAATCCATGGCCACGGCGGGCTGGAGTTGGGGAGAGGCGGTAGAATCAGCCCTGTTAGGCGTCACCTCGACCAAAAAACTATCGGGCTATCAGGTCTGGCGGTCTCTGCCCGATCTCTATAGCGAACCACCTCCGCCACCCCCGCGGCAACAGCCGGTTACCGAGGCCGCAGCCAGGTTACGCCTCGCCAAGGTATTGGGCGAGGGGAGCGAAACCCGTGCCAGTCAAGCCGACTATGCCGCTGCCCTGACCTGGGCCTTTGCCCCGCGCGCCGAGCCCGATAATCCCAATCTGGTGCTGGCCGAGGCTGGTACTGGGGTGGGCAAGACCCTCGGCTATCTGGTGCCAGCGCAGCTATGGGCGCGGCAAAATCAGGATCGAGTCTGGATCTCGACCTATACCCGCAACCTGCAAAACCAGATTGTTCAGGAACTGGAGCGACTCTATCCCGATGCCACCGAACGCAACAAAAAAACCGTAGTTCGTCGCGGGCGAGAAAACTATCTCTGCCTGTTGAACTACGAGGAGGCGCAAAGACTCACCGGTCTACTGCCTCAGGCGGCGATTGGCCTTGGGCTGCTGGCGCGGTGGCTGATGCGCACCAATGATGGCGATCTTCGCGGTGCCGATTTTCCGCAATTCCTGTCGCAACTGGTTGGTCGGGAATGGAGCCAAGACCTGTCTGATCGGCGCGGCGAATGTATCCATGGCGCCTGTAGCCACTATAATAAATGTTTTATCGAACGCAGCATCCGCAAGGCGCAGCAGGCCGAGGTGGTGATTGCCAACCACGCTCTGGTGCTGTTTAATCTCTCCTGTATTGACGGGCCGAGTCCTTCGCCCCCGACGATGATTTCCGGCGATGGAACCGAGAACAGTCCCGCCGTAGAAGTGGCAGCAGACCCCACCGGCAGCAGCTATATTGTTCTGCCGCAGCGGCTGGTTTTTGACGAGGGACACCATATTTTTGCCGCTGCCGATTCGGTTTTTGCGACCGAATTCTCGGCCCGCAGCGGGGCGGAACTGCGGCAATGGTTGCTGGGCAACGATAGCAATAACAATCGCGGCGGCGGCTTGACCGGGTCGCTGCGTCGCGCCCATGGCCTGGCCCTGCGGGTTGAACCTTTGCTGGCGGCGGAGGATATGGCCAGTCGAGAACTGGTCCAGACGATCTTAAAGGCGGCGCGGGTTTTGCCGCGTACTGGTGCTGCCGAGTTACTCGGCAAGGGTCGCGGGCTTGGCGCGATTGAGGAACTGCTGGCCATGGTCAGACTCCAGACCCTGCAACAGGCCGAGGGCAGCAGCGAGGAGTTCGGCATTGAAGCGACAAAATTCCCCCCCATTGATGGACTGGCGCGGGCAGCGCGGGGAGCCGAGATGGCCCTGGAATCGATTGCTGCGCCGCTGGAGCGACTGCGGCAAATTCTGCTCGATCGTTTGCTCCGCGAGGCTGAGACTCTGGAATCGTCGGAACGCGGGCAGATCGAGGCCTTGACCCGCAGTCTTGATTATCGCGCCATCGCGCCGCTTCGCAGCTGGCAAGCGATTCTTAAGGATATTGAGAAACCCACCCCTGATGAATATGTCGATTGGCTGGAGATTCACCGCAGCGGTGGCTTCGAGCGGAATATTGCCCTCAAGCGACATTGGCTTGACCCCACCCTGCCTTTGGCCAAACTGTTGCGGGCGGCGACGGCGGGGGTGGTTGTGACCTCCGCCACCCTCACCGACCAGAATTCAGCGGCTGCCGATCCGCTATCGCCCTCGGTCGCCGACAACCGCGCCGAGGAATGGCAGAGGGCCGAGATCAACCTCGGGGTTCGCCATTTTAGCGCCGCGCCTTTTCGCGTTTCGGTCGCCTCTCCTTTTGACTATCCGTCGCGCACCAAGGTCTTTATCGTCGGGGATGTCAATAGGGATCGCCCGGCGGATGTTGCCGCCGCCTATCTGGCCCTGTTCAAGGCTGCTGGAGGGGGGGGCTTGGGGCTCTTTACAGCGATCGAGCGGTTAAAACAGACCCATGCCCATCTGGCCCCCAAGATGGCTGAACTGGGTATGACTCTGCTCGCCCAGCATATTGATACAATGGAGGTGAACGGCCTGATTACGATCTTCAGGAGCGAGATTGATTCTTGTCTGCTGGGGACTGATGCTCTGCGCGATGGGGTTGATGTCCCGGGTAGGTCGCTACGGCTGATTGTTTTTGATCGGGTGCCATGGACCAGGCCAACCATTCTCCACCGCGAAAGAAGGCGGCAATTTGGCGCGATTTTGGGGGAGAGTAATTATGATCATGCTCAGGCGCGATTAAAGCTGAAACAGGCCTTTGGCCGTTTGATTCGGCGGCAGGATGATCGGGGGGTTTTTGTCATGTTGGATCGGGCGACTCCGACTAAGCTCTTGACGGCCTTTCCGTCGGGGGTGGCGGTGGTTCGCTGTGGCCTGGCCGAGGCGGTGCGGGGAACTGAGGCGTTTTTGCGGGAATGGGCTTTGTGATTGATTTTAGAATTGTTATGAGGGGATAGGCTATAGTCTGATTCTTTGAAAATCCAAAAACTCTTTCTTATTAGAGCATTTGCTAAT
This sequence comes from Minisyncoccota bacterium, assembly GCA_030054295.1. Taxonomy (GTDB): domain Bacteria; phylum Pseudomonadota; class Alphaproteobacteria; order Elsterales; family Elsteraceae; genus JASGCE01. The sequence continues at coordinate 6,817 of JASGCE010000130.1, forward strand.
CTAATAGAGGCAATATATGAAACCTCCCCTTCTTTAGAA
>JASGCE010000131.1 GCA_030054295.1 Minisyncoccota bacterium
TTGGAAGAGCCTATATTTGTGGGAATTACTCTAGAATTCTTAAGTTAACAGAGTAGAGATTACCCGACTCGCCACATAAATGTGGCGGCGGGTAATGACAATCGGGGGGAGCGCTCAGATATAAATCCCTCGCAGTTCGATTAAAACTCTTGATTCAGAATTTAATCCTAGCTAGGCTCAGGGTCGAGAAAAGAAACGCATGAATGAGCCAAAGAGTCGCAGTTTTTAATCCTTGTTTTGGGGCTATTTTTGTGTATAATAGGGTTACTATGGTAATTCCAAGGTGATTAAAGGCTGCGGTGAATAGATCGGCTTTAATGGTTTTGTAATTAGTCAATTGAACCATTTGATCCTGCAAATTTCAGTCAAATCAAGGATTGTCATAAACTATAATTAAGACAGATCAGTGGTCGAGAAAAAATCTTAAATTTTCTTTTGCCGATTTTTTGTTTGTTAGAAAAATTTGGCTGGAATGAACCAAGAGCTATGTGCTATATCATAAATATCGAGTGCCTGAGCTGTTAAGATGGTTTATGTGCAAATTGGTTTATGGTGCTTTGAGAGCGAATGTCGTAACGGGATCTATTGCTTGTAACCTGATAATCCAAAACGGGAGAGTTATGCGGTCATGGATAAGAATATGCCAATCCTCATCGTCGATGATTACAAGACGATGCTCCGTATTATTCGCAACCTCTTGAAGCAGCTTGGCTTTGATAATGTTGACGAGGCTATGGATGGTTCGTCGGCCCTGCAGTTACTGCGGAGCAAAAGCTATGGTCTGGTCATTTCTGACTGGAACATGGAACCAATGACAGGTCTGCAACTGCTCAAGGAGGTGCGGGCGGATGCCAGACTAAAGCACATACCCTTCGTCATGGTCACTGCCGAAAGTAAAACTGAAAATGTCGTTGCCGCCAAGGAGGCGGGAGTGACAAACTATATCGTCAAGCCTTTTAATGCTGAAACCTTGAAGCAAAAGCTGGTCGCTGTTTTTGGCAACTTCTAGCCTTAAGCCATTGATTTCATAAGGGATTAGCCCAGGAAGAGCGCCAAGGGGATAGGGATGAAAGCCGAGACCACCAACCCAGTCCTGAGCGAAAAGCTTCGCAAGGTTGCCGAGGCGCGCAACAGTGTCATTCCGCCAGAGGACATTAAAAAGGTTGCTCAGGAGATCGTCAGCAGCCTCCATGGGGATATAAGCCTAGGTCACATCCAACTCTATAAGGAACTGGCCGAAATGGCCCAGTTCATTAAAAAGGCGCGGATGGATATAGCCGCAGTGCGGCCAAATGACATACCCTCCATGCATATTCCCAGTGCGACGGATGAATTGGAGGCGGTGGTGGGAGCGACCGAGGTTGCGACCGGAACCATTCTCGATAGCTGTGAAGTGATCAGCAGTCTGGTCACTCAATTACCGGATGAAGCCAAGGCCCAGGCCCAGGATGCTGTGACTCAAATCTTTGAAGCCTGTAATTTTCAAGATGTGACCGGGCAAAGAATTTCTAAGGTGGTCAAGACTCTGCAATTGATTGATACCCGCGTGACCCAACTGTTACATACTTTTGGCGAAATTAATTTTGATAATCTAGCGATGGAATCCTCCAACCCCTCGGCCTCCAAAAATACAAATGACATCGGGACCGAACTTTTGTATGGGCCGCAAATGCCCAACGAGGCTAAATTACAGGCAGAGATTGATGCGATCTTGGCCAGTCTTGATTAATTATAGACGAGGTTTTTGCCCCCGATTTTTTATCTTGGGTGGCTTAATCGCACTTGTCTTCTTGTCCTTGACGAATTTTGGTCTAGCCCAACCTGTGCCTGCAGCCACTGACTCTCCTTGGCTTCAGCTGGCGCAAACCAAGATCACGCCGCTGGATGCGGCTGGCTCGCTTGAGGCTCCAATCGAGTCCCCAATCGTCGCTGGGCAATTGCCCCCGGATGTCACGAGTTCCGCCCTGCCCGCTCCCCTTACCAAAAAAGCCGCCCAGGCAAACAAGGCAGAACCAGAGTTCAAGGCCAAAACCAACCCAAATCCGCCAAGCAAAAACACTCAAGCCAAGCCCGCCAAACCAGCCAAGTCTGACAGTGGGCAGAATCAGAACCTCGCTATAAGGATTGGCTCTCATTCCGGTTTTGTTCGTTTGGTTTTTGACTGGACGACGGTTACCAACTATACGCTCCGCAAGGAGGCCAATGCGGTCTTTATCAACTTCAGTCATAATGCCCAGGTTGATCTTGACAGGGTCTATGCCGCTCTGCCCCGTTCGATTGGGGTCTTTGAATCGGGGGTCGAACTTAACAATCTGGTGGTGGCCTTTACCGTTCCCCAAGGGGCGAGGATCAGGGACAGTAAATTTGGCCATTTGATCATTGTCGATGTCATGACTCCTGATAATTCGGTGGCGCAGAAGATCAAGACAAGGTTGCTGCCGCCCATGATCAATGACCCTAAGCTGGAGGTAAGGGCCAGGGTTTCGCCGCCACCGCCCTCGCCACCTCCTTCGCCCCAAACGCCGCCGCAATCCTCTCCAGCTGCGAACGATAATAGCCCGCCTAAGCCGATTGCCGCTGTTCCGGCCGAGGTCTATAGCAAGCCGCTGGGCAGTGATTCGACTATACCAAACCCCGTCCTGCAACCCTTGGATAGTACGGATACCGAGGTCACGGTATTTAGGTTGGTGACTCCCGATATAACCTCCCTGCGTTTTGTTTTTCCTGCCGAAACTGGACTGGCGGCCTTTGAACGGGGCGAGTTTCTCTATGTTGTTTTTGATCGTCCGGCGCGCTTTAACTTTTCGGCCCTGGGCAAGGATGCTCCGCCCAATTGGATGACGCCGCAAAGATTGGGGCCAGACCCGACCGCTGAAGCGCGGCGCAGTACCGACCTTGGCACGGGTTCCATGGCACAAAGGCCGGATGCTACGGCTGCGGCTGCGGCCAAAAGCCTCGCACCCGGCATTCCCGAAGCCATTGCCTTGGATAGTGGCTCGGGGATTCGCTTAAAGATACCAAAGGGCTGGCAGGTGCAGATCTCTAAACCGATCTATCCGTCACCGACCGCCAATGGCTCGGGCAAGACTCCGGCCCAGACTCCGGGGGTTGCTGCGACTGCGAATCAATATTGGGCGGTTGATTTTGTCAGGACTCCGCTCCGCCACAGTGACCTCAGGGTGACCAATGACGAGGGGAACGGCAATGGTGGCGGGGGTAAAAAACCCAAAACCGCCTTGCAGATTGCGACGGTAGGGGCCCGGTCGGTTATAGCCGTAACGGTTCCCGAATTGGATCGTCCCCTGCTGGTGGTTCCCCTATCGATGGTGGCGCGGGGGATTATGACCGATCGCCACTATCCGCAATTCACCTTGGCCTCGTCGTGGCAAGGGCTTGTGGTGGAGCCAGTCACCGACGGTGTGCGGGTCACCCCCAAGGGCGAGTCTGTTCTGGTCGAATCGGCGGCTGGTGCGGCATTTTTGGTCCAGACTCTCCCCATCAATTCTCTTTTTGACTTTAGTTACCTGGTCAAGAAAGACAGCGACTATGTTACCCAGAGACAGAGGCTGCAACAGCTGATCGTCGAATCGAATGGCGACGAGAAGAATCATAACCGTTTTAACCTCGCGCAGTTTTTTATTGCCAATAGCCATGCGGCCGATGCCCTAGGCATATTGGACATTCTGGCGCGGGAAAAATCGAACAGCACCAATCTGGGGAATGACCCGGCGGTCAAGGCCCTGCGCGGACTCGCTCGGGTCTTGATGAATGACGGCAAGGCGGCGAGTTTGGACTTGAGCGACTCGCGGCTCAATGGAATCCCGGCGATTGGCTGGTGGCGCGGCGCGGCCCTGGCGATTGAGGAGGAGTACAAGTCGGCCGATCTGGCCTTTACCGCGGCTGGAGCAATCCCAACCTCTTACCCTTCGGAACTCAAGGCCATGCTGTTGCAATATGCGGCGGAATCGGCCTTTGGCGTAGGCAATGCCGCACGGGCCAGAAGTTTATTTTTTGGCTTTCCGGTAGCGATTAAGAATCCTTCCCTCAGCAACCGCGTCGACTATCTCAAGGCGCAGCTGCTGCTGAGTAAAAATGACGAGGTCGATGATCGGCTGGCCATGACAATTTTGGATCGGCTGGTCAAGGATGGCAATGCCTGGGGTCGGGCCCATGGCGAATGGGCGCGGATTCAATTCCAGCTTAAAAAGGGCAAATTGCCAGTCGATCAGGCGATCATTCGGCTGGAGCGGCTGCAATATTCCTGGTCGGGCAGCGAGATGCAGTTCAGAATCCTGGCCCAGCTCGGCGATCTCTATTTTGATCAGCTGCAACCGCGGGAGGGGCTTAAGAGACTGCGACAGGCGGTGCAGTATTTCCCCTATCATCCCGACCGAGAGACGGTCAAGGCGCACCTGATAAATCGCTTTGTTGCCCTTTACAGTGACAAGGCCTCGGAACGAATTCCGCCCCTGGCGGCCCTTGCCGTCTATGACGATAACCGTGACTTGACCCCGCTCGACGAGCGCGGCGATCTGATGATTCAAAAGCTCGCGGATCGGCTGGTCGAGATCGACCTGCTCGACCGTGCAGCGGATCTGCTGACCTATCAGGTGCAGCAGCGACTGAAGGGCAGCGAGAGGTCACGGGTCGGGGCGCGGTTGGCGGCGATTCAGCTGCTCGATAAAAAACCGCAGGAGGCCATGGTTTCTCTCGACCTGTCGGATGTTCCCGATGTCAGCAACGACCTTCGCAAGCAAAGGCAGTTGCTGCAGGCGCGGGCAATGTTAAGGTCTGGCAAACCCGAACCGGCCCTGCGCGCCCTCGATGGATTTGCCGACCGCGATGCCGATCTGGTGCGGGCCGAGATTTTTGCCGAGGGCAAGCAATGGAGTCGTTTGGCTGAGGTTATGGCTCGGCTGGTGGGAAGGCCTGTGCCGGGGGTAATGCTCGATGAGTCGCAGCAGCAGCTTCTGTTGAACTTGGCAATCGCCCTGGTCATGGCGGGCGACAATGGCTCGGTGCGAAAACTCAACAGTGATTTTATCGCCTTAATGCCCGATGGGGATGCTAAAAATACCTTTATAGTCTTGACCTCGGGGGATGGTTTGGTTGGTGGTATCGATGCGGCGGCCCTTAATCTCCGCTTTTCGGAACTGGGGCAGTTCAAACAGGCGATGAATAGTTTGGCGCGAATTACCGAGGTCAAAAAATAACTATTGTATTTCTATTTCAATAGTGATTTGCTTTAAGTGGTTAAGTTTGCATAACCGAAAAACTTCATTCTAACAGGAGCTAGCGATGAAAAGACGCAATTTTCTTAAAAAGACTCTTCTGGGGACAGCCCTTGTCGTCAGCATGGGTTTTGCCATGACCTCAGTCGCGACTGCGGCAGAAGTCTATATTCCGCTGATCTCGAAGGGATTTCAGCATCAGTTCTGGCAGGCGGTAAAGCAGGGTGCCGAACAGGCCGCTAAGGACATGAATGTCAAGATCAGCTTTGAAGGCCCGGATTCCGAAACCCAGGTCGATAAGCAGATGGATATGCTGTCGGCGGCTCTGGCCAAGAATCCTTCGGCCATTGGTTTTGCCGCCCTCGACAGCAAGGCGGCCATTCCTTTGCTGAAGAAGGCTCAGGCTGCTAAGATTCCGGTCATTGCCTTTGACTCGGGTGTCGATAGCGACATTCCGCTGGCGACCGCGACCACTGACAACCGCAAGGCCGCTGCTCTGGCCGCGGATAGGATGGCAGCCCTGATCGGTAATGCGGGTGAAGTGGCTGTGGTGGCCCATGACAATACCAGCCGCACGGGCATTGACCGTACCGAAGGTTTTGTCAATCAGATCAAGGCCAAATATCCAAATATCAAGCTTGTTACGGTCCAGATTGGCGGCGGGGATCAGCTTAAGTCAACCGAGATCACCAAGACGATTCTCCAGTCCAATCCGAACCTTAAGGGTATTTTTGGTACCAATGAAGGCTCGGCCATTGGTGTGATCAATGGCGTGAAGGAGAGTAAAAAGTCGGTTGTGATTATCGGCTATGATTCGGGCAAGGCTCAGATCGATGCGATCCGCAGTGGCTTGATGGCCGGTGCCATTACCCAGAATCCGGTCGGTATCGGCTATGAGACGGTCAAGGCGGCAGTCAAGGCCATCAAGGGCGAGAAGTTGGATAAGATTATCGATACGGGTTTCTATTACTATGACAAGACCAATATTGATGATCCCAAGATCAAGGCCGTACTCTATAATTAATTGGCCTGAGTGGATGACGAAAAAGGGGGGGCTTTGGCCCCCCTTTTTATTGAACTGATTCTTTTCGGGGGGCGGATGCCCCCCATCTCACTGCGTTCGATTCCCCCCCGCTGGATAGCCTCGTGCTTACGCACGACGCTATGAGGGGTTATGGGAGGTTTCAACTTCACACAACCCCTCATCGCGTTGCCCTGCTAAGGGCAAGGCGATCCAGCGGGGGGAGTCAAGCGAAGCTTGACGGGGGGCATCCGCCCCCCAAGAAATTTTGAACTAAAATACTTGATTGAATTTTTGAATTCTCAATTGAAAGAACTATTTCTTTACCCGTTGTCATTTTCAAAATAGCTCTAATCAGTTGCAAGGCGGAGCCTTGCGCTGGGGGTTAAGGGGGATGCAATCCCCCTTAGGCGAAGCCAGCCCGCCAATCGGTGAGGGTCGGCGCAGTCTGACATTCCAAAGCTGCCCCTCCCAAAAATCGACGATAGAAAATGGTCTTTGCGGGGCAGTTTGGGTCAGACTAGCCGAGCCCGAACCGATGGCGTTCGTTGGTTTGTTAAAGCGCGTTCTTATGAATTATTTACCCTTACTCGCCTTTTTGC
>JASGCE010000132.1 GCA_030054295.1 Minisyncoccota bacterium
GAGGCTATCCAGCGGGGGGAGTCGCACGAAGTGCGACGGGGGGCATCCGCCCCCCCAAATTTTAATCTAAATAACGCGCCAGAGTTTTTGAATTCTAAAGTGAACACCGTATATCTTGAAGTTATCGATCATTGACATGGTTTGCCCTCGGTTATGGTAATCTATATTGCCGCTTCTAGGCCTCTGTGCTAGAGCATTGCAGGGGTGATGCTGTGATAGGGTTTAACACACTATCGATCTATTAACTGTTAATTATCGACTGAGCCTGATGCTGCAAAAGACAAAACTGTCACGAACCGTTCCTAGCAGACTGGATTTGCTGGTTAAGTCATGGTAGAAGTCTCAGCATTAGCCTTCAATTCGGACAGATTGGGTCTTTGCTGATCTGGGTCTCGTACTTATGGAGTTATTATGAGTAAAATGAGTCTAACAAATTCATACGGTCTTCTCAGGCATCTATCAATTTTAAGGAGCAGTTCGATGGGACTCATTCTGACGCTTGCGATGGTGATGGTGGGGGGAGTCCTATCCGCCCTTGTCCCCTTGAATGCCGCAGAAACCGTTGGTCAGCCGCAGCCTTGGCAAATGATGATGCGGGGTGATTTCTCCCCAATGAGTGATCAGCTCATCAGTTTTCATAACCTTCTGTTGGTTGTTATTTTTGCCATTGTTGTCGTGGTAATGGGGCTTTTGCTCTATATTATGGTTCGCTTCTCGGCCAAGAATAATCCCAAGCCCCAGTCGGTCACTCATAACACCACCCTTGAGGTGATTTGGACGGTAGTGCCGATCTTGATTCTGATGGTCATTGCTGTACCCTCGATCAAGCTGCTTTATTTTCTGGATAAGGTGCCGAAGGCCGATATGACGATCAAGGTTCAGGGGCAACAGTGGCTTTGGACCTACAGCTATCCCGATGAAAAGATCAGGTTTGAGAGTAATTTTGATCCCGAAGGAGAGCCGCGCCAATTGGCCGTGGATAATCCCTTGGTGGTTCCAATCAATACCAATATCCGGGTTCTCGTCACCTCCCCCGATGTGATGCATTCGTGGTTTGTGCCGACCCTTGGAATTCAGATCTATGCGACCCCTGGCCGCACCAACGAAACCTGGATGAGGGTGAGTGAGGTTGGCACCTTCTATGGACAATGTAACCAGATTTGCGGGATTCGCCATGCCTTTATGCCGGTTAAGATTGTGGCAAAAACCCCGGAAGACTACGCGACTTGGCTTGTTGAAGCTAAACAGAAGTTTCCCGCCCAGTAAGGTCAAGATGTCAAACCGATAATTGTTCCCGATTAATCAACCAAGGTTAATCCCATTAAATCGTCATAGGAGTTACCATGAGTTCGGTTACAGTTCATAAAAATGCTTCGCAAAACGACAGTCACGATCATCATGGTCATAGTCCGACGGGTTGGAGGCGTTGGTTACTATCGACCAACCATAAGGATATTGGCACCCTCTATCTGATCTTTGCGGTCTGTGCCGGTGTGATTGGCGGAGCCATTTCGGTCGTGATGCGGATGCAGCTGCAATCCCATGGCGGAACCCTGCTCATCGACGGCAGTGGCAGTGCGCAGCTTTATAATACCTTGATTACGGCCCATGGTTTGATCATGGTGTTTTTTGCGGTTATGCCCGCGCTCATCGGTGGCTTTGGCAATTGGTTCTTGCCGCTCATGATTGGGGCGCCGGATATGGCCTTTCCGCGAATGAACAATATTAGTTTTTGGCTTTTGGTGCCGTCCTTCATCCTTTTGATGCTGTCTTCGGTGACGGCGGGTGGAGCGGGGGTGGGTTGGACCATCTATCCGCCCCTGTCATCTAATGAAGGGCCAGCGGTCGATATGGCGATCTTGTCTCTGCACCTTGCGGGGGCTTCATCGATTATGGGCGCGATTAACTTTATTGCGACGGTATTCAATATGCGGGCGCCGGGAATGACCATGCATAAGATGCCTCTGTTTGTTTGGGCGATGCTTGTCACAGCATTTTTGATTCTGTTGTCGCTGCCGGTCTTGGCGGGAGCCATCACCATGTTGCTGACCGACCGTAATTTTGGCACGAATTTTTTCGTGCCGGCGGGGGGTGGGGATCCGGTGCTGTTTCTTCACCTCTTTTGGTTCTTTGGGCACCCTGAAGTCTATATTATGATTTTGCCGGCCTTTGGCATTATCAGCCAGATTGTTTCGACCTTCAGTCGCAAGCCGGTTTTTGGTTATTTGGGCATGGCCTATGCGATGGTTGCGATTGGTGCGGTTGGCTTTATTGTTTGGGCGCACCATATGTATTTGGTTGGACTGAATGTCAATACCCGGGCCTATTTTACCATTGCGACCATGGTTATTGCCGTGCCGACGGGGGTTAAGATCTTCAGTTGGTTGGCAACCATGTGGGGGGGCTCGATCAAGTTTGAAGTGCCGATGATGTGGGCTCTGGGCTTTATCTTCCTCTTTACCGTAGGTGGAGTCACCGGTGTTGTCCTGTCGAATGCTGGGATGGATGTCGCCCTGCACAATACCTATTATGTGATTGGTCATTTCCACTATGTTCTCAGTCTGGGGGCGGTCTTTGGTATCTTTGCTGGATTCTATTACTGGATTGGCAAGATGTCGGGGAAGCCATATCCCGAGACCCTGGCCAAGATTCACTTCTGGACGACCTTTATTGGTGTCAATCTGACCTTCTTCCCGATGCATTTTCTGGGCTTGGCGGGAATGCCGCGGCGGATTCCCGACTATCCTTCGGCCTATGATGGTTGGAATATGGTGGCTTCGGTTGGTTCCTATATTTCCTTTGCCTCGACCATGTTATTCATCTTTATCGTCATTAAAATCTTTATGGCTAAAAAGACGGTGGCCAATAACCAATGGGGCGAGGGGGCGACAACTCTTGAATGGACGGTATCCTCTCCGCCACCTTTCCATAGTTTTGATAAGCTTCCCGAAGTAAAGTAACGATACTGCGGTCGCTGGCATCACGACAGCGACCGCGCAGTTTTAGGAAGCTATGCAGATGTCGTTTTTTGTTGCCTCCCCCTAGCAGGGGGAGGATAGTAACTCTTAGCGAAGCCGCAGGCGAACTTTAGAGTTACTTGGTGGGGGTAGAACGCGCAAACGACGCGGTTCCTTTTTGTATTCTTTGGTTTTTTACTACAGTGTTAAAAACCAAAGAAGAAGGAATCGAAACCAACCCGTACCTTCTACCCCCTGCTAGGGGGAGACAATCAGAATTTTGACCTTTTCAGACTTTCTTTCAGGGTGACGGATTTAAATGGCCGAGCAAGCAAAGTTGGATCAATTGGCCGCAGGCCCCGAACCCATTGAATATTTTCGCCTGCTCAAACCGCGAGTCATGAGTCTGGTGGTCTTTAGCGGTTTTGCTGGCTTGGTCGTCGCCCCCGGTTGGCTCCATCCGGTTCTGGCCTTTACGGCGATTCTCTGTATTGCATTGGGTTCGGGTGCGGCCGGTGCCATAAACATGTGGTATGACCGCGATATTGATGCCTTGATGGCGCGAACCCGCAACCGTGCCTTGCCGCAGGGGCGGATGGAGCCGGGCGAGGTTTTGGGCTATGGAGTCAGTTTAGCGGTAGCATCAGTGGTATTGATGGGGATCGCCCTGAACTGGGTCGCTGCGGCCTGGTTGGCGGCGGCGATTCTTTTTTATGTGCTGGTCTATACCATTGGGCTAAAGCGGCGGACGCCCCAGAATATTGTCATAGGTGGCGCGGCGGGAGCCTTTCCTCCAGTCATTGGTTGGGCGGCAGTGACCGGGGATACCAGTACCATGGCCTGGCTGTTGTTTTTGATTATTTTTTTATGGACGCCGCCGCATTTTTGGGCCCTGTCGCTCTATCGCAGTGAAGACTATGCGCGGGCTGGTGTGCCAATGTTACCGGTGGTCAAGGGTCTCAGGGAGACCCGCAGGCAGATTGTTTTTTACAGTCTGATCCTGGTTCCGGTCAGTCTCTTGCCCTATTTTATGGGCTTGAGCCACTGGCCCTATGGTTTGGCGGCGGCACTTTTGGGTGGGGTCTTTTGGCTGGCGGTGGCCTCGGTGGTTTGGCACCAGACGGATCGTTCGGCAAAAAGATTATTTGGCTATTCCATCCTCTATTTATTTTTGCTGTTTTCTGGTTTGATGGTTGATAATTTACTCTATCGACAGTAACCGATTGCAGATAGCGATGGTGTAGGCAATGACCGAACAGCCCTTGATTCCCAATGTGATTAAAAAACTGTTGCAGCGGCGCGATCTCGACCGGGCGGAGATGTCGGCGGCCCTCGAGTCGATCATTGCTGGCGACAGTAACGAGGCCCAGATCGGCGGGTTTTTGGTCGGTCTAGCGGTCAAGGGCGAGTCCATCGAGGAGGTGATTGGCGCGGTTCAAACCCTCCGTCGCCACGCGCTAAAATTGAATTTAAAAACTGTGCCAGAGCTTGATACGGCGGGAACCGGCGGCGATGGTATGGGCAGTTTTAACCTCTCGACCACAGCGGCGATTATTGCGGCGGCCCTGGGGGTGCGGGTAGCCAAACACTATAACCGCGCCCAGTCTTCAATCTGCGGCAGTGCGGATCTGATGGAGGCCCTGGGTCTGCCGATGGTTCATCCGCCACAGCTGACCGAATTGATGCTCGATCGCCATGGCATAGGGTTTTTATTCGCCCCGACTTTCCATGGCGCGACCAAGGCGGTGGCCCAGGTAAGGCGCGATTTAAAGGTTCGCACCTTGTTTAACATTCTTGGCCCCATGACCAATCCCTGCGGTGTTAAGTCGCAGCTGATTGGAGTCTATGACCATGAGCGGGCTAAATTGATGGCGCGGGCGATGGTGCAGCTGGGCTGCGAGCGGGCCCTGTTGGTGACGGCGGAGTCGGGTCTCGACGAGATCTCCCCCATCGGCAAAACCCAGATTGTCGAGATTGCGGCGGGGGCGATCAAAAACTATACAGTGACTCCGGCTGATTTTGGCGCGGCGGAAATGCCGCTCGAATCGATTCAGGGCGGCACTGCGGCGGACAATGCCGCGATATTGCGAAGAATTTTGTCGGGTAGGCCCCATCCGGCGCGAACCGCGGTCAGTTTAAACACCGCAGCCGCGCTCTATGCCGCGGGTCGGGTCACCGATTTAAAACAGGGCTATGGGGAGAGCGAAGCTATAATCGATTCCGGGCGAGCCCTGGTGTTTTTGGACACTGTTCTTGCCGAGGTAGGGGGCTTTGCATCCCATGGCTAATCGTCTCGACGAGATTGTAGCGGCAACGAGGCGCGACCTGATCCTCGCCAAGGAACGCCATAGTCTGCTGGTGCTGGAACAAAGAATCCTCTCGGGCGAACCGCCGCCCCGCCGCGATTTTTTGGGCGCCCTGCGGGTCAAGACTCGCGGCAAGGATCTAAAGATCATCGCCGAGCTAAAACGCCATTCGCCCGCCCTTGGCCCTTTGCAGACTGCGGCTGACCCCAGTCTCGTTGCCGCGAGCTACGAGGCGGGCGGGGCGGCGGCCATCTCGGTCTTGACCGAACCGCATTTTTTTAAGGGGGCGATTGCCGACCTCGAGGAGGCAAGGGCGGCCTGTGCCCTACCGATTTTGCGCAAGGATTTTATGGTAGATCGCTGGCAGATTGCCCAGGCACGGTTGATGGGGGCCGATGCCGTGCTGCTGATTGTCGCTGTGCTGGGGGAGGGTACCCGCAATCTGGTGGCAGCGGCGGAGGACTATGGACTGCCGGTCCTGGTCGAGGTTCATGACCGCTCCGAGATGGAGATCGCCCTGCATTCCGGGGCGCGGGCGATTGGGGTCAATAACCGCAATCTGACGACATTTGCGATTGATTTGGCGACGGCCGAGACTCTCCGTGCCGAGATTCCCGAAGACCGAATCGCCATCGCCGAATCGGGTCTGAACCAGCCCGCAGATTTTGTGCGGATGGCGCAGGTTGGTTATGATGCGGTCTTGGTTGGCACGGCCCTGATGCGGTCATCCTCCCCGACCGTGGCGATTCAGCAGGCCCTGGCGGCGGTGCGCGAAGGACAATATTTGCATGGGTGAGCAACGGGTCAGGGTTAAATTCTGTGGCATTCGTCTTTTGCAGGATGCGCAGCTGGCGGTCGATTTGGGAGTCGATGCTCTGGGATTCATTTTTTATCCGCCGAGTCCAAGGGCGATTAGCATTACGGCGGCGCGGGAATTGATCGCGCAACTGCCGCCCCTGGTCACTAAGGTTGGGGTTTTTGTCAATGAAGCGGTGGCGGAGATCGAGTTTACGGCACGAATGGTCGGGCTCGATCTCGTGCAGCTGAGTGGCGATGAGACTCCCGAGATGATGGCGGAATTATCTATACCCTTCATCAAGGCCTATCGGGATTTGCCTGCTGCGGGGATTTTGCAGCAATGGTCTGATCATCCGCAATTTAAAGGGTTTTTGGCCGATGGCAAGGCGGTGCAATCCAATGAAGCCAATCACTATGGTGGCAGTGGTCATCTTGCCGAAACGCAGTTGATCGAGGGCCTGGCTCGGGAGGGGCGGTTAATGATCGCAGGCGGTTTGACGGCAGAAACCGTGGCCGGAGTAATTTCCGCCCATCATCCCTTTGGAGTCGATGTCTCGAGCGGAATCGAATCCGCACCGGGGGTAAAGGATGAGAAAAAAATGCGGGAATTTATTTTGGCGGTGGGGGGATAAGAGGAGGATTAGAACAGTTAAAAGTTTAGGTGAAAAAACTATTGGATGTTTAACAATGTCCCCCCTCCTTTTAGGAAGGTCTGAAAAAGTCATTTTTAAAAGACAGTCAGGCAACCCCCCTTAGTCTCACTAAGCAATAAATTGCTAAGTTCG
>JASGCE010000133.1 GCA_030054295.1 Minisyncoccota bacterium
AAACTGGATTGCGAACTGGCTCCGGTCGCCTGGGATGGAATCATCGAATCGCTCAAGACCAAGAAGATCGATTTGATTATCGGCTCGATGAATTCGACCCCCGAACGGGCCATGCAGATCGACTTCTCGGATAAATATTACGAGAATAATGCCTATGTCGTTGCCGCCAAAAAGTCAAGCTTCACCAGCAAGACCGATGATCTGGCTGGCAAAACCATAGGCGTGCAGATCTCGACCACCTTCTCGACCTATGCCGAAACCCATTACAAGGCCAAGTCTAAGATAAAGATTTACCAGACTCAGGATGAAGAACTGCAAGACCTGATCGCCGGTCGGATCGATGCGGTGGTCAGCGATGGCGTCTCGCTCGGCGATTGGTTGAAGGGAGCGGGCAAGGATTGCTGCGAATTCAAGGGTCCGGTCGAGCCAGACACAGCAACCCTTGGCACCGGTATCTCGGTCGGAATCCGCAAGGACGACAAGGAGATGATGACCAAGATCAATGGCGCGATCAAGGCAATTCGCGAAAATGGCACATATCAGAAGATCAGCGAAAAATATAATTTCGGCTTTGATATCTACGGGAGCTAATCGTCAATCGGATAGTTCGGTCGGGCGGGTAAGTCATTCTGGCTTACCCGTCTCATCGGCTTATGATGGTCTTTATTCTGCCATTAAGGGGGGAGCCGATTGGAAGGTTTCGGTCACAGCTGGCTGCTCCTGGTGGAGTGGAGTCCGCCCTTGCTACGGGGGTTTTTGGCCTCGCTCCAGATCGCGGCCCTGGGCTATAGCCTGGGTCTGATGATTGGCCTTACCGGGGCCTTTAGCAAACTATACGGCAATCCAGTGGTGCGCGACCTGGCCGAGGTCTATACGACCCTGATTCGCGCCATTCCTGAACTGGTTTTACTCCTGCTGCTCTATTTTGCTGGGCCAGCCCTGATTAACCAACTGCTGACCCATTTTGGCCGAGTCCCCATCGACATCAGCGGCTTTGCGGCCGGGGTTCTGGTCATTGGCATTGTCCAGGGCGGCTATAGTACCGAAGTGATTCGCGGCGCCATCCAGGCCATCCCCAGCGGTCAATTTGAAGCCGCGCGGGCGATCGGCCTGTCGCGCGGGCAGATATTGCGGCGGGTCACTCTGCCCGGAATGTTGCCCTATGGCCTGGCGGGCCTGTCGAATCTCTGGTTGATTGCGACCAAGGATACTGCTCTGTTGGCGGTGGTTGGCTATACTGAACTCACTCTGGCGACGCGGCAGGCGGCAGGGGCGACGCGGTCGTTCTTTCTGTTCTATTCTGCGGCAGGGTTTTTATATCTGCTGGCGACATTCGCATCCTGGATGGTCATCCGGCGGTTGCAGGCGCGGATCGACCGTGGCCAGGAGAGGTCAGCCTAGCATGAAACAGACCCGACAAATCGAGACCGCGCCAGGCTTCGCCATTGTTTTGGCGGGGCGAAGAATCCCCGGCCATCGCTTGATCCTGGCGGTGATTTTTGCGGTGATTCTGGCCATGATTGTGACTGGCCTCGACTGGGGTTGGTTAGGCCGATGGTGGCCAGAGATTATCCGTGGTGTGGTTATCAGCCTCCTCATGTTGTTGGGGTCGGTTGTTTTGGGCTTTGCTCTGGCGGTGCCATTGGGGCTGATGCAGCTGTCGCCTAATATTGTTCTGAACGGGGCGGCGCGGGGTTTCTGTACCTTGATTCGCGGCACGCCATTGTTGCTGCAACTGTGGCTCATCTATTTTGGGCTGGGGAGTCTGTTTCCGCATTTCCCGTGGATTCAGGAGTCGATCTTTTTTCCGATATTGCGCGAAGGCTGGCCCTTTGGCCTGCTGGCCTTGACCCTGTCCTTTGCGGCCTATGAGGGGGAGGTGATGCGTGGCTCCTTCGCCTCGGTGCCGCGCGGGGAACTTCAGGCTGGCAAGGCGATTGGCCTGTCGGGTTGGCAATTGCTGCGGCGCATTTGGTTCCCGCGGGCCTTTTACCAGGCCCTGCCGACTCTGGTTGGGGAGACGGTCTTGCAGCTGAAATCAACCCCGCTGGTGGCGACGGTGACGGTGATTGATATTTATGCTGTGCTCTATCAAGTGCGGCAGGAAACTCTGCTGACATATGAACCGCTGCTGTTGCTGGCGGCGGTTTACATTATCCTGACGGGAATATTGGTGCTGCTGGGTAGGCAAATCGAGATGCGAATTCCGGGTCGTAGACCCAGCCCAAGCGCAAGCAGCTCGTGAGCAATTGGTTTTGAGTCAATAATCCATTCCAGAAGTCACAAAAAAATAAAAGAAAAAGCGGTTTGGCTGCAAGCCAATGAGCGCAGCGAATGTGTGGGAGTCACAGACCGTTTTACAAATTGAAGCGTCGCAGACAAATAAGAATACCGCGCAATTTGTTGATTAATTAAGTTTTTAGCGCGTTCGATTACTCCAAATGAATTATTTATCCTTGCTCGCTGCGAACGAAGTGAGCAAAATTGCGAGTAAGGATAAATAATTCATAAGAACGCGCCTTAACATACCAACGAACGCCATCGGTTCGGGCACGGCTTGCAAAACGCGAACTGCCGCACATAGGACTATTTTTGGCTTTAGCTTTGTGCCGCGGCAGCTTCACAAGTTTTGCTGCGCCGACCCTCACCGATTGGCGGGCTTATGCTGGGCTTCGCCCAGTCCCACTCAGGGCTCTGCCCTGAGAACCCGCTTAGGCTTCGCCTAAGAACCCGTTAGTCGAAGGCTACTCAACCTGCGAGTAATAGGATTTCATCGACTCGTGAGAAATAAGATTTGTCCCATTTACATTCTCATCCAAACCTTTGCGGGCATCGATCCATGGGTCTTCAGTGTGGGATAGATCGCTCAACCATTGACCAGTCCTGTCACCGATACCGTCAAGTACCGCATCAATGGAATCGATTTCATTTTCCGAAAGTTGAGCCGCGGGAAAGGTTTTAAAAAAATCCAACTTTACATCGGTATAATCTTCATGAGAATTATAGAGGTCTGGAATGACTGGCCCAAAAATCCAGGCCTCAATCCGATTGTCAAACAAGGGCACGCCATCCCAGGCCAAAGAATAGGCTTGGCAGTAAAAGACCAGTTTCTGAAGCCTTGCCGCAGACATCTCGCCCTTGGCAGCGAGGATATGGTTTACCACCGCCATCAATTTCTGAGTATTTGCCATCGAACTTGACCCTATCTTAGCATCCTATGTCCATTTATCTAAAGGTTATAAAATTACAGTTTTATTGTCAAGTGCGACTTAAAGCAATTCCCACTTACCTAGTGTGGCAACAGAATGCGGATGCAAGGCGGAGCCTTGCGCTGGGGGTTAAGGGGGATGCAATCCCCCTTGGGCGAAGCCAACCAGCCAGGTCGAGCGGTCGGCGAAGGCTGACATTCCAAAGCTGCCGCGGCACAGACTTGACGGCTCGACTCGTCTTATGAGCGGCAGTTTGGGTCAGCCGAGACGAGCCCGAGACCTGGCGTTCTGTGACCATAATAACCGCTGCGGCGCGGGCTCAGCTCGCAAAACGCGAACAGCCGCACTTAGGACTATTTCTGGCGTTGGAATTGTGCCGCGGCAGCTTCACAAGTTTTGCTCGCTGACCCTTGCCGCTGCGGGATTTCGCTTCGCGCTGGGCTTCGCCCAGTCCCACTCAGGGCTCTGCCCTGAGAACCCGCTTAGGCTTCGCCTAAGAACCCGTTTGTCAATAGTTTCCCACCTGCGAGTAATAGGATTTCATAGCCTCGATAGAAATCAAGCTATTTCCGCGGACATTTTCGTCAATTCCCTTGCGGGCGTCGCGCCATGGGTCTTCAGAATGAGACAAATCGCTCAACCATTGACCGTCCTTGTCGCCAATCCCATCAAGCACCGCATCGATGGTTTCGATTTCATCATCGGAAAGTTTGCCCGCAGGATAGGCTTTAAAAAAATCAGGCGGCAGCAGATAATGATCCTCATGTGCAGCATAAAGATCAGGAATGATAGGCCCATGAATCCAGGCCTCAACCCGATTGTCAAACAAGGGCACGCCGTCCCATCCCAATGAATAGGCTTGGCAATAAAAGACCAGTTTCTGGAGCCTTGCCCCAGACATCTCGCCCTTGGCAGCGAGGATATGATTTACCACCACCATCTATTTTTGAGTGTTTGTCATTCTCTTGATCTTTCGTTAACTTAAACGAATTCAACAATAACCTATATTTGTAAAGAACCTATATCAAAGATTTTCACAAACGAAAAGAATTTGCAATAGTTATTTTTAAATATGTAATCTACTTGTGAATAAAAAGTTATCAACCCATCACAATATAAATTTTGACAGATCGGTATTCTTTGCCAGTTCTGATACCTTGTCCTTGACATAGGATTCGTCGATGGTGATGGTCTCGCCCTTGCGGTCGGGGGCGGTGAAGCTGATCTCGTCGAGCAGCCGTTCCAGCACCGTATGGAGTCGCCGTGCGCCGATATTCTCGACGGTTGCATTGATCTCGGCGGCGAGTTTAGCCAGTTCGTCGATTGCCCCCTCGGTAAAGACCAGGTTGATTCCGTCGGTGGCCATCAGGGCGATATATTGTTTGATCAGGCTCGATTCGGGCTCGGTCAGGATTCGCCGCAAGTCCTGATGAGTCAAGGGCTTAAGCTCGACACGAATCGGCAGGCGACCCTGCAATTCAGGCAAGAGATCCGACGGTTTGCTGAGGTGGAAAGCCCCCGAGGCGATAAACAATATATGGTCGGTCTTGACCGTGCCATGTTTGGTCGAGACCGTGGTTCCCTCGATCAAGGGCAGCAGGTCGCGTTGGACGCCTTCGCGGCTGATGTCGGCGCCGCTTCGTTCGGAGCGGGCGCAGATCTTATCGATCTCGTCGATAAAGACAATGCCGTTTTGTTCGACCGAATAGATGGCGGCCTCGGTCAGGGTCTGGGGGTCGAGCAGATTGTCGCTCTCTTGCTTCAGCAGGGTTTCGCGGGCCTGGGCGACGGTCATTGATTTTGGTTTGGTGCGACTCTCCCGTCCCATCGCCTTGCCGAGCATGTCTTGCAGATTGATCATGCCCATGGAGGCTCCCGGCATTCCGGGAATGTCAAAACTGGGCATGGAGAGGCCGCTGGTTCCCTCGTCAACCTCGATCTCGATGGTTCGTTCCTCGAGTTCGCCGCGGTCGAGCATGGCCCGCATTTTCTCCCGGCTTTCGGGCTTGGCATCGATTCCGACCAGGGCATAGATGATCTTTTCCTCGGCGGCTTTTTTGGCGGCGACGGTGACATCGCGGCGCATCTTCTCTCGGCTCAGTTGCAGGGCGACATCGAGCAGGTCACGGATAATCTGATCGACATCGCGGCCGACATAGCCGACCTCGGTAAATTTGGTCGCCTCGACCTTCAAAAACGGCGCATTGGCGAGCCGCGCCAGCCGCCGCGCAATTTCGGTTTTGCCGACCCCGGTGGGGCCGATCATCAGGATATTTTTGGGCAGGACCTCCTCTCGCAGGGCCTCGGGCAGCTGTTGTCTTCTCCAGCGGTTGCGCAGGGCTATGGCTACCGCGCGTTTGGCATCATTTTGACCGATGATAAAACGGTCGAGTTCTCCAACAATTTCGCGGGGGGTAAAGTCGGTCATAATTTCTCTAAGGTAATGTTTTGATTGGTGTAGATGCAGATGTCGCCAGCGATCTTTAAGGCACGCCGAGCAATGGCCTCGGCATCGAGATCAAGGTCGGCGAGGGCGCGGGCTGCCGCCAGGGCAAAGCCGCCGCCGCTGCCAATACCGATGATTCCGTCTTCGGGCTCCAGCACATCGCCGGTACCCGAGAGGAGCAGGGAAACCGAACCATCGGCAACCGCCATCATGGCCTCGAGTCGTCGTAAATAACGGTCGGTGCGCCAGTCCTTGGTCAGCTCGACACAGGCGCGGGTCAATTGTCCGGGATATTGTTCCAGCCGCGACTCAAGCCGTTCGAACAGGGTGAAGGCATCGGCGGTGGCTCCGGCAAATCCGGCAATGACCTTGCCGTCGGCCAGACGGCGGAGTTTGCGGGCATTGGACTTAAGAACCTGATTGCCGAGGGTGACCTGGCCGTCGGCGGCTATGACCACCTGTCCACCCTTACGGATGCAAAGGACGGTAGTGCCGTACCAGGTCGTGGGATTATGATTCAAAGCCTTGCCATTTCGTTGGTAGCCATTTCTATCAATGTGCCTATAGTCTATAGTCATTAAGATAGGCTGTCATGGCAAAAATACAAGTGAGCCGAGACTCTTTGCGATTTCCGCCATTTTGCGCGATAAAAATGGCAGTGTTTATGATAATAAATTGAAGACATGGCAATCATCAAAAAAGAAAAAGAAAAGCGGTTTGGCGGCAGCCAATGAGCGAAGCGAATATGAGGGTGTCACAGAACTGTTAACAGTTTGAAGCGTCGCAGACAAACAAGAATCCCGAGCAATTGGTTGTTAAAAATATGCTTTTAGCGCGTTCGATTACTCCCATGAATTATTTATCCTTACTCGCTGCGAACGAAGTGAGCAAAAAGCGAGTAAGGATGAATAATTCATAAGAACGCGCATTAACAGACCTATGAACGCCGAACCGCAACCACAGCGTTTATAGACCTTTCAAAAGCAATGCAGGGCTATCGAAAGGTTAAAACCTCCCATAACCCCTCATAGCGTCGTGCCCCGTCAGCGGATGCTGACATTCGTCAGCGGGGCACGAGGCTATCCAGCGGGGGTGAGACTTACGAAGTAAGTCGAGGGGGACAGACTGTCTCAAAATGTTTGTAAGGGGTTAACACAGACCAAAAATTGT
>JASGCE010000134.1 GCA_030054295.1 Minisyncoccota bacterium
CGAAGTCGAGCTTTAGGTTTGCTTGGAGGGGTTGCACTATTAATTTCGACTTTTTCAGACTTTCCTAAAGGGAGGGGGGGCAGTTCATTTTATGACACTCGCTTCCATAAATGAACGAACGGGGACATTCTTTAATTAATCTTAGTGATATTGTACAAAACAGATTACCCCTTCCTTAACCCCCCAATCCTAAACATAAATATTCATAAACTGGTCACATTTGTCGCAGGACAAATTGTCACATAAGAACTTATGGTTTCATGCTGTATGTTTAACACACAGTGGTTATGAATAACGGGTGAATAGTTCAATTAATCAAAACTGCTGTAGCAAAACTCTGCGTCACCTAATTACTGGAGGAACAGTATGCGTAGTAAACTTTTAGCGTCAGTTGCCGTGGCGAGCATCACTATGCTTGCCATCCATTCATCAGCCAATGCCGCCGCCACCATGAAGATTAGTGGCAGTTACGAAAGCAACATGTCCTGGACTCAAGCGAGCAAGGATGAGTCAGTTGTCAATACACCATCATCTGGAGCCTTTATTGGTCGGTTTCGTTTGCAGCTTGATCCTTCTTTTACCGCAGATAGTTTAACCATTGGCGCCAGGTTGCGTACCAATGCTGCTGATGGCACCTTTGGTTATGATCGGGCCTACGGTTATGCCACTGGTAATTTTGGTACGGTTAATTTTGGCTACAAGGGTGCCTTGGGCTATGCTGGAACCTTTGGCGAGGTCTATGGTAACGATGGCCAGGGGATGGTTGGCCCGGATCAGGCTTCGGTCGCGCTTAAGGCCTTCAAGGGCAAGTACGACAGTCGCATTGATGGCGCGATGGGTAACTATATTGATGCCACCGGCGGGATTACCGGCAACTATGTTCAGTACGAGACTCCGATCATCGCTGGCTTTGGTGCGGGCATAGGCTATGCCCCGCAGCTGGGTGGCAATGCCAAGGATTGGAGCAACAGCCGCGGTGCCTTTAACACTCCCGCTGAAGCCGGTACTCCAACCTCGGCTCCCGTCGATGCTGAGGCTGGTGCCTATACCAATGCCGTCGAACTGGCCTTAAAGTATAGTCTGTCGCTGGATGGCTTTGATATGAATGCCGCCGCGGGCTATATTACCGCCAAGGCCCCCAAAGGTATTGGTGGCCTTGCCGATACGACGACCAATTTGAACCTTGGGCCACTGGTCCAGAACCTGCGTGGCTACGGTGCCAGTATCAGCTTCCTTGTCTTGGAAGCCGCCTATTTCGAGGTTGGCTATAGCAATGGTGGTAAGACCGGCAACAAGACCACCGTCGCCGAGGGTTTAAAGCCGGTCAATAGCCAGGCCATGACCGTTACCGCGGGTTATCATGTGACCAAGGATATTGCGGTGGGTGGTTACTATGGCCAGGGCTATGCCGCCAGTGCGGATTTAGCCGCATCAAACCATATGCGTGAATATGGTATTGGTGGTCAGTATACGGTGATTCCGGGCCTGTCGGTCTATCTGGCGGGCGACCATGTTGATGCAACGATGGGCAGTGCTACTGGCTCGACTACGGCCAAGGCCAATGTTCTTTCGGTTGGCTCGACCATTGTGTTCTAAGAGTCAAGTTACTGTGTGACGAGGAATTTCGGCTGGGGGCGACCTCAGCCGATTTTTTTTATTCGGGTTTGATTCTGGGGGAAAGGGCAGTATAGAATAGACTATGGTCACCCAAAAAATGAAAATTAACATAAAATATTTTGCCCGGGCACGGGTTGCGATGGGGCGGGGCGGGGAGGAAATTACTCTGCCGCCTGAAGTTACAACCGTGGCGGCATTGGTCGCGCATTTGACCGCGACCAGTGCTGAACATCGATTGCTTTTTGCGACCCACCAAAATCTTAAGTTTGCGGTAAACCATCGTTTTGCCGAGCCGCACCAGACCATAGACTCGGGCGACGAGGTAGCGATTTTCCCCCCCGTGACGGGTGGATAGAATTTGCTTGCATTGGCAGATAATCATGGTCAATAGTAAAGCTATAATAAAGAGACCTGTTATGGCTCTCGGTTATAAAAATGGTTTTTTGGGTGGAAATCTTGGCGGCACGGGATCAGTTCTGGGCGGTCAATCATCGTAACTTCAACTTCATGAGGAAATCATGGCACAACTTAAAGTATTTGCACGACGGGATCGGGCGGCACTGGGTCTTACCAGTCTTCGTTCCTTGACGATTGGCGTTTTTGGTTTGGTGGCGGTGTTGGGGGCGACGGTGAGTGCTTCGGTTCAGGCCGAGACTCTGCGCCTGCTGACCTGGGGTGACTATGCTCCGCCCGATTTAATCAAGAAATTCAAGGCTGAAACCGGCATTGATGTCGAGGTCACCCTGTCCAATAACGAAGATATGATCTCGAAGCTGCGGGCGACCGGCGGCGCGGGCTATGACCTGGCCCAGCCGAGCGTTGATCGGATCATCGGCCCGGCGGCCGAGTTCAAGATCTACAAGCCGCTCGACCTGACTCAGATCGACACCAAGCAGATCGATGCCAAGCTGCTCGATGCCGCCAAGAAATCGGCGGGCATGGATGGCAAGGCCTATGCCGTGCCTTACCTGTGGGGCACCCTCGGGCTGGTTGTAGATAAGAAAACAGCGGGCGATGTCAAGAATGTCAATGACATGTGCAAGGATGGTCATAAGGGTCGGATTGCCCTGCGCCTGAAGCGCACCACCTTGATCATTGCCGCCTTTGCCAATGGCGATGATCCCTTTGCCGCCTATGGCGACAAGGCCAAGTACCAGAAGATCATCGACAAGGCCGGCAAGACCCTTGCCGATTGCAAGCCCAATGTGAAGTTCTTCTCGACCAACAGCGATCAGGTCGTCAATGGCATGACCAGTGGCGAGCTTCATGTGTTTGAAGGTTGGGATTCCCATTACTTCAAGTTAAACCAATCCAATCCGAACATTGCCTATGTTGCGGCACCCTATCTCGGTTGGATCGACACCTTTGCCCTGCCAGCCAAGGGTACCAATGATGCTGCGGCTTACAAATGGATCAATTTCGTCAATCGCCCCGACAATGCCGCGGTGATTATTGATTCGGCCGCCAGTGCCTCGGCGGCGGTTGGTGCCAGTGCCAAGGCCCAGTCGGCTACCGGCAAGGCCATTGCCGCCTTCTATACTCCAGGGGTAATTGCCAGCATCAAATGGTTCCCACCAATTCCAGCCGGTTTGGAAGAGATGGAAGGCAAGATCCTCGATTCGATTCAGGCAAAGTAACTTGCGACTGCTGTAAAGGGTTCCAAAATGACTCTGTCAGTGTCATTCTGAGCCTAGCTAAACTTAGCCTTGCCCGATTTTAGGGCAAGGCTATAGTTGAGATTGGCGAAGAATCCAGAAAACATAAACGAGTCTATGGTTTAAGTTTCTCTGGATTCTTCGCTAAGAACAGTTTGCCGAGCAAAGCTCGGACTGTTCTAAGCTCAGAATGACAAATTCAGAGTTTTAGGGGTTTGCCTATAAAACTTGGGGGAGGAAATCTGCGATGGCCTATGATCTTGAATGTCGTCAAATTGTTAAAAGATTTGAAAAATTCACGGCTGTAGATAATGTCTCGGTCGAGGTTCCTCAGGGCAGTTTTTTTTCGATTCTAGGGCCATCCGGCTGTGGTAAGACCAGTTTGCTGCGGATGGTCGCGGGATTCTCTCAGCCCGATTCCGGCGATATATTAATCAATGGTCAGTCGATATTGAATATTGTGCCGAATAAGCGGCCGGTCAATATGGTTTTTCAACACCTTGCGCTTTTTCCCTTGATGACGGTTTTTGACAATATTGCCTATGGGCTGCGGCGGCGCGGGGTTGCGGCGGGACAGATTAAAACCAAGGTTGCCGATATATTGGCGCGGATTAATCTGCCGGATTCGGGCAGCAAGCAAATCAGTCAATTGTCGGGCGGGCAGAAGCAGCGGATTGCGATTGCCCGCTGCATGGTGATGGAGCCGACGGTGCTGTTGCTCGATGAACCGCTGGGGGCATTAGACCTTAAACTCCGCGAACATATGAAGCTCGAGCTTAAACAGCTGCAACAGCAGTTTGGCACGACCTTTGTCTATATTACCCATGATCAGTCGGAGGCTTTGGTATTGTCTGACCGGGTCGCGGTGATGAATAATGGTCGGTTTGAACAGGTGGCGGCGCCTCAGGAACTTTACTATCGGCCGGCGACGGCCTTTGTTGCTGGTTTTGTTGGCGATAATCATCGTTGGCAGGGCAAGGTTGCGCGGGTGGCGGGCGATGGGCTCGAGATTGCGACGGCATCGGGGCAGGTTCTGCGGGTCACGGCGGCCAATGCCGTGAAGTTTAGCTCGGGGGATCAGGTGCAGGTTTTTGTCCGGCCAGAGGCGATTGACATTGTTGCGGCGGGTAAGGCGGCTCAGGGTGAGAATCAATTGGATGGGGTTTTGGAGACTCTGCTTTTTAATGGGGCTAACAGTCGCGCGATGGTCAAGGCAGCCGGGGAGGGGGAGTTGATCGAGGTGGCCTTGCCGCAAACCGCGCATTATGATTGGCTGAAACAGGGGGTACCGGTGCGGTTGGGATTCTCGGGCGCGGCGGCCCTGGCCTTCGCGGGGTGAGGTTTGGATTGGTGGCTTGATCATGAAAATTGAATTGGATATGGAACCCTTGGTCAATGCTTCGGAACGGCTGGTCGAGGGCTGGGAGCGATACCAGCGGGATATTCAGGATATTCAAATTCGCGATGGTTTGATTCAGCGGTTTGAATTTACCTATGAAACCAGCCATAAGATGATTAAAAGATATTTGGAATTGTCCTCGCCTTCGCCGTCGGAGGTTGATAGGATTGCCTTTGGCGATTTGATTCGCTCGGCCAACGAGGTGGGTTTGTTGCTGGGGAATTGGAGCGATTGGAAAAACTACCGCGAAATGCGGGGTAAAACCAGCCACACCTATGACGAGGGGGTTGCGCTGGAGGTGGTGCGGGACATTCCAAAATTTATGAAGGAAGTTCAGTTTTTAATCACCCAATTGAATCAAAGGCTGAAATGATGGATGCCACTGGCGCGATTGTGATGAAACCGCACGAGCTTGAGATTGTTCAAACGATTTTGGCACGCCACCTGCCGAGGTCGGAGGTTTGGGTCTATGGCTCGCGGGCGCTTGGGGACGGGGTGAAGCCTTTTAGCGATCTTGATCTTTGCATAAAGGCGGAATCGCCGCTGCCCCTGTCGGTCATCGCTGACCTGCGCGATGAATTTACCGAATGCGATCTGCCTTATAAGGTCGATATGAGCGACTGGCATCGGTTGAGCGAATCTTTCAAGCTGAGAATCGAACCGGAGATGGTTAGGCTAAAGTATTTTAAGGTTTTATAGCACCAACTTGATCGTCAATGGTGCCGCTTGAGTCAGCCCCCCACCCATTGTCATTCCCCGCAAGGTTGCCCCGTAAGGGGCAACCGTAGACGGTGAATCTCGCTTTTTTTGACTCTAACGGTTCCAAGGCACAGCCTTGGCGGGTTCTCAGGGCAGCGCCCTGAGTGGGTTCGGGCGAAGCCCAGCGCGAAGCGAAACCCGCCGAGGTGAGGGTCGGCAAGCGGCGCGTTTTTGCTGTGGTGGTTACAGCAAGTTAGCGACGCCTTGACGAGCCCGAACCGATGGCGGAAAAATAATCACTTTTGCACTTGCAAATTATATAATTTAACCCAATATTATAAAGTAGCAATCAATTCAATCGGAGATAAAAATGGCAAAATATTACCATGTCACAGTTGTCAAAAAACCCATTTCAACTAATAAACCGTCAAATGCTATTGACCATGAAAAATTACAAGTTTACGAAATTGATCACATTAATACAGATGTAATCATTAAATACATTATAACACCATACAATAATAAGGAGCAAATAAATATTGATGGTCAGGATATTAACTTTAACGAGATAGAATCGTTAAAAGTTAGGTCATCGGATTTAATGATTAAAAATATAAGTGATATAATTCATGAAAAATCTGAGTTAAAATATAAAATTTTCAGTTATCATTATGTTTTATTTGGTGATCATGAGGAATATTTTACAGATGTTACGAGAGAAATTCGTGAATTGGCAAGGAAAAACGATGAAAATTCAAGCACCGTTTTACCACATAGTGTCACTTCTCCAATTCAACAAATAGTTAAGGAATCAAATATTGTTAACAATAAGGTCTTTATTGTTCATGGTAGGGATAAAGCATCAAAACTATCAGTCGTAAGTTTTATAAACAAACTTGGATTAGAAGCGGTAATTTTACATGAGCAGGCCAATAAAGGTAAAACAATTATTGAAAAAATCGAAGAATATACCGATGTTGGTTTTGCTATAGTTATTTATACGCCGTGCGATCTAGGTAAAATGGCAAATGAACCAGAAGATCAAGTAAAACCGAGAGCAAGACAAAATGTTGTTTGGGAACATGGTTATTTTTGTGCAAAACTTGGTCGTGAAAGGGTTTCAGCTCTCGTTCAGGGTGATGTTGAGACACCAAGTGATATAGACGGACTGGTCTATATTCCTTTCGACGATGCAGAGGGCTGGAAACTTATACTAGCTAAAGATTTAACAGATGCTGGTTATAATATTGATTTGAATGTTTTATTAAAACGAGTGACATAATTTTAACGCTATCGGTTCGGGCTCGTCAAGCGTCGCTAACTTGCTGTAACCACCACAGCAAAAACGCGCCGCTTGCCGACCGCTCACCTCTGGCGGGTTTCGCTTCGCGCTGGCTGCCGCCAGACCGCTCGGGCTTCGCCCGAACCCAGCAAGGCTCCGC
>JASGCE010000345.1 GCA_030054295.1 Minisyncoccota bacterium
TACACGAGCAGGTTGCGTTGGCGATCTAAAATTGGTTGCGAAGGGCAAATTTGGCGCACTTTACGAGAATGAAGCTGCAAAGGTGCCCAGCAGGAGGGTTATTGACGTCCGAAGTGACACCGTCACCAAGCCGACCCAAGAGATGCGACTTGCCATGTTCGAGGCTGAGGTAGGCGATGATGTGTACGGCGACGACCCTACCGTAATCGCGCTTCAAGAAATGACTGCGCGGACTCTAGGCAAGGAGGCTGCTCTGTTCGTGCCAACAGGAACAATGGGCAATCTGATCTGCGCTATGATCCACTGCAGTGGGCGTGGCGAAGAGATCTTACTCGGAGATCGCTCGCACATGTCCCTGAACGAGCAAGGGGGCGTTGCCCAGCTGGGCGGAATCCATCCCAGAACGGTGCGCAACTTGCCCGATGGAACGTTGGACTTGGAGGACGTGAAAGGGAAGATTTGCCTCAGCGGAGATCCGCATCGCGCTATGACACGCCTCATCTGTGTTGAGAACACGCACAACGCCACTGGAGGAAAGGCTGTTCCCGTCGACTATATGGACAAGTTGGCCGCCATCATTTACGGTACCGGAATCAAACTCCACGTAGACGGAGCCCGCCTCTTCAATGCCGCCACTGCCTTGGGGGTTCCCGCGTCTAAGCTCGTAGAACATGCCGACTCGGTGAGCCTGTGTCTGTCCAAGGGTCTTAGCGCGCCCATTGGTTCAGTCATTGTTGGAAGCAAGGAATTTATCGCAAGAGCTTTGCGGTTGCGCAAGGCCCTGGGGGGAGGCATGCGGCAGGTTGGCGTGGTTGCAGCTCCTGGTATAATCGCTTTGGAAAAGATGAGCCAAAGGCTGCAGGTGGACCACGACAATGCGAAGCGCATGGCAATAGGTCTCGCGGCTCTTAAAGACCGCGGAATTGAAGTCGACCCCTCCGCCGTGCAGACCAACATGGTGATAATGGAACTGACCAACAGCTGTAAACTGACCGCGCACGACCTAGTTCGCGGAATGGCCTCTGTCCGAGGAGAGGACGACGCGGAAGTGAGGATTATTGCGGCAACAGAACGCAGGATCCGTTTTGTAACGCATGTGCAAGTGTCGCAGGAAGATGTTGATCTCATCGTGGCGAAGGTAGCCAGGCTTTTAGCATAGTTAGTATATACCGTATATATATTAGCTTTGTCCGAGATTGTACTATAATA
>JASGCE010000135.1 GCA_030054295.1 Minisyncoccota bacterium
TTTTGTGTTTGGCTTATGCCGATCTGGATTGCCACTCTGCGCTGCTATCGCAGCTCGAGGGCAATGACGATTTTTGTTGAGCCAATATCTGTGTGTAATCCTCTAGAATTCTCAAGTAAACAAAGCATAACTGTCAAGTTATTTTTTGATTTTGACCTTTTTAGCGGTGGATTTGGTCTGAGCCGCGACTTCGCTTGATGCCACAACCGAACTGGCACCGCGCCGCCGCACCATAGCAAAGACGACAAAAATCGTCATAAAGGCAAAAATATAGGTCAGGTTCTCGGTAAATTCGATGAGACTCGCCGCCTTGTCCGCCAGGGTCAGGTAAAATACAGCAACCACCAAAGCAAACAATATCGACACTACCACCGTCAGGGCTGTGGCCTCCATCGACATGCAGCACTTACCGTTTTTCATTCAAACCTCCAACTTTACATTAACTCTTTAAACCCATGGGAGATTAGCAAATTCCAACCCACCATTTTGATTCATGGTCTTTATTTCTTTAACTCGACATTAACCTCTGAAGGGGAATATTGCCTATTATTATCAGCGAAAATCCCACCGATTATAAAGGCCGCAGAATTAATTCCATCCTTTTTGAGAACCGTTTTACTTTCCTTGTAGCCATCCAACTTACAAACAACATCGACTGAATCACCAGACATCCGAGGTACTTCAATTTCGCCTTTGGAATTAGCCATGCCAATTTGCACATATTCCGTGACTAAGTCATAGGTATAATAGACAGGCGGTTTTAAGTTGAAGTTTTTATAATAGCCCTGCTTGCCATTAACCTTGTCTCGGGTAACCGTCAAACCATTATCAATTCCCGATTTATATTCTGAAATGTCATATTCTTCCCGATCCTTGTCACTATAGGGTCGTTCATTTTTTCTGATCTCTTGATAGGCCATCACAGAACATTTTGCATCGGCAGGTTTTGGCTTGACAACTATGGTTTGAGTTGTACCGGATAAGATGGTTGCACAGCCGGGTAGAAGACTGACAAAAAGAAAGATTACCAAAAACTTCATAGTATAGTTCCAGTAAACTTTTTTCATTCTCAACTCCTTATCCTATCAAAGATGCCTCTAAAGTCAAAGCAACGAACTTCGGTTAAAACTCAATCCCCTTAAGCGATGATCTTTGCGACCACGCCCGAGCCGACGGTACGACCGCCTTCACGAATAGCAAAACGCAGACCTTCGTCCATCGCAATTGGCGCAATCAGCTCGACTTCCATCGAGACATTGTCGCCCGGCATGACCATCTCGGTGCCAGCGGGAAGATGAACCATCCCGGTCACATCGGTCGTGCGGAAGTAAAACTGCGGACGATAGTTGGTAAAGAATGGCGTGTGACGACCACCCTCTTCCTTGGTCAGAACATAGGCCTCGGCCTTAAACTTAGTATGCGGGGTAATCGAACCCGGAGCCGCCAGAACCTGACCGCGTTCCACATCCTCGCGCTTGGTACCGCGCAGCAGCACACCGACATTATCGCCAGCCTCGCCCTGATCGAGCAGCTTGCGGAACATCTCGACACCGGTCACGACCGACTTGACGGTGGGTTTGAGACCGATAATCTCGACTTCTTCGCCGACCTTGACAATGCCGCGCTCGACACGACCCGTGACCACCGTACCACGACCCGAGATCGAGAAGACATCCTCAATCGGCAGCAAGAAGGGACGATCCTTCGGCCGGGCGGGCTGGGGAATATAACGATCAACCTCAGCCATCAATTTAACGATCGCATCGTGACCCAGTTCGGGACTCTTGCCTTCCAGGGCCATCAATGCCGAACCGCGAACGATGGGAATATCATCGCCTGGGAAATCGTAAGAAGACAGAAGTTCACGAACCTCCATCTCGACCAGTTCCAGCAGTTCGGGATCATCGACCATATCGCACTTGTTCAGAAACACCACCAGAGATGGCACACCAACCTGCCGAGCCAGCAGAATATGTTCGCGGGTTTGCGGCATCGGGCCATCGGCGGCCGAAACCACCAGAATCGCGCCATCCATCTGCGCCGCACCGGTGATCATATTCTTCACATAGTCAGCGTGACCAGGGCAATCGACATGGGCATAGTGGCGGTTTGCAGTCTCGTACTCCACATGGGCGGTGGAGATGGTGATACCGCGAGCCTTCTCCTCCGGGGCCTTGTCAATCTGGTCATAGGCGGTAAAGGTCGCCCCACCCGACTCGGCCAATACCTTCGTAATGGCCGCCGTCAGTGAAGTCTTACCATGATCCACATGCCCAATCGTCCCGATATTGCAATGCGGTTTATTCCGTTCAAATTTTGCCTTTGCCATGATCCATTTCCTGTCGCTGTATGTCTGGTGTCAGAATGTTAGGAGACTATATTACAATTTACTGTGGTTTATGCCACAGAAGCAATAGAATTGGCAAGCGCAATCTCTGGAGCATTTCCTACTTTGATTTATACAGAATATTTGTCTTTCCCCGCAAGCAAAGCGAGATTACCCGACTCGCTACTTCGCTGCCGAATGTCGGCATTCGCCGACGGGGCAAGACGCTATGAGGAGTGTTGGGAGGTTTTAACCTTACGATAGCCCTCATCGCCCCGTCGGCGTAGGCCGACATGACTATGTGAAGCAAGGCGATCCAGCGGGGGAGTCGAACGAAGTGAGACGGGGGCGTCAGCCCCCACTTTTATTACGCAAAAAACAGGGGGCGGGTTATGACAAGGACTCCTTTTATTGTCATTCCCCGCAAGGTTGCCCCCGTATGGGGGCAACCGCAGTCGGGGAATCCAGAGTCGCAGAATGGAGATTTGGTTTTGTTACTCTGGATTACCCGACTCGCTACTTCGTAGCGGCGGGTAATGACAATATAAAGATGACAATATAAATATGGCAAAGACAGCGGCGGGTTATGACAATAGAATGTAAAAATTCATAACCATACCTACTGCCCCGACCCAACTGCGGGCTGCTCGGCCTGGTGCGCCGGACGGAGGTGAATGATCCCCAGCTTATCGGCACTCATCAAGGCAAAGGTCACCAATAGGGTAATGGTCGCAACGGCCGCAACATTGTTTAAAGACATGATCGCTCCTATCGCTCTGTATTAGTGGTTCCGCATTTGCTATAGCTAATCTTGACGATAACCGCAATAGTTTTGGGTGTTTGACTTGTCCGAGATCATCCTCGACCCGCCGCAACAGGCCGCCTGGCAAAGACTGAATGCCGCCATCCCCTCTATCGAATCCTGGGCAAGGCGTTGGCGGTGGTTGCCGAGCCTGCGCGATCAGCCCCGCAGCCTCTATCTCCACGGCCCGGTCGGACGCGGCAAATCGATGCTGATGGACAGACTCTATCAGGCCTGTACTCTAGCCGAACCGCTCAAACGGCGAATTCATTTCTATGGCTTTATGGCCGAGGTCAATGATCGTCTAAAAACCCTCAGCCAAACCGCAGTCCAGGACCGAGACCCACCCCTCAACCGCCTCGCCGCCTCCATCGCCGCCGAGACCCGTCTGCTCTGTTTTGATGAACTGGTCATCAACAATATCGCCGATGCTATGATTCTGGGGCGGTTACTGCCGATGCTGATTAAGGATGGGGTGGTGATTATCACCACCTCTAACTTCGCCCCCGAGCGACTCTATGACAATGGCCTGTTGCGCGAGCGATTCCTGCCGCTGATTGAACTTATCGAGGATCGCTTTGATTTGCTCGACCTCGGGGCCGGTACCGACTGGCGAAAGACCTTTGCCAAGACGATTCCCTGCTGGTTCACGGGCAGGACAATCAACCAGCTCCCCCGCGCGTGGCTGAACTTGATTGGCGACAATCCGATTGACCCTTTTACATTACAAACCGCTGGTCGCACGGTCACCATCAGCAAATCCGCCGAGATTGGATTGAGGGATTCGCCCTTTAAGGGGCTGGCCGCCTGGTTTGACTTTGCCGAAGTCTGTCAGACCAACCTTGGCCCGCGCGACTATCTGGCCATGTCGCAAGCCATCGGGGTTGTTTTTATCGACCAGATTCCGCAGTTCAAGGGCGAGAATTTTGACTCGGCTCGTCGGTTTATCTCTTTGGTCGATAGTCTGTACGAGTCTCGCTGCGGCCTGGTCGCCAGTTCATCCGTCGAGATCGACCAGCTCTACCCCATCACAGCCGAGCAGGATTCGCGCTTCCCCCAGCGGGCCGAGTCAAACCGCTGCATGAGCCGCCTGCACGAGATGCAGTCCAGCCAATATCAAGCAGCGCAAAAACGCTAAGGGGGACTGTTGCCAGTCCCCCCGTGACTTAAATCATCCAAGGCTTGGATTAGTTGGCATCGGCCTTGTTGACTGCCGTCTTGTAGGCGCCATTCAGTTCCGAAACCACTTCCTCGGCGCGGTTGCGCAGAAGATTCATCGCATTGTTGGTGGTCTTGACACAGATCTCGACACATTCGCCCGAGGTGGCATTGGTCTTCTCGGCGAAGCCACGGTTGTAGTTGATCTGCTTCTGCATGATCTGCTCGAAGTCCTTGGCACCCATCATGTCCTGGCAGATATTGGCAAATTCAGTCATGCTCGACTGGGCCAGGCTGGCCTGACGAGTCATCACATCGCGAACCGCATCGGTGACCAGCTTGGTCGCGCGATTCATGGTCTCGACGGTGCGCTTCTGCGATTCGACGATGGAGGCATAGTCAAAGCTGTTCAGCATATCGGCCTTGGAACCCATAAATGGATTGACAAAGAGATTGGCTGGCTTGGCATTGCTGGTGGTATTGGTGTTGGTGGTAGTCATGATCTTCTCCTAAGTTAAAAAAATTCAAGTCCTTTTACTTCACATCCAGGGTAGCTTTTAAACCCCGCCAGCCACTCAATCGCCAGCCTCTGATTTCGCCACCTTTGGTGCGCTGCAATACTGCATTAAGAGTAAGATAGGCTTTATATTATGGTTCGTCAAGCTTATTTTTGTGCAGTGCAACAAAAATTTTCTGAGCAACTGCACAATGAAGCATCGAACCTTCAAGCCCGAATTCCGTCGCGCCAGACCAGTCGAGCGGCAAAAAACCCATCAATTCCGCCATATTCAGCCCAGTGACAGGGGATAATTCGCAAGAACCCATCAGGGTTTATCATGGCTGTGAAGGCGGATTCATCGCCGCCCTGCGACAATTGGGCAGCTGATATGCGTAAAACCTCGAGCTGCGGATTGGCCTGCAATGCGGCGGCAATCACGCCTTCTCCTTCAATGGCCTCCAGCGAACAGGTGCAATAGACCAGCATTCCATCGGCCGCCAACAGTTCCAAGGCCGCTTGCAGAAGCCGCAATTGCACCAAGGCGAGGGCTGCCACCTCGGCCGCTGACTTCATTCGCGCAATGTCGGGGTGGCGACGGAGGGTGCCGGTGGCACTACAGGGGGCATCGAGCAGAATCTTTTTGAACTGCCGCTGCGGCTGCCAGGACTCGACCGAGGCGACGATGGTGGTAACCTGATCGGTCATTTGTAATCGCGCCAGATTCTGCTGGAGTCTTTTAATCCGCCCGACCGAACGGTCTATGGCCCAGACCTTGGCTCCGCGGCTGGCCAGCTGGAGGGTTTTGCCGCCCGGGGCAGCGCAGAACTCGGCGACCTCCTCCCCCGCTTGAATATCGAGCAGTTGCACCGGCAGGGATGCGGCGGCATCCTGCACCCACCACAGAGGTTGATCAAAACCGGGCAGGTCGGTAACGGCGCGAGTCTCGATCAGGCGCAGACTGCCGTTGGGCAGTTCGATGCCGCCGTGGTTCTCGAGCAAATCGCGTTTGATTTCGGGCGGCAGGTTCGGCACGGTCGAGAGATCGAGCGGCGGCGGCGAGGCAATGATCCTATAGATGGCTCGGGCATTTTGGTTGCCATAGGTTTTTTGCCACGATTGCCGCAGCCAGGTTGGGAGATTGAGGACAAAACCATCGAGGCTCTTTAAGGGCGATTCAATCTCCTTTTGCCGATAGAGGGCACGCAGTACACCATTGACCAGAGGTTTAAGATGGGCAATCTCGAGCTCTTCACAGGCCGCCACCGTCGCATTGACCGCGGCATGGGCTGGAGTCTCGAGCCAAAGACATTGTACCAGACCGAGCCGCAGCAGATGCCGCGCTGCCTCGTCCTTGGGGCGGAATTCAAGGCGCAGCCGCTCGGCGAGCAGATGGTCGATCTCCCCCAGATGGCGAAGGGCCGTCACCACCAACAGCCGAACAAAGGCGCGGTCTCGTGAAGGCAGGGATTGCACCTGTTGCTGGAGTTTGCGAATCAGCCCCTCGCCGCCGCTGCTGTTTATTGCTAGACTGGCCCCATCATATCCGACCAAACTATCGAGCGGTTGCCGCTGTTCTAAAACCGCAGCCAGCAGTTTTACCGCAATGGCCCGCGGCGATAGGCTGGTGGGTTCGACGATCTTAACTTTGCTCTTGATGGAACTATTTATAATGACACCTGACACTACTCCCGCTGACGATTCTGACCAAAGCAAGGGCGAATTAAAACCCACGCCCTCTATCCCAAAAGAAATCGGCGGAGCCAAGGGCCCCGAGCCAACCCGCTACGGCGACTGGGAAAAGAACGGTCGCTGCTGCGATTTTTAAGTTATACTATCTTCACTTGAGAATTCAAAATTTCGTTTAGGTTTCAGTAACTCTCTATGTTCGTCATTGCCGCCGCTCGTTTTGAGCGGCTGGCAATCCAGCGGGGAGTTTGAGGGGCATAAGCCCCTCAATTAT
>JASGCE010000346.1 GCA_030054295.1 Minisyncoccota bacterium
CGGTTGAGCATGACCGGATGTTCGCGGATCACCTCCTCGAGGATTTCCCAAATCTCCGGCCTTTCTTTCTCTACCATCCGCTTGGATGCCTTGACGGTCGTACTCATGCCATAGAGCTCGAGCTTGGCAAAAATAAAGGGCTTGAACAGTTCCAAGGCCATTTTTTTGGGCAGACCGCACTGATGCAGCTTGAGTTCCGGCCCGACCACAATCACCGAGCGGCCCGAGAAGTCAACCCGCTTACCCAGCAGATTCTGACGGAATCGACCCTGCTTACCCTTAAGCATATCCGACAGCGACTTGAGCGGCCGCTTATTGGGGCCGGTAATGACCCGACCGCGACGACCATTGTCAAACAATGCGTCAACGGCCTCCTGCAACATGCGTTTTTCGTTACGGACAATAATGTCGGGGGCCTTGAGCTCCATCAGCCGCTTCAAGCGATTATTGCGGTTAATGACTCGACGATAGAGATCATTCAAATCAGAAGTCGCAAACCTGCCACCATCCAGCGGCACAAGGGGGCGCAGTTCGGGCGGAATCACCGGCACCACTTCCATAATCATCCATTCGGGGCGGGTGTTGGACTGACTAAAGGCCTCGACCAGCTTCAGCCGCTTGACCAGCTTTTTACGGCGGGCTTCGGAATTGGTCGTGCGCAGTTCAACCTTCATGGTCTCGAGTTCTTCGACCAGATTGATATCCTTCATCAGGTCGCGCAGAGCCTCGGCCCCGATCTTGGCGGTAAATTGATCGCCATAGTCATCGACCGCCTTGATATATTCCTCCTCCGACAGCAACTGACGCATCTTGAGCGGCGACAGGCCCGAATCCAAAACCACATAGGATTCAAAATAAAGAATCCGCTCGAGGTCCTTTAAGGGCATGTCGAGCAGCAGGCCAATCCGCGACGGCAGCGACTTCAAGAACCAAATATGGGCAACCGGACTGGCCAGTTCGATATGGCCCATCCGCTCGCGCCGCACCTTTTGCTGAGTAACCTCGACGCCGCATTTTTCGCAATGGACGCCGCGATATTTCATGCGTTTATACTTGCCGCAGAGACATTCGTAATCCTTGACCGGCCCGAAGATCCGCGCACAGAACAGCCCATCCCGTTCAGGCTTGAAGGTGCGGTAGTTGATGGTTTCGGGCTTCTTGACCTCGCCATAGGACCAACTGCGAATCCGATC
>JASGCE010000347.1 GCA_030054295.1 Minisyncoccota bacterium
CTTCGGCTTCGCTAAGGTTTTCTATCCTCCCCTTCTAAAGAAGGGGAGGTATAAGACATTGTAATCCTTATGCTTTATCCCCCCTTCTTTAGAAGGGGGGAATAGTCGAACTTAGCCGTTTACGGCTTAGTGAGACTAAGGGGGGTTGCCTGACTGTCTTTAAACTAGAGTTTTTCAGGGTTTCCAAAAGGAAGCGAGATTCCCCGTCTGCGGTTGCTTCGCAGGCTAAGCAACCTGGCGGGGAATGACAAATACTAAGTAAACGGTTACAAGGCGGAGCCTTGTTCGGGGATTTTTAAGGGGTGAAACCCCTTAAAGGCGAAGCCAGCCCGCCGAGGTGAGGGTCGGCGCAGTCTGACATTCCAAAGCTGCCCCACCTAAAATTCGACGATGGTAAATGGTCTTTGCGGGGCTGTTTGGGTCAGACTAGCCGAGCCCGAACCGATGGCGTTAGTGGGTCTATTACAGCGCGTTCTTATGAATTATTTACCCTTACTCGCATTTTTGCTCACTGCGTTCGCAAGCGAGTAAGGATAAATAATTCATTGGGAGTAAACGAACGCGCTACTTTTCAAAAAAATGATTCCTAATTGTGCGGTCGGCTTGAATGCCTGCGGCGCTTCAAATGGTTTAAATCTATTTTAAAAAAATCCAAGAATTGGTTGAGATTTTCAGTTTCAACAATTTGAAGAAAAATTGCTCAGGCCGCTCCTGCGCTTCGCGCATTGGCTTGCAGCCAAACCGCTTTTCTTTTTTGATTTTTGTTTTTCTTTTTTAGATTTTCTCGATTTAGATAACTTCTCCCGCCCTGTTGAACCCACCCGCAAAAGCTGCTATAGCAGAGCCAAATCATATCCTCACCCCAACAGAAAAGACCCTCCATGGCACGGCGTACCAAAATTTACGACGGCAAGGCCAAGACCCTCTTTGAAGGCCCCGAACCCGGCACCCTCGTGCAGTATTTTAAAGATGATGCCACCGCCAACAACGCCCTTAAACACGCCATCATCGACGGCAAAGGGGTTCTGAACAACGCCATATCCGAATATCTGCTAACCCGCCTGGGCGAAATCGGCATCCCGCACCACCTGATCAAAAGACTGAATATGCGCGAGCAACTGGTGCGCCAGGTCGAAATCATCCCCATCGAACTGGTCGTCCGCAACTTCGCCACCGGCTCCATCGTCAAGCG
>JASGCE010000348.1 GCA_030054295.1 Minisyncoccota bacterium
CTTATCTCCAAGTGAGACAGAGAAACCATCCCTTCCAGTCAGGTAGAGAGACCCCCGTCTCTGAGTGAGACAGAGAGACCCCTCCCTTCCAGTCAGGTAGAGAAACCCCTCTCTGAGTGAGACAGAAAAAGGATTTACTTTCTGTCAAATTAAGAGACCCCTCAGGCAGAGATCATCCTTCAGTTCCAGTCAGGTAGAGAGACTCATCTCTTCCAGTCAGGTAGAGAGACCCCTCTCTGAGTGAGACAGAAAAAGGATTTACTTTCTGTCAAATTAAGCGACCCCTCAGGCAGAGATCATCCTTCAGTTCCAGTAAGGTAGAGAGACCCTTCTCTTCCAGACAGATTGACAGCACCCTCTCTGAGTGAGACAGAAAGAGCATTCTCTTTCTGTTAGATAGAGAGACTCCTCTCTCTGTGTCAGGCAGAGATCATCCTTCAGTTCCAGTCAGGTAGAGACCCCTCTCTTTCCAGTTAAGTAGAAAGTCCCCTGCCTTCCAATCAGGTAGAGAGACCCCTCTTTTCAAGTCAGGTTAAGAGACCCTTGCCTTCCAGTCAGGTAGAGAGACCCCTGCCTTCCAGTCAGGTAGAGAGACCCCTCTATTCAAGGCAGGTAGAGATACCTCTCACTTCCAGTCAGGTAGAGAGACACCTCTCTTCCCGTCAGGTAGAGAGATCTCTCTCTATCAGTCAGGTAGCGAGACCCCTCTCTAAGTGCGACAGAAAGATCATTCTTTTTCTGTCAGATAGAGAGACCCCTCTCTCTGTGTCAGGCGAAGATCACCTTTCAGTTCCAGTCAGGAAGCGAGACCCCCCATCTCTTAGTGAGACAGAGAGACCTTTCTCTTCTAGTCAGGTAGAGAGACCCCTCTCTGAGTGAGACAGAAAAGCATTTTGTTTCTGTCAAATAGAGAGAACCCTCAGGCAGAGATCATCCTTCAGTTCTAGTCAGGTAGAGAGACTCAGGTACAGAGACACCTCTCTTCCAGTCAGGTAGAGAGACCCCTCTCTGAGTGAGACAGAAAAAGCATTCTCTCTGTCAAATAGAGAGAACCCTCTCTGTGTGTCAGGCAGAGATCATCCGTCAGTTCCAGTCAGGTAGAGAAACTCCTCTCTTCAAGTCAGGCAGAGAGACCCTTCTCTTCCAGACAGATAGACAGAACCCTATCTGAGTGAGAAAGA
>JASGCE010000349.1 GCA_030054295.1 Minisyncoccota bacterium
CGTCAAGCCCCAGCATCGGCGGTAATACCTCCACCGCGACCGGCGGGGTTGGTTACGGCGTATCTCTTGGTTGGACGAGTAAAACCGGATTTGGTTTATCCGCCGATTATTTGGGTTTTAACCATAAATGGACTGGCTTGGGGACAGACGGCCAGGGCACGCAATTTAATTACGACGCGCCATATCACGTAATGACCATTACCCCCAGTTACCGATTTAAATTGGATTCCGCCGACAATTGGGGTTTGCGGGTTGGGTTGGGTGTTGGTTTCAGCCTGTCAGATGTCAGCTGGGCAAACAAAACAGCGGTCGGCGGCGCGCAAAGCAAGGCCGGCACAAAAGTGGCGGGCGGGGCGGTATTTTATACTTCTTCCGCGATACCATTGAATATTTTTAGTTCGCAACCATCGCTTACTGGAAATTGCGTTTCTGCTAATAGTGAGCTGCCATCCGGATTAGTATTTTCAGATAGCAAAGGCAGTACAAGCTTGGATGCTTCTTTAGCAGACGGCGCCATGAACAAATGTAATAAACTTAATGGTGGTTATGTTAATGCGGTAAACGGTTTGAGCGATGCGCAAATTGTTGAGGCGCTGAATAATGGTAAACTAGTAACTTTTGTTAGTGATTCAACTAATCCAATAGCTTACACTGTGTGGAGTCAGGTTTTTGGTTCTAACGCAACAATCCTCGGAATTAATGGTTTGCTAAACTCTTCGGGAAATATATTTGAACCGGTATCGGCCACTAATGTGGCGGTAACCATGAATCCAACAACATGGGATAAGCTGACGCTTGCCCAACAAACCAAATTAAAAACGACGCTGGGTTTGGTTACCAATAATATCACTGAACCCCCAACCAACAACACCCCCACTGAATCATCTGGCGGTTCGGCGAAGGACGACGCGGGTTTTGTGTTGGCGCCACAGGTTGCTTTGGAATATGACAATAACCTGTTGCATTTCGACATCAATGTTAAATACATTCACGAACTTTTCAACGTGCGTTATTTCGGGTCGGAAGGTTCGGTCAGCGGCACCGCAACATCCGGCGCAATAACCTACACCAGCATGGCCGGCCCCCTCGCCCTCTTCATCGGCGCGGGGTTGGGTATCAATTTTTAACGACTGATTTAGAAGATTGCACCAAAGCCCCCATTGCTTCAGC
>JASGCE010000350.1 GCA_030054295.1 Minisyncoccota bacterium
CCATGATCCCTGTAGGCGCAAAGCTTCAAATCACTATGATGATTCTTTGTTTATAGTATAGAGGCTCTTGCCGATAAATCGCAAATTTGGCTTAGAATGGAAGGCACAGGATCACGCGGTTACGGCGGCTTGCGATCTTCGGGCGCGCTCGCTCCAGACCAGGGCGATGATTACCAGCACCATGCCAAAAACCGTCCGCCAGGACAGGGGGTCGCCAAAAATAAGCCAGGCCATAATGGCCGTCGTCGGCGGCACCAGATACATCAGGCTGGAGACTCGCGCCGCCGAATAGGCCCTTATCAACCAAAAGAGCAAAGCTATCGATACCACCGACAGAATCAGAGTCAGCCAGACCAAAGCAAACCAAAACTCCCCCGTCCATTTAATATCCAAAACCGAAGGAATCCCGTGACCCGGCCAGATGAGGGCTAGCAAACTCGGCAGGGCAAAAATAACTCCGCACAATAGATACTGAACCGCCGAACCCGCCCGAATGTCGGTTTGACCAAAAAACCTCTTTTGATAGATGGTGCCAAAGGTGATGGAGAAGAGGGCAAAGACAATCGGGATCAAGGAATAGTGATTATAGTTGTCGAAGGATAGATTGCCCGACAATACAATCACCACCCCAGCCAGTCCAAGCAGCAAGGCCAGGATTAAACTGCGGGTTAGTTTCTCGCCCAAAAACACCGCAGCAAAAAGGCCGGTAAACAAGGGTTGCAGACCGGTCACCAGGGCCCCTACCGCGGGGGGGCATCCCATCCAGACTCCGGTAAAGACTCCGCCCAAATAGCCGAGATGGATGAGCAGCCCCGAGACCAGACTGTGCCGCAGGTCACCTCCCTTTGGCCAGGTGGCGCGACCAAACCAGGCAATGGCCGCCATCAGCAAAGATGCCGCCAAGAGTCGGATCGACAAAAAACTATAGGGATCGGCATAGGGCAAACCCAAACGAGCCCCGATAAAACCGGTACTCCACAGCAGAACAAAGAGTAAGGGAAATAGACTCGGGTGAAGAGTGACGGAGGGGGGATTCTTCATGGCGATAAAACTCGTGGGTAAGGTTAAAGGCGGTTAGAGGAAGAAATGAAAACTCGAAATTCGGATTGTCTCCCCCTAGCAGGGGGAGATAGGCGCGCTTAGATTTTCGCCTCCTTGCG
>JASGCE010000136.1 GCA_030054295.1 Minisyncoccota bacterium
GGGGAGTCGAACGAAGTGAGACGGGGGGCATCCGCCCCCCACAAATTTTAATCTAAATTACGCACTTGAGTTTTTGAATTCTCAAGTGAAAGGGGTAAAAATGTTTACTATACTAAATAGACTCAATCCTGCCCATCGCCAGCCATTGTTTATCTGTGGACTGATTACCCTGGTTGCCTTTATCGAGGCGATGATCTTTGGCTTTAGTTTCCCCTATTTTTCGCTCCATCTAGAATCGCAAGGGGTCAGCAGTCTGCTGATTGGTTTTAACGCCAGCATCAGCCTGATTGCCGTGGTTATTTTCGCCCCGTGGTTTCCGCGGCTTTTGAATCATCTCGGCTATCATCGCTTCAGTCTATTTGCCTTTGGTCTCTGTAGTTTGGCTCTGCTCGGGTTTTTTGTCTCGGAGGTTCTGTGGTGGTGGTTTGTTTTAAGATTTATCCTTGGTGCCGCCCTGGCCGCCTTGTGGGTAGCGACCGAGGCCTGGCTCAACCACCATGCCCCAGACCAATATCGCGGTCGGATTAATGCGATTTTCCAAGCCATCTATTCGCTGGGATTTATGTTCGGGCCGGCGGCGACCTATCTCACCGGATTTACCGGTGCCAGGCCGCTCATCTTTATGGTCACTCTGTCGTTACTGGCAAGTCTAGCCCTTCTTGTTTTTCCCAAGGTCAAGGGCGAAACCGCAGTGGAGACCGAGTCATCAGGCAAGACCGATTGGCGGATTCTATTGGCGGCTGGCGGAATATTGGCGATGGCCAGCCTGAATGGCGTGGTCGAAACCGCAGCCTATTCGATGCTGCCGATTTTTGGCACTGGCCTTGGATTCTCGACCGAATTTGCGGTCGGAATCCTGCTGGCCTATACCCTGGGCGAGGTGATCATCGCCCTGCCCATCGGCTGGTTGGCAGATCGTTTTGATCGCGGTTGGTTGCAGATCTGGACCTGTGTCTTTGCTGCTCTGTGCCTGCTGGGATTTTTGTTGCTGCGGCAAATGCCATGGCTCGCCTGGCCCTTGGCATTGCTGGCGGGAGGGCTGGTGGTCAGTATCTATAATCTCGCCCTGACCGAGATGGGCGAGACCTATCGGCGGAAAAACCTGATGGTGGTGACGACCGGTTTCTCGATCGCCTATGGCCTTGGCTGTAGCGTGGGGGCAAGCTATGGCGGGGCCTTGATGAGCGGATTTGGCCCGGTCGGATTGCCAATCGGACTGGCCCTGTTGATGGCAATCGCAGCCGTGGTTCTGGGGGTGAAGAGGGTGCGGAGGTGATCGGATTCTGTTAAACAGCCTATTGCCCTACCCCAACCTTTGTTCGATCAGTTTAATCGTCTCGGTACGACCATAGAGGGCGATGAAGGAGCCCATACGCGGCCCCTCCTCCTGTCCCAGCAGCACCTGATAGATGGTCTTGAACCAGTCGCGCAATGTCGCAAAGGGGAATTCCTTACCCACCGCAAAGATGATATTTTGCAGGGCTTCGGAATCGCCATCGACCGCCGCCCCCGCCGCAGTCAGTCGTTTGGCCAATTCGCCCAAGGCCGCGCGGGCATTGTCATCGGGGGTGACAAAAACCTTATGGGGGCGGACTCGGTCTTGGTAATAGACCAGAGCAAACTGCACCATCTGGGCCAAAAAGGGCGAGGTCTCGGCGGTCACACCCGGGCAGTAACGGCTGATGAAGCCCCACAGCACGGCAGGGTCCTCGGCATGAACCACCGAGGCAAGATTGAGCAATATGGCAAAGCTGATCGGCACATCATGGGCCGGTGGCTGGCCATTGTGAATATGCCAGACTGGATTCTCCAGCTGCGCCGCTGGGGCTTCGGTAGAAAAGCTGGACAGGTGCGACAGATATTCATCGACCGCCTTTGGGATCACATCAAAATAGAGTCGCTTGGCGCGGCGCGGCTGTTGATACATGTAGAGGGCCAGCGATTCGGGCGGGGCATAGTGCAGCCACTCCTCCACCGCCAAACCATTGCCGCGCGACTTGGAGATCTTTTCGCCATTCTGATCAAGGAACAGTTCATAGCTGAAGGATTCGGGCGGAGTCGCCCCCAGCACGCGGCAGATCTTCTGGCTGAGGGCAACCGTGGGGATCAGATCCTTGCCCGACATTTCGTAATCGACCGCCAGTCCATACCAACGCATCGCCCAATCGGCCTTCCACTGGCACTTGACCCTGCCGCCGGTGACCTCGACCTCGACCAGCTTGCCGGTCTCGTCATCGCGGTAGCTGATGGTGCCAGCCACCGGGTCGGTCGATTCCATCGGCACCTGCAAGACGATACCGCGCCGTGGGCAGATGGGCATCAGGGGGGAGTAGGTCGCTCGCCGTTCTGGCCCAAGCGTCGGCAACATGATCGCCTTAATCGCATCGTAATGCCGCAGCACCTGCATCAATGCCGCATCAAAACGACCTGATCTATACCAGTCGGTCGAGGATTGAAATTCATATTCAAAACCAAAACCATCCAAAAAGGCGCAGAGCCGGGCATTATTATGTTCACCAAAACTCGGGTGGGTGCCAAAGGGGTCAGGCACCTGGGTCAAGGGCTTGCCGAGGTGTTTGGCCATCATCTCGCGGTTCGGCACATTCTCT
Organism: Minisyncoccota bacterium; assembly: GCA_030054295.1. Taxonomy (GTDB): domain Bacteria; phylum Pseudomonadota; class Alphaproteobacteria; order Elsterales; family Elsteraceae; genus JASGCE01. Next base: position 2,610 of record JASGCE010000136.1, read on the forward strand.
GGCACTTTGCGCAATCCATCCATATCGTCGGAGAAGGCAAAAAGCCGCGTCGGAATGTCGGATATGCGTTGGAAGGCCTGCCTGACCATGGTGGTGCGAACAACCTCGCCAAAGGTGCCAATATGGGGCAGACCCGATGGGCCATAGCCTGTTTCGAACAGGGCATAGCCCTTAGCGGGCGGCTGCTGGGCAAAACGGGTCAGGAGTCTTTTCGCCTCCTCGAAGGGCCAGGAACGGGCTTGGTCGGCAAGAATCTTAAGTGAAGTCATTCTGCGAATTTCCTAAATGGTTTGTCTCTAGGTCTAACCCAAGCCTTGGGATTTTGCAATTGCACGATTGCAAATTCTAACGACTCGAATTTTATCACAATCTCGGGCATAGTCGCTGCGGAATGTCAGGATAGGACTATGAAACAGTTCACAAACCCCAAGACCATCGTCAAATGGGCGGAGTTATTACAACCGGTGGCCGGGTTGATGGCGGCGATATTGATTATGGTCGGACTCTATTATGCCCTCATCAATTCGCCCGCCGATTATCAGCAGGGGCAGGCGGTGCGGATTATGTATATTCATGTTCCCTTCGCCTGGCTGGCGACCATGGTCTATGGGATTATGGCGGTGGTTAGCGCGGTTGGTTTGATTTGGCAGCATCCACTGGCCCATCTGGCCTGCCGCTCGGCGGCTCCGCTGGGGGCGGTCTTTACCGCGCTCTGTTTGGTCACGGGGTCAATTTGGGGCCAGCCAATGTGGGGCACCTGGTGGGTGTGGGATGCCAGGCTGACTTCGGTATTGGTGCTGTTCTTTATCTATCTTGGCTATTTGTCGCTGGTGCGGGCCTTTGACAATCCGTTGAAGGGAGAGAAACTCGCCGCCATTTTGGTCTTGGTGGGGAGTGTCAACCTGCCGATTATTAAATTTTCGGTGGACTGGTGGCATAGTCTCCACCAACCGGCATCCGTTATGCGTTTGGGTAAACCGACCATCGCCTTGCCGATGCTGATTCCGCTGCTGCTGATGGTGGTCGGCTATATGAGTTTTTTTGTCTATCTCTGGTTGATGAATTTTCGCGCCGCGGTGATGGAGCGCAAAAACTACCTTAAAGAGATCAACCGCCCGCAGATGGAATAGGCCATAAAAAAATGGGAAATTATTTTGCCAGTTTTAGCGATTTTATTACCATGACTCCCTATGGCGCCTATATCTGGTCGGCCTATGGGATTGTGATGGTCGTGACGCTTGGATTGCTGGTCAGCAGCCAAATCCGTTTGAAGCGGGCGATAAAAAAACGGGGTAGTCCATGAAACGCAAACACCGCCGACTGGTGCTGGTTCTGGCGATATTGGCGGCTGTGATGGTCTCGACCGCGCTGGTGCTGCTAGCCTTTCGCGATAGTCTGGTGTTTTTTTACGGCCCGACCGAGGCAATGGCGCAACAGATTCCCGAAGGACGGCGGTTCCGCCTGGGGGGTCTGGTGGAGCAGGGATCTGTTTTGCGCGACAGTGATGGATTGGGAATCAGGTTCCGTATCACCGACCTAAATCAGCAGGTCGCGGTGAACTATCGCGGCAGCCTGCCCGACCTGTTCCGCGAAGGCCAGGGCGTGGTGGCGGAGGGCAGCTGGACGGCAGCCAACCTTTTTACCGCCACCACCATCCTGGCCAAACACGACGAAAACTACATGCCCAAAGAAGTCGCCGAGAGCCTGAAGAATTCCGGCAAATGGCGTGGGGCGGAGACGGGTAAGGCGGAATAGGCTTTGGTTGCAAAAAATCAGTTGCTAGTTTGTTCAAATCTGATTACAAGATTTTGATCTGTCTTTTAATGGGAGTTTAAAAGATGAGTGCAACAGAACGATATCAAAGAATCCGAGACCCGATTCACAGTGTCATCACTTTTGACATGCAGGATGAATTTGAAAAAACCATGTGGGATGTGGTGCAGACTCCGACCTTTCAAAGATTGCGGAGAATCAAACAACTCGGGTTTTCAGAACTGGTCTATCCTGGTGCGACTCACAGTCGCTTTGCCCATAGTTTGGGGGTGTTTCATACTGCAAGGCAACTGGCAGGGGTGATTGCAAAAAACAGTACGAGGTCGGAATCTAAAGAGCGAATTGCACTTGCAGCTGCACTCTTACATGATGTGGGTCATGGTCCTTTTAGCCATGCTTACGAAGGGGCAATATCCATAGCAGCAAAAAAATATAAATTTAATTACAATGCTCATGAGCATATGAGTCTGGAGTTGATTCTAAATTCAGAAATTGGTTCGATTTTATCAAACCTAGGAAGTGGATTTGCGCAAGATGTAGCCATGATGGTTAATACTGAGGGTAAAGTTAATACTAATGAAATTACTTCACTAAAAAATGAAAAGAAGCCAATTTTATCAATCTATAATTCGATTGTATCTAGTCAATTTGATGCGGATCGACTTGATTACATGCGGCGAGATCGATTTATGACTGGAACTCAACATGCGGGAATTGATTTTGATTGGATTCTTTCAAATTTAGAAGTTGGTAAAGTTCCCATTGGGACAGATGATAATAATTCAAGCAAGGTACAAAGCTTTGTTATCAATCCAAAAAATATTTTGGCAATCGAAGCCTATATTTTAGGTAACCTTCAACTACATCAAACTGTATATTTTCATAAAACAACCCGTGGTATTGAAAAGTTCTTTACCGAATTAGTGCTTAGAATTTTCTATTTATTAACTATAGACAAAAGTGAAAATATTGGATTAACAAATAATAATCCGATCATTAAATTGTTTTCATCCTATATTAAAGGAGATTTCTCATACCATCATTATAATTTAGACGATTCAATATTCTACGGAAGTTTACCATTATTAGAAAATTCTGAAGATGAGGTTATTAGATTTTACTCTCAAAGCATAAAAAATCGGCAAATTTATAGTTGCATCGATGTCTATAAGATATTGCAAAGCCAAATTTATGATGAAGTAAGACTAGACGAAAGAATTTCTGAAATTAAAACTAAAGTAATTTCAGAATTTATTGATAAAAACAATGAAATCAAGTCTGTAATTATGGACGAAGGTGACAGAAATCCATATAAACTTAAGCAGGAAAACTATCCTTTTGGCTCAATAATTGCAAGAACAGGAAAAGATAGTTTTAAAGATATTTCGATGATTTCAAAGGTCATAAAAAGTCTTGAAACTTACAAATTTTTAAGATTCTATGTTCGTAGAGATCAGGATGAAATTATTAATTCCATAACTAAGATTATTACGGGGTAGACTATGAACAGTGTCGATGTAGATTCAATTGAAAAAAGAGTCGCTTCCATAATTGCTGATGGAGGCGGTGTGATTGTTGGTCGTACTCGTTTGCAAAAAATTGCCTATCTTTTAACAGTTGTTGGATTTGAGGATGACTTGCAATATGGCTATAAATATTATGGTCCCTATAGTGAAGTTGTGGCTGCTGCCAGCTCAAATAATAGTTTAATCAGGGAAGAAATTACCTATACCGATTGGGGGAGTTTTTATTCAATTTTTTCTCTAGCAGAATCGTCAGTGGTACAAAATACGGATAGGTCTAATTTTATTATTAAACTGAAGGATTCCAATGCAGTTGTTTTGGAATTAATGGCAACGGCAGTTTATTGTGCAAAGGAGAAATATGATAATCCTTGGCAAGCAGTTATGAACCTTAAGCCAGAAAAGGCGAGTAAAAATATGCTAAGTGATGCCAAGCGTCTCTATAGTGAAATGTTAGAATTTATTACTCCCAGACCATTGCCTAAAATCACGGAATAGAAGCACATTAGAATAAACTTATGTTCATTGAAATTGGTCACTATGCCTTAATTCTGGCGGCGGTATTATCGTTCGCGCAGTTGGTCTATGGTTTGGGGCGGGGGGAACTGGCGATCTCTCGTTTTGCGGCGGTGGTGCAGCTTGCCCTGGTGGCACTATCCTTTGTCGCCCTGACTCGTGCCTTTGTCCTGTCGGATTTTTCGGTGCTGTTGGTTGCTGACCATTC
>JASGCE010000351.1 GCA_030054295.1 Minisyncoccota bacterium
AAGCGCGACGACGCTCAGAGTGACAAAAAAATGACTTTTTCAGGGTTTCCTAAAGGGAGGGGGAGCAGTTAAAATTTCATTGATTCAACATTTCATAAACATACTCAAAACCTCAAATCTTCAAGAAATTCTCTTTGGTGATGGCATTGATCACGCGGATTGAGCCAACCGCTACCCGTGACATGATGCTGACAAACAGGGCCACCACCGGATTCTTGATGTGCCGCAAAATCACCAGGGTTTCCAAGGCCTCGCCGGCGGAATTGCCTAGACTAACCAGTTCGTCAATCTGCTCGGCGGTAAAATCGACTGGTTTGCCGGTGACCGAATCGATCGGATTAATCAGCTGCACCACCCCCACCACCTTGCCGAGTTTTGATATCAAGGGCACGGTCAGAATCGACTGGGTGCGATAGTTCTGCGCCTTGTCAAATTCAAACGAACCCTTGAGATTGAATCCCGCCGTATCCTGATAAATGTCGGAAATATGGAGGGTCTTCATGGTGTGAAAGACACTGGTCGCCATGGTGGTCAAATTGGGTGCGCCCCGGTGGTCACGGATATGCAGGTTCTTAAGCACCACCGGCTTGCCCGAGGTTCCACCCATCTGAATATTGAGCGAACTGTTGATCACGACGCGAAAGGCCATCTCGTCGGGTTTGTCGGGCAGAACCTCGTAGATCGTCGCGCCATCGGCATTGCTGATATATTTCATATGCAGCAAAATCGATTCCAAATTCTTGGGGTTGCCCGACTGAACACGATAGATGGCAAACCACGGAATCACCACGGATAAAAATGCTGTAATCACCACCAGCAAGACCAAGGGATCGATCCGGTCAAGGGCAACAAACGATAGGATGGCGGCGAGAACAAACATCCCCCAACTGTTCAGGTCTTCGCTCATCGGGTCCTTGCGAACATGAAGAATCAAGGGAATGACCGTCAAGGCCAGGGCAATCCGACAGAGGATCAGACTGAGCAGATCACTATCCAGCCAAAGACCGAGCAGAAAACCCACCACCGGTAAGACCAGAATCGAATAGTTAAAGAGCTTCAAAAACAGTTCATAGGACTTAAGATTTTGATAATAACTATAGTATTTTTTAAAGGATAGTTTTGAAGAGCTTAACAGATT